>DBTK01000146.1:20299-42696 GCA_002307015.1 Spirochaetaceae bacterium UBA1318
CGCCGAGCAGCACGCCGTCACCTTTTCCGCCGGGCTCGCCTCGGCCGGCATGAGGCCTGTCGTCGCCCTCTATTCGACCTTCGTGCAGCGTGCGGTCGACCAGGTCATCCACGACGTCGCCCTCCAGGGCCTTCCGGTCACCATCGCCCTCGACCGGGCCGGCCTCGTCGGAGACGACGGCGAGACCCACCAGGGTATCTTCGACATCTCGCTTTTCAGGTCCGTTCCCGGCCTCGCCATACTCGCCCCGGGAAGCGCCGTCGAGCTCCGCTCGATGCTCGCCTGGGCCCTCGCGTCGGGAAAGCCCGCCATCCTGCGCTACCCCAAGGCCGAGTGTCCCCGCGAGCTCGACGGATACGCGAAGCCCATCGAGGCGGGGCGCGGGTCCTTCCTCAAGCGGCGCGGGGGTGACAGCCTCATCGTCGCCTTCGGCGCCCTCTGCTCTGAGGCAGTCGAGGCCTCGACCCTCCTCGCCGACCGGGGCCTTCCCGCCGATGTCTATGCCCTCCGTTTCGCCAAGCCCCTGGACGGGGACTACTTCCTCTCGGTCTGCTCCGGCTACCGCACCGTCGTCGTCGTCGAGGACGGTGTCCGTTCGGGCGGGGTGGGGGAGGGCCTCGTATCCCTCGTCCGGGCCTCGCTTCCCGGCATAGCCTGCGACAACCTCGGGGTCGCCGACTGCGTCCGTTCCCAGGCCCCGCGGGACGACCTTCTCGAGATGAACGGCCTCACCGCCGAGCGGATCGCCGATCGCCTCGAGGCGATGAACGCCGAGGTCGTCCCGAAGAGGCTTGCCAGACCCGACGAAATCCGGAAAGCCTAGTTTCCATGGTTCCATCCCCCCTCGAACTGCCCGGCGGGCGCTTCCTTTCCTTCGGAAACGGCTGCCTCGTCATGGGCATCGTCAATGCCACCCCGGACTCCTTCTTTCCCGGCTCCCGCGCGACCTCGGCCGAGGCCGCCGTCGAGAGGGCCCTCGAGATGGAGGCCGAAGGGGCCGCGATCATCGACATCGGCGGTGAATCGACGAGGCCGGGTGCCGCCTACGTCGACGCAGGGGTCGAGACGGCCAGGGTCGTCCCGGTGGTGGAGGGGATACGGAAGCGGAGCCCGATCCCGATCTCGATCGACACGAGGAAGGCCACGGTCGCCCGGGCAGCCCTGGACGCGGGGGCGGACATCGTCAACGACATCTCGGCCCTCGAGGACGATCCCGAGCTCGGCCCCCTCGTCGCATCCCGGGGCGCGGCCCTCGTCCTGATGCACAAGAAGGGGAACCCCGGGACGATGCAGGAGGATCCCGCCTACGACGACGTCGCCGCCGAGATCGCGGCCTACCTCGGCTCGAGGGCGGCGTACGCCGTCGGCCTCGGGATAGCCGGGAACCGGATCGTCCTCGATCCCGGCATCGGGTTCGGCAAGAGGGTCGGGGACAACCTCGCCATACTCGCGAAGCTTGCGGTTTTTCTCGATTGCGGCTATCCTGTGCTGGTGGGCCTGTCGAGGAAGTCCTTCCTCGGCGAGATCACGGGCCGGCCGGCGGCGGATCGGCTCCAGGCGACGACGGCGGCCCACTGCGCCGCGGTTCTCGCCGGGGCGTCGATCCTCAGGGTTCACGATGTCGCCGCGGCGGTCGACGCCGTCAGGGTGGCTCGGGCCCTCGCGGAGGCGGGTTTTCGATAGGTTCGGGAAGGGAAGGCCTGAGGGCGGTAAAAAGGTGGAATGGCTTAATCAAACGATAAGTGTATACAATTTGGTACGGCCGGTCCTGGACATCCTGATCCTGGCCTTCCTCATCTACAAGGGCTACCAGATCATGGTGAAGACCCAGGCCGTGCAGCTCGTGCGCGGGGCCGTCTTCATGGTCGGGGTTTACGCCCTCGCCTTCTTCCTCAAGCTGACGACCCTCCAGTGGATACTGAACCTCCTGGCGCCCGGCATCGTCATCGCCGTCGCCATCGTGTTCCAGCCCGAGCTCAGAAAGATCTTCATGAGGCTCGGCCAGGGCGAGTGGTTCAGGGTGAACGCCAAGCCGAAGCTCTCCCAGCTCGAGGCCGTGCTGAACGCGGCCGAGGTCCTCTCGGGCCTGAAGCGGGGGGCCCTGATCGTCTTTCCCCGCCAGGTCGGCATCAAGAACATCATCGACACCGGCACCAGGCTCAACGCGGATCTCTCCTCGAGCCTGATCGTGACGGTCTTCGGCCACGATACCCCGCTGCACGACGGGGCCATGATCGTCCAGGGCGGGAAGATCGTCGCCGCCGGCTGTTTCCTGCCGCTCTCCGAGCAGCAGGACATCAGGCGGAGCTTCGGCACGAGACACCGCGCCGCGCTCGGGCTATCCGAGGAAACGGACTCCATCATCCTCATCGTGTCGGAGGAGACGGGGGCGATATCCCTGGCCAACGATTCGAAGCTCTACTACGACCTCAATATCGCGATGATCCAGAGACGGCTTTCCGAGCTCCTGGACCTGAGATCCTACGAGGCTGCCGAAGTCTCCGAGGCGACCGATGAAGAGTAAAAAACCGCTTATCACCCGACTGGTTGCGAACTGGCCGGTCAAGATCCTGTCCCTCGCCGCGGCGGTGATCCTCTTCATGCTGAACCGCATCAGCACCCTGGACGAGCGCTACCTCCAGGTTCCGCTCCGGATCGTCACGACGGCGAACCTCGTGCCCTCGACCAGCTACCCGCGGATGGTGAGGCTCACCCTCAGGGGCGAGGCCAACGCCCTCGCCGCCATCATGGACGAGGACTTCGACGTGTACGCCGATTTCTCCAAGCAGAAGGGCGAGGGGGTCTACCGCTCCCCGATCGAGGTGAAGCGGAAGGGGACGGCGCTCAACGTCAATCCCCTGGAAACCCGCGTCGATCCCCCCGAGATCATGATCGGCCTCGACCGGCGCCTGACCCGGACGGTTTCCGTCGTCCCGAATTTCAAGGGCTACATGGAACCCGGCTACGAGCTTTCCGAGTACGCGGTGGTTCCCTCGAGCGTCGAGGTCTCCGGTCCTCGAAGCCTGATCGAAAAGCTCACCGACGTCTCGACCGAACAGATCGAGCTCTCCGGGAGGAAGGCCGACTTCACGGCGAAGGTGTCCCTGGCGAAGCGCGATCCCCTCGTCTCGCTGACGGGGACCGATACGGTCCAGTTCACGGGCAAGGTCCTCGAATCCATCGTCCTGAAGACCATCGAGGGCATCCAGGTCGCGCCGGTCGGGCTCGCCCACAACCTCGCGATCGACGGAACCCTGCCCCTGGCGAGCCTCAAGATCCAGGGGAGCCAGCAGGACGTTTCCACCTTCGTGCCCGAGGCGACGACGCTGAGCATCGACTTCTCGTCCATCAAGGATCCCGGCCTCTATACCCTGCCGGTAAGCGTGTCCCTCCCCCCCAACATCGCCGAGCTCAAGCACGATCCCGCCGAGATCAGCCTCCATCTGATCCTCGCGAGCATGGCGCCGAAGGTGTCGCCGTGATCGTCGGGCTGGGCATCGACGTCGTCCACGTCTCGCGCCTCGAGCACTGGCAGTCCGTTCCCGGACTCCTGGAGCGCTTTTTCCATCCCGAGGAGCTCGCGGCCGCCCGTTCGCGGGGCAAGGGCTGCATCCTCTCCCTGGCCGCGAGGTTCGCCGCGAAGGAGGCCTTCGGCAAGGCGGTGGGCACCGGGCTCTACGGCATGGGGCTCAAGGAAATCAGGGTGGAGAACGACCGAAACGGGAAACCGGAAATGATCCTCTACGGCAGGGCGAAGGCCGTGTTCGAGGAGCGGGGCGGACGCCGTATCCTCCTGTCGCTTACCCACGAGCACGATTCGGCGATTGCCGTGGCAATAATCGAGGGCGCCTGACATGCAGAGATTCGTGAAACCGGTCGACGAGAAGAAAGAGCTCCACATCACCTACTTTTCGAAGGAATCCATCAAGTGCCCGGCGTGCGACGCCGCCTTCTATCGCGAGAACCTGCTCTCGGGCGGCGGAAGGCTCAACGCGGGCCCCCTCACCGACGAGCTGAGGCGGGACTGGCTCCCCTCGGGAAAGTACGGCGACGTGTTCCCCCTCATCTACGAGGTCACGGTCTGCCCCTCCTGCTACTACGCCGCCTTTTCCACCGATTTCTCCGTCGCGAACGAGAAGATCAAGGCGCCCCTCGCCCAGGACATCTCGAAGCGGATCACGGATACCCAGCTCATCTTCCCGAGCCTCGATTTCGCCTCTCCCCGGAAACTCGTCGAGGGGGTCGCGAGCTACTACCTGGCGGCGCGATGCTACGAGCATTTCACGAAGGAGTACTGCCCGACCTTCAAGATGGCCCTCTCGACCCTCAGGGCGGCCTGGCTTTTCGAATCGATGCACAAGAAATTCCCCGAGGAGCACTACGATTACCTCCGCGAGGTTTTCTACCGGAAGGCCCTGTTTCTCTACAAGCTGGCGATGGAGCTGGAGCAGAAGGGCAAGGAGCCCCTCGGCGGGGTCAAGAATTACGGTCCGGACACCGACAAAAGCTACGGCTACGAGGGTATCCTCTACATCATCGGCATCCTCGAGTTCAAGTACGGTCCCCGGACCGATCCCCAGAAACGGATCGACGAGCTTCACGCCGCCAAGATCGCGATCGGCAAGATGTTCGGCCTCGGGAAATCCTCCAAGAACAAGCCGGGCCCCCTTCTCGAGAAATCGCGGGAGCTCTACGACAAGATGTCGGTCGAGCTCCAGGAGACGGAAGAGGATACGACGGACGATGCCTGACCGGAACATAAGGCTCGTCGTCGCCTACGACGGAACCGATTTTTCCGGGTGGCAGCGACAGAAAAAGGACAGGTCGGTCCAGGGCGATATCGAAGACGCGCTCGGGAGGATGCACGGGCACCCGGTCACCCTCATCGGCGCGGGCCGGACCGATGCCGGGGTTCACGCGACCGGCCAGGTCGCGAATTTTCTCACCGACATCTCCTCGATCCCGGCCGGGAATTTCAGGATAGCGCTCAATTCCATGCTTCCCCGCGACGTCAGGGTCGTCGCGAGCGGGGAGGCCACCCCTGGTTTCCACGCCCGATTCGACGCCTGGCAGAGGCGCTACCGCTACTTCATCAGGCCAGGCGGTTTCGCCCTCCCCCACGAGCTGCGCTACACGTGGCCGGTCCAGGGGAGGCCCGATGCCGCCGTCCTGAACGGGATGGCCTCCTCGATCCTGGGCGAGACCGATTTCACGACCTTCTCGAGCCCGAAGGATCCGAGCCTTTCCCGATTCCGATTCGTTCACTCGGCCTCGTTCTATCCGGAAGGGGCCTGCCTCGTGTTCGACATCGGGGCGAACGCCTTTCTCTGGCGCATGGTCCGCTCCCTGGTGGGAACGATGGTGAGCTTCGCCCTGAAGGGGCTCGGTCCGGAAGAGTTCCGTTCGGCACTCGAGGCCAGGAACCGGGACAGGGCGGGACCGACGGCCCCGCCCGAGGGGCTTTTTCTCGAGCAGGTCATGTACCCCGCGGAGGGGAAGGAAAGACGAAACTATCCGGGACCCGGACGGAAGGAGGACACCGATGGAGAATGAATCGCTTACCGAATACTACGAGCTCCTGAGCCTGGCCCAGGACTACCTCGCCTGGGGCTACCGGAGAAACCATCGGACCCCGGAATTCAGGGTTCCCGCCCAGGACGGCGGTGCGGCCCCGACCGCCGGGGGACTAGATTCGTCGGCCGCCAGTGCCGTGCCCGAGGGCCGGTCCGCGGATAGGGCTGCGCAGGCGCCTTCCGGAAGCTGGTCCGACGGGCCGGGGCCGCGCGGAATCGCCGGGCAGGCCGGTCACGCCCTCTCCTCGGCCTCGGGGGAAGCCCTCGCCGCGGCGTCCGCAAGGACCAACAAGCTTCCAGGAACCGAGGCGCCGGACGATGGGGACATCGCTCCCGGGATGAGGCTTCCTCCGATATCGGGCCAGAGGGAGGCGAGCGCCGTCATCGAGTCGGAATTCGATTCCCTCTCGGGCGCCGTCTCGGAATGCCGGCTCTGCCGGCTCTGCGAGGGCAGGACGAACGCGGTTTTCGGCATGGGGGTCTTCGATCCCCTCGTCATGGTGATCGGCGAGGGGCCGGGAGCCGACGAGGACCGCCAGGGCCTTCCCTTCGTCGGGAGGGCCGGGATCTACCTGGACAAGATGCTCCAGGCCGTCGATCTCGATCGAGGCCGAAACTGCTATATCGGCAACGTCGTGAAATGCCGTCCGCCGAACAACCGCGACCCCCAGCCGGACGAGATCTCGGCCTGCAGGCCCTACCTCGAGCGGCAGATCGAGCTTCTCCATCCTCGGGTCATCCTCGCGGTCGGCCGCATATCGAGCAAGTCCCTCCTCGGCGTGGAGGAGAGCATGGGCAAGCTTCACGGCAGGGAATTCGCCTACCGCGGCATCCCGCTCGTCCCGACCTACCATCCCGCCGCCGTCCTTCGCGACCAGGGGCTCCGTCGTCCCGTGTGGGAGGACCTGAAGGTCGTCCGTGGCCTCGTCGATGAGTGAGTTTCTCGAGGTCGTCTTCAACATCCCGATCGACTCGAGCTTCACCTACCTGCCCCCGGCCAAGAATCCCGGCGACAGCTCCACCTGGGTGGGGCGCCGGGTCATCGCCTCGTTCGGCAGGCGGAAGGCGACCGGCTTCGTCGTCGGGCTCAAGTCCGAGGCCCCGGCCGGGGTCGGCACGATCAAGGCCGCCGACCGCTTCCTGGACAAGGAACCCCTGTTCGGCACGGGGGAGATCGAGCTCGCCCGGTGGATGGGGGAGATGTACCTTTGCTCTCTCGGAGAGGCCCTCGGTTCCATGCTTCCCGGCGCGAGGAGGGATTCGACCGTTCCCGCGTTTCCGGCGGACGAGCCCATCGGCGAGGACGAGATCCGCGAGCTCTCCGACGAGCAGGATGCCGCCATCGCCTCCATGGCGGCGAGGCAGGGGGGCACCTTCTACCTCTACGGCATCACCGGTTCGGGCAAGACCGAGGTTTTCCTCGCCGCCGCCCGCAGGGCCCTCGACGCGGGGCGCGGGGTCATCTACCTCGTTCCCGAGATCTCCCTTACCCACCAGCTCATCGAGGCGGTGAGGAAGCGCTTCCCCGGGCCCGTCGCCGTTCTCCATTCGGCCATGACGCCATCCCAGCGCCTCGCCGCCTGGCATTCCCTCAGGCTGGGCGAGACCATGATCGCGGTGGGGGCGAGGAGCGCGATCTTCGCGCCCGTGAGGAACCTCGGCCTCGTCATCATCGACGAGGAGCACGAGGGCTCCTACAAGTCCTCCTCGGCCCCGCGCTATCACGCGAGGCAGGTGGCGATGAAGCGCTGCGCCCTCGCCGGCGCCTCTCTCGTGATGGGCAGCGCCACCCCCTCGGTCGAGGCCTGGCGCCTCATGGAAACGGGGGGCATGGAGAGGCTCTCCCTCACCAGGCGGCTTTCGGGGGGCGAGATGCCCGCGATCCGGGTCGTGGACATGAGGGGAGAGGACGGCTGCCTCTCCCGGAGCCTCGTCGGCGAAATCGAGGAGACCAAGGCCCTCGGCCGCCAGACCATCCTCTTTCTCAACCGCCGCGGGTTTTCCTATTTCTTCCACTGCCGGACCTGCGGCTACGAGCTCAAGTGCAGGCACTGTTCGGTCTCGCTCACCTTCCACAAGGCGGCGAACCGGATGGTCTGCCATTACTGCGGCTTTTCCGCCCCTCCGCCCTCGGTCTGCCCCGAGTGCGGCAGCCTCGACGTCGGCTACGCCGGCTACGGCACCGAGCAGGTCGAGGAGACGGTACGGGCGAGATTTCCCGGCTACACGGTGCGCCGGGTCGACACCGATTCGGTCTCGAAGAAGGGCGAGCTCAAGACCGTCCTCGACGAGTTCAGGTCCGGCGGCGTCGACATCCTCCTCGGCACCCAGATGGTCGCGAAGGGCCTCAATTTCCCCGGCGTCCGCCTCGTCGGGGTCGTCCAGGCCGATACGGCGTTGCAGCTCCCGGACTTCCGGTCGGCCGAGAGGACTTTTTCCCTGATCACGCAGGTGGCGGGAAGGGCGGGACGGTTCTTCAAGGACGGGACGGTCATCGTCCAGACCTTCCATCCCGAGGCCGACGCGATCAGGCTTTCCTGCTCGGGAAGGCAGGACGAGTTCTACGCCCGCGAGATCGTCGCGAGGGAGGCCCTCGGCTTCCCTCCCTTTTCGCGGATCGTGCGCCTGGTCTTCAGGTCCAAGAACGGGATGAGCGCCTCATCGGCGGCGGGGGAGGCTGTGGCCATCGTCGAGACCCTCGCCCTCGAGGTCGAGGTCCTCGGCCCCGCCGAGTGCCCGATCGGGGTCATCGCCGGGAACCATCGCTACCAGATCCTGCTCAAGTCCGCGGCCCTTCCGACGGCCCACCGCGCGGCCCGGGCGGTGAAGGAGGGCTTGAGACTTCCGGCCGACACCTACCTGGAGGTCGACGTCGATCCGGTCTCGCTGCTTTAGCGGGTTGCTGGACGTCGCGGCGTTTTAGCGGCCCGCCCGTGGCGGTGAAGGGTTCCCCGATTAGTTCCTCGAAGCTTGTTGGCGGAGGCCGCAGTCGGCCGGCCCCTTTCCCGACAGGGCCGAGACCGGGCCGATCCTCAGGCTTCCGATTCCTCCGATCCGGTCTTGAAGCTCATCACCAGCTCGGCGAGGCTTTCGGCCTCCCGCGAAGCCCGATCGGCGTCCTCCCGAACCCCGGCCGCATTCTTTTCCATGTCCGCGAGGGATCGCTCGAGGAGCTCGAGGTCGGCCTTCGTGGTCCCGGACATTCCGGCGAGGCCGGCGATCGACGAGGAAAGGTCCGCGAGCTTTTTCTCGGCCTCGTCCGAGGAAGCCGAAACCAGGTCCGACTGCTTGTTCAGAAACTCGAGGTTCTCGTCTATCGCGGCTTTCTCGGTCACGAGCCGTTCGGTCGATTTCTTGATGAGCTCGAGGCCGGTGGAGACCAGGGCCGCCTTGCTCAGGATCTCCCTGAACGAATCGAGAACCCGGTTGGCCGATCCCCGGGACTTTTCGATGGATTCCGCGATGATCTTAAGCCGCCCCGAGATCTCGTCGGCGTTGGCCTGGGCCTTTTCGGCCAGGGTCTTGATCTCGCTGGCGACGACCGAGAACCCGCGTCCCGCATCCCCCGCGTGGGCGGCCTCGATCGCGGCGTTCATCGCGAGGAGGCTGGTCTGGCCGGCGATCTCCTCGATCATCTCGATCACCTCTCCGATGGCGGCGGCGTGCTCGCTCGCGGTCGAAAGGGTCCTCGCGGTTTCGGCGACGTCCGTCTCGCCCCTCCTCGCCGTCTCGTCCAGCACTCGGGCCGTGTCGGCGTGGCGGTCGGCCTCCTCCGATATTCCGATCGTCGCCTGGGACACGCCCTTGACCGAGGCGATGGCCTCCGTCAGCCCCATCGACTGGGCGGCGAACAGGGCCGTCGTCGCCCCGATGAAGGTCTCCAGTTCCCGGCCGACCATCGAGTCCCGTCTGGCCTCTGCGTCCAGGGTTTCGGCTCCCTCCCTGATCGCGGTCACGACGTGTCCCGCCTCGTCGATGGACCCGGAGATGACGGCCGAGGCTTCCTTCATGGCCAGGCTCGTGTCGCGGGACCTGAGGGAGGTTTCCCTCGTCTTCGCGAGGGTGCCGGAGAATCGGTCCATCATGTCCTCGAGGCTTCGATAGAGTTCGTCGACCTCGTCCCGGTACCTGCCCGGCTTGCGGACGAGTTTTGCCGAGAAGTCCGTTCCTCCCGTTCTCACGAGGTAGGCGCTCAGGTACCCGATCGGCTTCACGATCTGCCTGATCCTGAGCACGCTGACGGTGATGAAGACGATGGCGAAAGCCGCGAACACGACGAGGATGAGGCCGCCGAGCCGGTCCGAGATCGCGCGGAAATTGGCCGTCGTCACCGCCATCTCACGGTCGATCCCGTCGACGTATTCCCCCGTGCCGACCCAGATGTCGGTTCCGGGAACCATCATCGCCGTGCCGAGTTTGGGATAGACGGCCCCCTTCTCCCCACCCGGCTTCGACCAGAAGAACCGGACGAAGATGTCGCCCTTGTTTGCCGCGGCGTCGAGGTCTCGGATGATGTACTGCTTGCCGTCGGGGGACTGGAGGTCCCAGAGCGATTTTCCCTCGTTCGCGGGGGTGAGGCCGTGGATGAGGTTGACGCCGTTTCCCGCGCGGTAGGCGTAGTAGTAGCCCTCGGTCCCGAAGCGGAGCGGACGCACGAGGGCGCGGGCCGTCTCGAGCTTCGCCTCGTCGGTGAGCCCGGGGGTGCGGTACACGTTCTGGATGAGGTTGGCGGCGAGTTCCGTCGCGCTTCTCAGCTCCTTCCGGTAGCCGTCGAGCAGGATCTCCCGTGACTTGTCGGCGATCGACCGGTCGTACCGGTCCAGGGACACCCTCAGGATGGCGAACATGAGGCCGAAGCAGAGGGCCGTCATCAGCGCGAGCGGGAATGCCAGTTTGAATCCGATACTCATCCGACGCATGGGTTTTCCTTTCGTCATGATTCTGGTTTTTCGATGTGTTTCTCCGGCCATCGGTATAATAGCTGATAGCCCCGTGGGCCATGCAAGTGGTCGGCGGGGATTGTCGCGGCTATGACCGGGTTTTAATGGGCTTTCGTCCGGGATTTCATCCCCTGGTTCACCAGGAGGCCTGCCGCGATCAGGGCGAGCCCGAGGAAGAATACCGCGTTCGGCCTTTCCCCCACGAGGAGGATGCCGAGGGCGACGGTAAGCCCCGTCTCGAAATAGAAGACGACCGAACCCGAACTTGCCGGGACGTCCCGGTAGCCCCTCCCCATCAGGGCCTGGGCGACGAAGGCAAGGACGCCGACGGCCAGGGCGAGGGCGATGCCCACCAGGGAGAATCCTGTCGCCTGGGGGAGACCGAGCGAGAGTATGGGGAGGCCGAAGAGGCAGGGGGAAAGGTAGAGGGTGAAGGGATTCTCGGTCGCCCCGGCCTGCCTGACGTAGTTGACCGCGACCCCTGCCGTGAGGGCGCTAGCGAGGGCGAGGAGGTCGCCCAGGACAGACGCCCCCGAGCCGTCGCGGATGACGAGGACGGCCCCCGCCGTGCAGATCGCGAGGGCTACGATGGTCCGCTTCTTCAGCGTTTCCCCGAAAAAGATGGCCGCGAAGACGCCGACGAAAACAGGATAGATGTTTCCGAGGAGGGCCGCCCGGCCAGGCCCGGTGAAGCCGATGGCCGCGTAGCCCGTCGCCATCGAGATCGCGCCGAACAGTCCCCTGAGCAGGACGAATTTCCAGCGGACGACGCGGATGCCGCCGTACCTGGCGAAGAGGACCACGAGGCACAGGATGGCCCCGACGACGAACCGAAGGCCCGACACGAAGAATCCCCCGTAGTACCGCGAGGCGATCTTCACGAACACGGACGTCAGCGCGAATATCGCGGCTGAAAGGTAGAGGCAGCTGTATCCCCGCAGACGCATCGGTTCCTCCATGGCCAGGCCTGAAATGCAAGAAGCCCTTCGGTCGGCTTAATGGCCGAGAGCCTACCCGATTGGTCGAAGGCCGGCAAGCCGTTCGTTTCGAAAGCCTGCCGTCCTTGACTGATCGCTCCGAAAAAAAGGATACTGGACCAACCATGTCGTTCATCATGACTCTTTTCGATTTCGTGATCCACCTCGACGCCCACCTGCGCCTGCTCGCGACCGATTACGGTACCTGGGCCTATGTCCTTCTCTTCCTGCTGATTTTTTGTGAGACGGGACTTGTGGTGACCCCCTTCCTTCCGGGGGATTCTGTCCTTTTCATGCTCGGGACCCTCGCCGCCGGCGGGTTCTTCGGCCTCGTTCCCTCTCTCTCCGTGCTCATGGTCGCCGCGGTGGTCGGCAACGTGGTGAACTACCAGATCGGACGTTTCCTCGGCCCCAGGGCCTTCAGCCGGGAGAAGGCAAGGTTTTTCAAGAAGGAAAACCTCGACAAGGCCCAGGCCTTCTACGACCGGTGGGGGGGAGTCGCCATCGTCCTCGGCCGGTTCATGCCGATCATCAGGACCTTCGTTCCGTTCGCCGCCGGAATCGGAAAAATGAGGTACGGGAAATTCCTCTTCTACAACGTCGTGGGGAGCGTCGCCTGGGTGGCCCTCTTCATCATGTGCGGCTATTTTTTCGGGAATATCCCCTTCGTCCAGAAAAACCTGACGCCGATCATCTACGGCATCGTGTTCGTATCCCTCGTTCCCGCGTTCGTCGGCCTGATAAAATCCAGGAGCGTTTCCGGGGCCGGGAAGGGACGGCCGCACTAGGGCAGAGTCAACCTGACTGTACCGGCAATTTCGGGAAAAACAGCCCGTTTACCGGTCGAGAAACCGTTGAAAATTACCACTATTTTCTGCTGCAGGCGAAAAATGTGTTGACAGGTTCAAATTTCCGTTCTATATTTTTCCTGTTGTATGACGAACCTATCTTCAGCGTTTTCTTCATTTCTGATCCCGCGCGTTTATCCGGCGAATATCGATTTCTATCGACCTTTCCCGACAAACCCAGTGAGTATGAGAACGCATGGAAATGCGTGAAGACTGTTCGGCGTATTCATTATCGTCGATAATGAACAGAATTCGCCGGGAGCGTTCCCGGGCAAAGCACGAGGTTTCCTGAATGGCCAAAAAAATCTATGTCGGCAACATGAACTATGCCACCACCGAAGATGAGCTCTCCGCTCTGTTTTCCCAGTACGGAGATGTTACTTCCGTGAACATCATTAAAGATAAATACACCGGTCAGGCGAAGGGTTTTGGATTCGTCGAAATGGCGCAGGATGATGCGGCTGTCGCCGCCATCTCCGCTCTCGACGGCAAAGACTTCGGCGGGCGCAAGCTCCGCGTGAATGAAGCCGAGAACCGACCGCGCCGCGATCGCGACAACTATCGCTACTAGTAGCGTTCGCAGCAATGCGAGGAACCGGCCCCGAAAGGGCCGGTTTTTTTTTCCGTCCGGAGGGATTATGCATACGATCATTCCAGCGCCGGCTTCGATCGAATCGAAAGCCGGCGTCTTTCAGCTCGAGCGGGATTGCCCGATCGAGGCCGCTCCCGAATTTTCTGGCGAGGCGAAGCTCCTCGCGGTCTGGCTCGCTTCCGAATCCACGTCTCTCCCTCGGGCGGCGTCCCCTTCCGGAGCGAAGCGCGGGGCCATCCGTCTCGTCCGCGACGAGTCGATGCGCGATGGCGAGGGCTACCGTCTCGATATCTCTTCCGAAGGAATCCTCATCTCGGCGAAGGGTCCGGCCGGCGTCTTCTACGGCTGCGTGACACTTCGGCAGCTGGCCATGGAGAACTCCGGTTCGATTCAGGCGATGCTGATCGCCGACGAGCCGAGGTTCTCCTGGCGGGGCTCGATGCTCGACACCAGCCGGAACTTCTTTTCCGTCGCCTTCCTCAAGAAATACATCGACCTCCTCGCCTTCCACAAGCTCAACCGCTTCCATTGGCACCTGACGGATGATCAGGGCTGGCGGATCGAGATCGACCGCTATCCCGAACTCACGAAGATCGGCTCGTGGCGGGGTGACCGCCGGATCCACGGCGAGGTTCGCCGCAACGGCGGCTTCTACTCCAAGGCCGACGTCAGGGAGATCCTCGAGTACTGCCGCGAGCGCCACATCGTCGTCGTTCCCGAGATCGAGATGCCCGGCCACGCCATGGCGGCCCTTGCGGCCTTCCCCGGCCTTTCCTGCACGGGGGGCAGCTTCGAGGTCGAGGACCGGTTCGGGATTTTCGAGGACGTCTACTGCGCCGGAAACGACGAAACCTTCGTGTTCATGAAGAACGTGCTCGAGGAGGTCTGCGACCTCTTTCCTGGACCTTGGGTCCATATCGGCGGGGACGAGTGCCCCAAGACCCGATGGAACGCCTGCCCGAAATGCCGGGCTGCGATGAAGCGCGAGGGCCTGAAGAACGCCGAGGAACTCCAGAGCTGGTTCGTGAGGAAGGCCGAAACCATCCTCGCCGCCCGCGGCAAGATGATGATCGGCTGGGACGAGATCCTCGAGGGCGGCCTGGCTCCGGGCGCGGCGGTGATGAGCTGGCGCGGCGAGAAGGGCGGCATCGAGGCGGCCCGGGCCGGCCACGACGTCGTCATGACGCCGGGCGAGTGGACCTACCTGGACCACTACAACACCTCTGGGCCCGAACCCCTCGCCATCGGCGGCGACGTCGTCAGCCTCGCCAAGGCCTACGGCTACGATCCCGTGCCCGCGGGCCTCACCCCCGGGGAGTCCTCCCACGTGCTGGGATCGGAGGGCCTCATCTGGACCGAGTACGTGCCGACCCCCGCCCACCTGGAATACATGCTCTGGCCCCGCCTCTCGGCCCTGTCGGAGGTCTTCTGGTCACCCAAGGAGGGCCGGGACTTCAAGGAGTTCCAGCAGCGCCTGAAGGAACACGCGAAGCGCCTGGACGCCCTGGACGTCAACCGCTGGCGGCCCCAGGAGGAGCGCGCGAAGTTCAAGGAGCGTCCCTAGTACGACTGAGTCGCCCATGTCCCAGACCTTCGACCCGTTCGTAGTCGCAGGCAATCGCCTGCGACTACGGAATGCCTTGTCCACCCATTGGTGGGCATGGCGGTCACCGGCGCCGACACACCCGAGGTTTCGCTTCGCGTACAGTAGACTTGAGCATGAATCGCGCCGACGTTGATCAGGTGAGGCAAAAGCCCCTTGATACAGGCTTCCAGGACGCCGCAGGCCACGATCACCTGGGCCTTCGCGTTCACCCCGGCCTGAGCGTTATAGCACTGCTTAGCGTCGGCGCGAACCCACTTCCATCCCGGAACACTTGAAGCGTATCGATGGGACATAGGCCCATCAGGGGAGCCCNNGGGACGAGATCCTCGAGGGCGGCCTCGCCGAGGGAGCCGTCGTCATGTCCTGGCGGGGAATCGAGGGCGGGCTTGCGGCGAGCGGGGCGGGCCACGACGTGGTGATGTGCCCGAACACCAAGGCCTGCTATTTCGACCACAAGCCCCTCGATTCACCCGACGAGCCGGGACAGCTGGGCGTCTGCACCGTTTTCGACGCCTACTCCTACGACCCGATTTCCGAGGGCATGGACGCCGCTCAGGCTTCCCACGTCCTCGGCGGGCAGGGAAACCTCTGGTCCGAGATGCTCTACTTCAGCCGCCAGGTCGAGTACATGGCCTTTCCGCGGCTCTCGGCGCTCGCCGAGGGGCTCTGGACGCCGAAAGCGAACAGGAACTTCGACGACTTCTCCCGCCGGCTCGGCGTTCACGGAAGGAGGCTCGAGAAGCTGGACGTGAACTACTACCGGGGTGCGCTCCGGTAGCGGGCCGCTGTCCCGCTTGGGGGATCTCGACACCAGCGGGCGGGAATTTCCATCCGGACGCGGGGGGCGATCAGGTCGCCTTCCGCGTCGCCTCCTCCAGGTTGCCCAGGATCCTCTCGAGGGTCCGTTCGAAGGCGTCTATCTCGGCCTCCGGGATCCCCCGGTAGTAGAGCTCGATCATCTCGGCTGAGACCGACTCGTAGGCGGCGAACATCGCGCGGTTCCTGTCGGTCAGCCTGATGACGGTCTTTCGCCTGTCCTCGGGGCAGGGTTCCCGAACGAGCTGTCCTGCCGCCTCGAGCCGGTCGAGCATGCTCGTGAGGGTCGACTTGTCGAGGCCCGTGCCCGCCGCGAGTTCGCCGATCGGAATGCCATCCTTTTTCCAGAGAACGAAGAGTATCCTCCCCTGGGCGGGATTGATCTCGTCGATGCCGTGCTCCCTGAGCTTCCTGGCGAAGATGCGGCCCGAGGTTTGGTGGACCTTGGAGACGAGGAAGCCCCCCTGTCTCCCCGGACCCGCCGGTTCGCTCACGATGAGGTTCCCGCCGCGGGGTCGAAGCTCGTCACGGAAAGCGAACCGTAGAATTTCGCCCCGACGGGGGTGAACCGGAGCACGGAAAAATCCGGATCGGTCAGCCCAAGCGGGTAGTAGAGGGTCCAGGATTTTTTCCAGAACCTTTCCTTGACCGCGAGATCGGTCACGAGGTCGAGCCTTCCGGTGAGGGTCAGTCCCTGGCCGAGGCGGTTGTCGCTGTAGTAGAGGCAGGCGGCGGGATTCTTCAGGATCTGGGCCGTTTTCTCCGACGAGGTGTTCGTCGAAAGGTAGTTCGCGAAGTCGGGAAGACCCTCGAATCCCCTCGGCTTCGCATCGGCCTTCGACCTGTTGAGATTGAACATCACCCTCGTTTCCGGCGCGCCCGAACCGTTCAGCGTTGATACGTAGACGCAGCGCGATTTGTGGATCAGCTTGAGGGCGGTCTTGCGGACCTCTTTTTCCGTCATGGTACTCTCCGTAATTGGTATGATATAAGATAGTATTATATAAAACCAATTACGTCAACCATTCACGCGGAACGGGACCCCGGATACGCCGACTCAAGCCCGCTTCAACACCCTCAGGGAGTTGAGGACGGCGATGAGGGCGACCCCCGTGTCGCCGAAGACGGCTTCCCATATCCCGGCGAGGCCGAAAAGCCCGAGACCGATGAACAGGGCCTTGACCGAGAGGGCGAAGGCGACGTTCTGGATGAGGATGGTCCGGGTCCGCCTGGCGATCCCGACGGCTTCGGCCACCTTGGCGGGGGAGTCCTTCATGATCACGACGTCGGCGGTTTCGACGGCGGCGTCCGAGCCGAGGTTTCCCATGGAGATGCCGACATCCGCTCGGGCGAGGACGGGGGCGTCGTTGATTCCGTCCCCGACGAAGGCGCTGTAGCGTCCTCGCCGGCCGCCGGTACGGAGGCCGCGGCGATCGGGGCGGCTCGCGATGCCCGCGGTCTCTTCCTCGAAGGCCTCGACCTTGCCCTCCGGAAGGAGCCCCGAGCGCCAGCGTTCGATGCCGAGGAGCCTCGCCACCGAGGCCGTCGCCTCCTCCCCGTCGCCCGAAAGGATGACGGTGGAGAGGATTCCCTCCCGCTGCAATCCCTCGACGGCGTCCCGGGCGTCCTTCTTGAGCTCGTCGCCGACGAGGATCCGCCCGAGGAAGCGCCCGTCCAGGGCGACCGAGACCGCCGTGAGTCCGGAAACGGGGGGATCGCCCGCGGCGATCCCATGGCCGGCGAGGAGGCCGTCGTTTCCGACGAGGATCTCCCTCCCGCCGATGCGGGCCCTGATGCCGGCACCCGCGATGTTCTCGAATTCCTCGACGGCGGCATTCGGATCGAAGACGGCGGAGGCTCCGCGGGTGCCATCCCGGACGATTGCGGCCTCCCGTATCGAGGCGGCGAGGGGATGGGTCGATGGGGCTTCGGCTGCGGCGGCGACTGAAACCAGGAAATCCCGTTCCACCCCCTCCGCGGGTACGACCTTGACGACCCTGAAATTCCCCTTCGTGAGGGTTCCCGTCTTGTCGAAGACCACCGTGCCGAGGGAGGCGAGGACGTCGAGGAAGCAGGATCCCTTGATGAGGATGCCCCGGGCCGATGCCGCGCCGATGCCGGCGAAGTAGGCGAGCGGTATGCTGATCACGAGGGCGCAGGGGCAGGAAACCATGAGCACGACGAGGGCCCGGTAGAGCCAGACCGAGAACGGCGCCCCGAAGGCGAGCGGGGGGATGACGGCGACGAGGATGGAGAGGGCGACGACGGCAGGGGTATAGATCCTGGCGAAACCGGCGAAAAAGAGTTCCGGCGCCGACTTCCTCGCGGTCGCGTTCTCGACCATGTCCATGATCCTCGAGACCGAGGACTCGGCGAAGGGTCTCGTGACCCGGACCGTGATGAGCCCGGTGAGGCTGACGGTCCCGGCGAGGACGGTGTCGCCGACGCCGGCCATCCGCGGGAGGGATTCGCCGGTGAGCGCCGAGGTGTCGATGCCGGAAGTGCCCGACTCGACGACCCCATCGAGGGGTATCCTTTCCCCCGGCTTCACGAGGACGAGATCCCCGGGATTCACCTCGAGGGGGGAGACCCTGGTCGTCGAGTCCCCGTTTGCCAGGTTGGCGTAGTCGGGCCTGACGGCGAGCAAGGCGCGGATGGATCCCCTCGATTTTCTGACGGCGATTCCCTCGAGGGCCGTCCCGAGGCCGAA
Organism: Spirochaetaceae bacterium UBA1318; assembly: GCA_002307015.1. Classification (GTDB taxonomy): domain Bacteria; phylum Spirochaetota; class Spirochaetia; order Treponematales; family UBA1318; genus UBA1318. Next base: position 38,362 of record DBTK01000146.1, read on the forward strand.
GAGGATCATGGTTCCCGCCGCCTCCGAAAAGGCGCCGAGGGCGATGGCCCCGGCCGAGGCGATCGCCATCAGGAACTTCTCGTCGAAGGGATGGCCCTTGAGGAGGCTCCGCACGGCGTCGAAAAGGACCCTCCATCCCGCGGCGAGAAAACCGAGGAGGAAGAGGGCGTCGGCGATCGCCGGATTCGCCCTGGCCGGAAAGACCAGGGGGGCTGCGAAGCCTGCCGCCGTCAGAAGGGCGGCTGCGGCGAGGGTCGCGAACTCGAGCCGCCTTCCCCGTCCGGTTTCTGCGGGCTGGGCCGGGGTCGGGCCCAACGGCACGAGGGATACCTCGGGCGTCGTCTTCTTTACCGCCCGTTCGACGGCCTCGAGGTCCCGGGCCTCGACGGCCATGGTCATCGAGGCGAAATTGACCGAGACGGAGCTGACGGCCTCGAGGCTGGCGACGGCCTTCTCCAGTTTCGCGGCGCAGTTGGGGCAGTCGAGGTTTTCCAGTCGATACCGCGTCATTTGTCGCCTCCCGCTTTTTCGGTCGAGTGGATGAGGCCCTGGTCGTAGACCGTCTTCACGTGATCGTCGTCGAGGGCGTAGTAGACGATCTTGCCGTCCCTGCGGTAGCGGACGAGGTCGGCCTGTTTCAGGATCCTCAGTTGGTGGGATATCGTCGACTGGTTCATGCCGAGGACCGCCGCGAGGTCGCAGACGCAGAGCTCCCGGTGAAAGAGGGCGTTCAGGATGCGCAGCCTCGTCGGATCGGCGAAAACCTTGAAGAAATCGCTCAGGTTGTCGATCGTCCGGTCGCCTGGCATTCCGTCCCTTGCGATCTTCACGGCATCTTCGTGCACGACGGCGCACGAGCAGACCTCGATGTCCTTGTCTTTCATCCCGACCTCCCGAACGAATGAACGTATGCGCATACGTTGTATCATTCAGAAAACCCGTTGTCAAGTTCGGATCGGCCGAGAAATCAGGCTTCGGGGCTTATCGCCGTCCCGCTTTTCGGGGCCCAATCCCCGCGAGAGCATCCGCCGAGACAGGCGAGGAGTTCGACGATGCGAACCCGTGAGGCGCTGTTCGTGTCGGATTCGAGGCCTTCGCTTCCCCTGTCCTCCAGGTAGGCCCTGATCTCCTCGGAGCCGGCGACGACAAGGCTGGCCATGGATGAGGTGGTGACGCAGGGGCTTTCCGCGCAGTCGGGATCGGCTGGAATGGAATGGTTCTCGATCCCCTTTCCCGTCGCGGCTATCGCGGCGAGCAGGGTCGGGTAGAAGATATCGAGGGGAATGGCATAGTCGGCCGCGGGATTCGTTCCGGGACCGGGGCAGCCGAAGGGGGGGATGAGGGAGCGGGCCCTGGCGGAACAGGGCGAGAGGAAAAAGATGGTCGCCTCGGGATGAGCCTCGCGGCACGAAGCGGCCACCCGTTCGGCGGGGGGAACGATGGCGGCGAGCGAGGAAACGAGTTCCGGGAACCCCCGCCTGATCATGGATTCGACCGGGGGACAGGCGGTGGTGAGGAGGGAAAGTCCCCGAGCATCGGCCGCGCATGTTTCCAGGTCACGCCTGAAACCATCGAGCCCGTCGGCGACGGCGGCCGTTTCGGCAAAGCCGAGAAGGGCGAGGGCTGCCTCGAGCCGGGCCCGCGAAACCGTCGGCCCGAGTAGTTGGGAGAGGGCGGGGGGGATCAGCGCGACCGGATGGGAGGACTCGGAAAGCCTTCTCAAAATGGCCGGAACATGGGATAAAACGGTGTTTGGAGCGGCTGGCGCCATCATGTTGCATATAGTGCATACAAATGGTCATTATGTCAATAATCTCGAAATAATTGCTTGCATTACCTTGACTTTTATATGAAAATAAAGTAATAAAGCGACAAGGAATACCGTATCCGACATGAAAAAAGTGCCGGTGTTTTCGATTCGCAGGAGGGGCTCATACCCCGAAACCAGCTGCGTCTCTGGACTTGAGTAGCAAGGGGTATGAGACCTTCATACAATCCATTCCTTGCAGTTCCAACATACCTCGCAGCTTGTTGCGAGGTTGTTGATTGTTTTTGTTGACCGTGCGATTCCTTCGGGCGGGACACGGCCAGCGTCAGTCTGAGGGGTATACATGGAATTACCGTTTCTTCTGATCCTTTTCCCGCTCGTCTGCGGCGCCATAATCGCCAGCATTAAGAACTTCAACATACGAAAACCGATCGTCATGATCTCATCGCTGCTGATCTGTGTGTTGACTGTCTACGTCGTGGCGATCTACTGGACGAGCCTTCCCGTCCGGTTCTCGTTCAGCGCGGAGTGGCTCGACTGGACGATGTTCGGCCTCGAAATCGGCATGGCCGGTATCATCGCCTTTCTCGGCGTCAAGTACCGCAACCGGCTCGCCGTCCTGCTCGCCGTCATCCAGGTCGGACTGTCCGTCTACTTCGAGGCGACCTACCACGGCACCATCGAGATCCAGTCGACCATCGTGATCGACCAGCTCACGGTCATCATGCTGCTCATCATCGGGATCGTCGGAAGCCTCATCGGGCTCTACGCCTCGGGCTACATGCCGATCTTCAAGAAGGAGCATCCCGAGGTCAAGGACCGCCGGCGGTACTTCTTCTTCATCATCTTCATCTTCATTTCGGCGATGATCGGCCTGGTGCTCTCGAACGACATCCTGTGGATGTACTTCTTCTGGGAGGTGACGACGGTCTGCTCCTTCCTCCTCATCGGCTACACGAGGTCGGAAGAGGCGATCCGGAACTCCTTCCGCGCGGTCGTCATGAACATGCTGGGCGGAATCGCCTACATGCTCGCGATCATCGCCCTCGCCGCCAATACCGGGATCCTGGAGTTCGACCGCCTGCCGATGGGATCGACGGCCGCCATGGTCTTCCCGATCGCGATGCTCTGCATCGCCGGTTTCACGAAAACGGCCCAGCTTCCCTTCTCGTCCTGGCTCCTGGGCGCGATGGTCGCCCCGACCCCGGTATCGGCCCTGCTGCATTCGAGCACGATGGTCAAGGCCGGCGTCTACCTTTTCCTCCGCCTCGCGCCCCACCTGGGCACGACGATACCGGGTTACATCACCGCCTTCGTCGGCGGGCTGACCTTCCTGATCGGCGCCCTCCTGGCCGTCTCGCAGCGGAACGCGAAACGGGTGCTCGCCTACTCGACCATATCGAACCTGGGCCTCATCGTGGCCTGCGCCGGCATCGGCACCTACAAGACGATCTGGGTCGCCATCTTCCTGATGATCTTCCATGCCGTCGCCAAGTCCCTCATGTTCCTCACGGTCGGAACCGCGGCGGTCGGGGTCGGAAGCCTCGAGATCGAGGACATGACCAGCCTCATCACCAAGATGCCCAGGATCGCCATCATGATGTTCGCCGGCATCTGCGGCATGTTCGTCGCACCCTTCGGCATGCTGATCTCCAAGTGGGCGGCGATGGAAGCCTTCATCAACGTCCACTCGGTGGTGAGCCCCATCATGATCATCCTGATCGCCTACGGAAGCGCGGCGACCATCTTTTTCTGGACCAAGTGGATGGGAACCCTCATCCGCGAACGCAACCCCCACGCCAGGCGCGGCGAGCTCGAGAAGCATGTTTCCATCGAGGAGTTCATCTCCGAGCTCGTGCTGACCATCCTGACGATCCTCACGTGCCTCTGCTTTCCGGTCATCTCGAGCTGGGCCGTCGAGCCCTACCTGGTCGCGGCCTACGGACACAGCTTCGGGCTTTCGCTGAACAACGTCATCATCATGGTCATGATGATGGTGATGATCATCGCCATCCCCGGTCTCCTGTTCCTGATCCCCTGGCGGCACCGATCCTCGATCGGGACGGCCTACATGGGCGGACGCACCACCAACGAGGAGCTTTCCTTCGAGGGTTCCGCGGGCGAGGCGAAGCACGTCCAGGTCCACAACTACTACCTCGAGAAATTCTTCGACGAAAAGCGCATCCTCCCCGTCGGTGTGGTGCTCTGCATTATCCTGTTGATGGTACTGGGAGGGGCCTCGGTATTATGATGAACTACAGATTGCTCGGTATCGGCTATATCCTGTTCGCCCCGATCATCGGCGGCCTCCTGGCGGGCTTGGACCGCATCATCACGGCGAGGATGCAGGGGAGGAAGGGCCCGCCCCTCCTCCAGCCCTTCTACGACGTGTTCAAGCTTTTCCAGAAGCAGAACATCGAGGTAAACAGGCTCCAGACCCCGTTCGTCTTCTGCCACCTCGTGTTCGCGGCCGTCGCGGGAATCCTTTTCTTCATTGGCGCCGACATGCTCCTTATCCTCTTCGTGCTCACCCTCGCGGGCGTATTCCTCGTCCTCGCCGCCTACTC
>DBTK01000146.1:42781-42962 GCA_002307015.1 Spirochaetaceae bacterium UBA1318
GTGTTCAAGCTTTTCCAGAAGCAGAGCATCGTCGTGAACAGGCTCCAGACCCCGTTCATCTTCTGTCACCTCGTGTTCGCCGCCACGACCGGATTCCTCTTCCTCGAGGGAAGCGACATCCTGCTGATCATCTTCGTCCTCACCCTCGCCGGCGTTTTCCTCGTCCTCGCGGCCTACTCGA
>DBTK01000146.1:43219-54452 GCA_002307015.1 Spirochaetaceae bacterium UBA1318
GCCGCCTACTCGACGGGCTCGCCCTTCAGCGCCATCGGCGCCGAGCGGGAGCTCCTCCTGATGATGGCCTACGAACCCATGCTGATCCTCGGGATCGTCGGGGTGTTCGAGGTGACGGGCACCAACAACTTCAACGCGATCATCCATCAGGGCGTTCCCGTGATCCTCTACCTGCCGGGCATCTACCTCGGCTTCGCCTACATCCTGGCGATCAAGCTCAGGAAGTCCCCGTTCGACCTCTCGACCTCCCACCATGCCCACCAGGAGCTGGTGAAGGGCGTCACGGCCGACCTGGGCGGCGCGACCCTCGCGATGACCGAGATCGCCGACTGGTACGAGACCGTGTTCCTCTACGCCTTCGTGTACCTCTTCTTCGGCTCGAACTGGATTATCGGAGCCGCCGGCATCGCGTGCACCTACTTTCTCGAGATCTTCATCGACAATACGTTGGCGCGCGAGAAATGGGAGTTCATGCTGTCCTCCGCATGGCTCGTCGCCCTCATCATGGGTGCGGGAAACCTGATCCCGCTTTTCCTTATCAATCGGGGGTAACATGGCATTTTTCAAGAAATCGCCCTGGCTGCTGCATTACGATGCCTCCAGCTGCAACGGCTGCGATATAGAGGTTCTGGCCTGCCTGACGCCGCTCTACGACGTGGAGCGCTTCGGCTGCCTCCTCACCGGGGACCCGAAGCAGTCCGACATCTTCCTCATCACCGGGGGCGTGAACCACCGGAACATCCAGATCATCAAGAACCTGTACGACCAGATGCCGGAACCCAAGGTCGTCGTGGCCATCGGCATCTGCGCCTACTCCGGCGGGGTCTTCTCCGAGTGCTACAACATCGAGGGCGGGGTCGCGAGCGTGATTCCGGTCGACGTCTACGTGCCTGGCTGCGCCGCAAAACCCGAGTCGATCATCGACGGGGTCGTGAAGGCCCTTGGCATCCTCGAGGCGAAGCAGGCCGCCCGCGGAAAAAAGCAGATCCCCGCCGTCACGGAGGCCCAAGGTGCTTGAGACCATCGAAGTCCAGGAAATCAAGGTGATCCCGAGGGATCGCCTGCTCGAGGAATGCGACGCCCTGTTCGGCACCGGCTACCGCCTCGTGCAGATCTGCTCCCTCAACATTCCCGAGGGATTCGAGATGAACTACTCGTTCGGCAAGGATTTTCACATGGTCACGATCCGATTTTCGGTCGGGTTCGACGAGGCCGTGCCGAGCATCACCCATATCTGGAAGGGCGCCTTCCTCTACGAGAACGAGATCAAGGATCTCTACGGCGTGAACATCGAGAACATGGCCGTCGATTACAACGGCAAGTTCTACGATGTCGACGGAATCCATCCCTTCGCCGCCAAGCGGCCGGAAAGCGAGGCCTGAACCGATGTCCCAACATACCGTCATTCCCTTCGGTCCCCAGCATCCGGTGCTACCCGAACCCCTGCATTTCGACCTCGTCCTCGAGGACGAGACGATCCTGGACGCGATTCCCCAGATCGGCTACATCCACCGCGGGCTCGAGCTCCTCGTCGAGAAGCGCGACTACCAGGACTACGTGTTCGTCGCCGAGCGCATCTGCGGCATCTGCAGCTTCATGCACGGCATGGGCTACTGCATGGCCGTCGAGGAAGTGATGCACGCCCAGGTGCCGGATCGCGCCCTTTTCCTGCGCACCCTCTGGTGCGAGCTTTCCCGTATCCACAGCCACCTGCTCTGGCTCGGCCTCGCCGCCGACGCCTTCGGCTTCGAAAACCTCTTCCAGGCCTCCTGGCGGGAACGCGAGCTCATCCTCGACATGATCGAGGAGACGACGGGCGGCCGGGTCATCTTCGGCAGCTGCCTCGTGGGCGGCGTCAAGCGAGACGTGGACGCCGACACCCTCGGCCGCATCGTGAAGATGCTCGAGAGCATGAAGCATGACCTCGGCAAGCTCGCCGACGTTTTCATCGAGGACATCACCGTCCGGCACCGGCTCGCCGGCGTCGGGGTCCTCACCGAGAAGGACGCCTACGAGCTCGGCGCCGTCGGACCGATGCTCCGAGCGAGCGGGGTTTCCTACGACGTGAGGAAGCGCAACTACGCGGCCTACGGCGGCATCGACTTCGATGTCGTGACCGAAACGGGCGGGGATTGCTACGCGCGGGCCCTCGTCAGGATCCGCGAGATCCACCAATCGGTCGAGATCATCAAGCAGGTCGTGGCCCGGATACCCGGAGGCGACATCGCCGTCAAGGTGACGGGAATGCCCCAGGGAGAGGCCTTCGCGCGGGTCGAGCAGCCGCGTGGAGAGGCCCTGTACTTCGTGCGCGGAAACGGCACGAAATTCCTGGAAAGATTCCGGGTCCGCACCCCGACATTCGCGAATATACCGGCCATGATCAGCGTCCTCAAGGGCCAGACCCTTTCCGACGTGCCGAACATCATCCTAACGATTGATCCGTGCATATCCTGCACCGAGAGGTAGAAGAATGGAATTCCTGCCCATGGCGGGCACCGCCCTGAAGAACCTGTTTTCGCGGCCCGCCACCAGACTGTATCCGAAGACCGAGCGGCTCCCCTTCGCGGGAAACCGCGGCCATATCGAGATCGACTTCACGCAATGCATCCTCTGCGGCATCTGCGCGCGCAAGTGCCCGACGAACGCCATAGCCGTCGACCGCGCGAACAAGGAATGGAAGATCGATCGTCTCCAGTGCGTGATCTGCGCCGGCTGCGTCGTCGCCTGCCCGAAGAAGTGCCTCTTCCTGAAGCCCGAGAGGACGGAGTCGAGGACGATGGCCGACAAGGCCCTCGGCACCGAGCGTCACGCTCAAGCACCCGTCGTGCCTCCGGCCGTCCCGGGCGGAGAGGCGGCTGCGCCCGCCGTCCAGCCGGGAGCGTAGGGGTCGTGCACGAGGCGAGCGTCACCGAGGCGCTGGTCAAGCTCGCCCTCGAGGAGGCCCTTTCGCGGGACGCCCTGCGCGTCACCGCGATCGGCCTCGTCGTCGGCGAAACGACGGGCTACATGGGCGAGTCCCTCGAGTTCTACTTCCGCAACTTTTCCAAAGGGACCATCCTCGAGGGGGCGTCCCTGAACATCGCCTACGTGAAGCCCAAGATCAAATGCCCGAACTGCTCCCTCGTTTTCGAGCGGAAGAAATTCACCTTCGAGTGCCCTGCCTGCGGCACTCCGGGCGAGATGACGGGCATCGGCAACGAGTTCTATATCGATACGATGGATATCGAGACGGGGGAGCGATGAACGAGAGGATATCGGTGAAGCGCGCCGTCTACGAGGAGAACGACAGGAGGGCGGCCGTCCTTCATCAGGGCTTCGCCGCGAAGGACGTCTTCGTCGTCAACATCCTCGGGGGACCGGGGGCGGGAAAGACCTCGAGCCTGAAGCAGATCATCGCGAGGCTCAAGGGAAGGCCCGTGTCGGTCATCGAGGGGGACATCGCCTCCGACATCGACACCCAGGCCCTGAGAGCCCTCGGCATCGACGCCTACCAGATCGAAACGGGGGGGGATTGCCACCTCAACGCCCCGATGATGGAAGCCATCGTCGCCAGGATGGACATCAAGCCCGGGAGCTGGCTCTTTATCGAGAACATCGGCAACCTCGTCTGCCCGGCGGAGTTCGTCATCGGCGAGGACATCAAGCTCCTCGTCTCATCGACCGCCGAGGGGGCCGACAAGCCCTACAAGTATCCGGCAGCCTTCCAGAGGGCCGCGGCGGTCATCCTCACCAAGAAGGACATCGCGCCCTACGTGCATTTCGACGAGGCCTATTTCAGGGCCGGCGTCCGCGCGCTCAACCCCTCAGCCCCCGTGTTCCTGGTCGACGCCCTCTCGGGCGACGGCTTCGACGAAGTCGCCTCCTGGCTTTCCGGCCTCAGGACCTGACTCATCGGGCGGCGCGGACGCGCCGCTACCGTCCCTCGTCGACCGAATCGATGAATCCCCAGAGCGCCTTCCGGTAGCCTTCGGGATCGACCAGGATCGACCTGACATGGTCAGCGTTCGGCACGAGACGGAGTTCGGTTCTCGCCGATCCCTTCCTCGCCTCGTACATATCCCTCGACATCGAAAACGGCACCGTCCGGTCACCCGTCCCGTGGAAAAGCATGATGGGCACGTCGGTCCGCCGGATCGCGGTTTCAGGCGAGGCGTCTTCCAGCCTGAATCCGTCGAGGCGAGCGACGAGGGCAGAGGCGAGGGGGCCAGCCGCCCACGCGAGGGGCCTGGTCAGGGGCATCTGAGCGAGCCTCCACTCCAGTTCCTTCCGGGCTGAGGAGTAGGGGCTGTCGGCGATGACGAAGGATACCCGCCGATCCTGGGGGGCGTACTGCAGGACGGTCGCCGCCCCCATCGATTCGCCGTAGAGCCCGAACAGCCGCGTGCCGGGATATTCCCTGAGGGCCCAGTCGGCGCAGAGCCTGACGGCCTCCCGCTCGGCGATGCCGTAGGTCGGCGGACCGCCGCCCGAATCCCCGTGGCCGGGGAGGTCGAGGGCGACGACGTTCCACGACCGGTCGATGAAGTCTCCCATGTATTTCGCCATGCCGAGCCAGGTCCAGGTGACGCCGTGGACGAAAAGGCAGGTCCTGTCGCCCCGTCCCGCGATCGTGGTGACGGAGATCAGCCCGCCTTCGGGCGACCGGAGCATGAAACAGGTTTTCGGCCGTTCGAGGAAACCGGGGGGAAACTCGTCCGCCCTGTCGCCCCGGGCCGCGACGTGGGAAATCGGGTACATCCTCGGGTGGACCATGGCCCGTTCGGCCGCAAAGGCGACGACCAGGATCGCGACGGCGAGGACTGCGGCAATCGCACAGATCGCGGCGATCGCACCGGTGAGAAGCGCCATGCCCCGACCTAGTTCGGGCCGGCGATTCGGGCCTCGGCCTCGGGTTTTTTCGCCTTCTTGCCGGATTTCGCCGGCATGGGGAAATCGTAGGCGGCCCACTGCTCGGCGAATCCGGCGAAGCCCGCGGATTGGGCCTTTTCCCGGTAATCCTCCATGGCGTCGCCGTAGTGGGTCAGGAAAATCCTCTGCTTAAGGTCCTCCGGGAGGCTCGAGAGCTCGTCGAAGGAGGCGTGAACGCCGCCGGTGAAAAACTGACAGTCATGAAAGATCTTTTCGAAGCCGAAGGTCCGGTCGAACCGGATGATGACCTCCGGATCGAATCTGGTATCGGCGGTGAACAGCACGCGGTTGTCCAGGATGATTCCGTAACTGAAAAAGGATTCCCTCCAAGTCGGGGCCGAATCCGGGATGTGCCGGGTTCGGAAGATCTTGATGTCGATGGAGCCCAGGTTTATCTGCCTGAGGTCGAAATCCTCGAATCCCTTGACGGGAAGGGGGCTTGCCTGGATGAAGAAATCGTCATAGCCGAGGTTCTTGCCCCCATGCTCCTCGTTGAAGGAGCAGCCGCCCTCGAGGCTCATGTGCCAGAGGGCATCCCGATATTCATCCGTAATGATCATCGTCGTTTTTTGATGGGCGGCGTATCGATTGATCAGCGCGACCTCCTCGAGTCCTCCGATATGGTCGGCGTGGGAGTGGGTGATCAGGTAGTTCCTGATTTTCGTGACGGATAATCCCAGTTTTGCGAGGGCTTCCGATGCCCTCGAGCCGACGTCGATCAGAAGGTGATCGGTTCCCTTTATGATCAATAGATTGGTCTGGTAATACTTCTTGGAAAAGGCGCTTCCCGTCCCGACAAAAACGAGCCTCAATTGGCCATCGGTCTCCAATTTTACCGGGATTTCTACATTTTGACTCATCACAGCTCCACTTGTTTTTTACATTGTACGCCGAACCTGATGAAAAATCTAATTTATTTTAACGATTGATAGCATTTTCGGTTCGAAAACCGGAAAGTCGTCTCCCTGGCGATCACGATTCGGACTCCGAATCGGCTTGACGCGGAGCACGTACCGGGTAGAATGGTGGGGGGACGATGATGTTCAAGCGGTATCTTTTCTGCCATCCGACACCTGCGGTATTCTCCGCAGTCCTCGTGTTTTTCTTGTGGCTCCCCGTGTTCCTTCATGCGGAGGGTCCGGCTCCCGTCGTCGTTCATGTCGCGCTCCACACGAGCGGCGCTCCAGAGGAGGTCTCCGCCTTCAAGGCAGCCTTCGGCGAAGCCCTGGAAAGTATCGCCCAGGAATCGCAAGGATCGCCGATCATCTTCCGGGAGGAAAACCCCACTACCTGGCGCGGGCCAGAGACCCTGGATGTCTATCCGTCGCTCAATTCCGCTTCCCTCAGCTATATCAGCGTTTCCTATGGCGACCTGAAGATCGCCACGAGCATTCCGTCTCCGAGCTCGCGGTCAATTTCCCTGTTCCTGCAAAGAATCCTTGAACGTATTTTTTCCGTACCGGGAGACGAGGGGCGGGCATCGCGTTCCCCCGTCCGTTTCATCGACAGCTTTTCACTCGCGAACGAACGGTCGTTCGACCTGCCCGCTGGCACGAGCACTGTGTTCGACATCGCCTCGGGGGCGAATGGCAACCTGTTCGTATCCGCCTTTTCGACGGTTCTTGAAATCAGTCCGAGCTTGCAGCCGGTCTCGGTGCCGACGAAGGAACTGAACGACGGCTCGATCTTCAGCGGCATGGGTTCCCTGGCGGTGACCACCGAGGGAAGCCTGTTCGTGCAATCGGTGTTCGGAACCAGCGTGTGGGATCTCCACCTGGGTAGCCCGGGATATCGGACGATCGATGTCGATGGGACCGGGCCCAAGCCGATGGCCGTTCTGCCTGACGGAAGCCTTGTCCTGATTTCGCCGCAGCAGAGGCAGGCTCGAATCCTCGAGGGTGGGAATTCGAGGCTGGTGCCCCTGCCCGACACCGCCTCGATCGCCGGCGTGCACGCCGGTCCCGAGGGAACCTTCTGGATAAGCGACAACATGTTTCCGAATGCCCTCCTGCTCTATGGAATCGACGGGAGTCTCAAGGACCTGGTCCTGCTCGATCTTCCCGTCGACCAGAGAATTGGCAAGTGGCTGTATCTGGATGAGGGCAGGTTCCTCGTCGCCACCCAAGCCGGCCTTTCCCTGTTCTCGAGGAAGGGGAGGCTCCTGTGGATTTACGGCGGATCCCGGGACAACCTCGGCATGAATTTCGCCACCGCCAGCCTCGCGAAGAACCGGGCGTCGCCCTTCCTCTTCCTTTCCGATACCATGAGCGGCCGCGTCTACCGGTTCTGGGATTCGGACGAGCCCATGCCCGACGATCTGAAGACCGTCTCCGCGCTTCAGGCCAAACTTCGCGCGAACCCGGGCGACAACGCCCCCTATTCGGAATTGGCGGACATCTATGCCGCGTCGGGGGCCGTCGACATGGCTTCGGCCTGTCTGGACAGCTACGTGGCATCCTTCCCTGAAGACCGAGCGGCCAAGGAACGCAGGCTCCGAGTGCAGGTTGAGTTTCTCAAGCAGAAAGCGGCGCGTTCGAAGACCCTGACGGAACGACAGCTCAGGGAGTTCGGACCGGAGACCGCACGAAATGGATATACGCTGACGATGAAGACCTACGAGACCCTGCAGACGATGGTTCCGGACGACAACGATGTCCGCAGCCAGAAGGCTGACCTGAGGCAGAAATTCCAGAATTCGGAAAATCTCGATGCCAGCCCCGTCAAGCCGGTACCGCAAATCGTGTCGGTGGATCTCAATGGGTTGTTCCCCTCGCTGATGCAGGTCTACCTGAAAAAATCTCCCGGCACCATCACGGTCAGGAATACCCTCCAGGAGCCGTTGACGGCGATCCGTGCCGATTTCTTCGTGGCTCGATACATGGACTTCACCGCCCAGGGCGAGGAGCTGTCCTCGCTCGCGCCGGGCGCCTCGGCGACGCTTCCGCTTCCCGTCCAGCTCAATCAGTTGGCGCTGGATGTCCAGGAGGACGTGCCGCTCCAGGCCCAGATTACCTTGAACTATACGACGAGTCTCGGTCCGCAAACCATGGTGCTGACCCGCCAGGCCGTCCTCTATCGGAAGACCGCCATCACTTGGGACGTGACCAGCAAACTGGGCGCGTTCGTGACCCCCAACGAGGGGACCGTCGACATCCTCGCCCATGATCTGGTCAAGAGCAAACCCGATTCGGGACCGTTCTCTCCTGTCTTCCTGAGGGCGCTGACGATATGCTCGGGCCTGGGGGCGATTCCCCTGAAATACGTTCCGGATCCCAATACCCCGATTTCCGCGACCCTCGGGAACTCCCTGGTGGTGGATACGGTCAGGTTCCCGAGGACCACCCTGCTTTATGAGGGCGGGGACTGCTCGGATACGACCGCGCTGACAACCTCGCTTTTCGAAGCCGTCGCGATTCCCACCGCGTTCATCACCACACCGGGGCATATTTTCATGGCCTTCGACACCGGAGAAAGATGGGAGAACGTCTGGATGTTTCAGGCTCCCGGCTTTGAGGTTCTCAAATCCGGCGGAACGGTCTGGATTCCCCTCGAGACCACGGTTCTCGCCAAGGGCTTCGCAGAAGCCTGGCGGACCGCGTCCGGGTTGGTCCGCTCCTACCGCGATACCAAGGACTTCGAGTTCATTCCCCTGAAATCGGCGCGGGCGCTGTTCCCGTCGCTTCCCCTGGCGCCGAGCTCCCAGCCCCCCGTTTCGCCGAATTCCCTGCGATTGAAGGCCCTGGAATCGAACGCGCTCGATACCCTCGATTCCGATCTGTATGGGAAGGTTCTGGACCGCCTGACCCGGGAAGCTGGGGGCGCCTCGGGAAAGGAGGCGAGCAGGCAGGCGAACCGGATCGCGGTTTTCATGTCCCGATACGGTCGATTCGACGATGCGGCCGCCCAGTACGGGAAACTCACGCATGACGATCCCGGCTACGAGCCGGCGTACATCAACTGGGTGAATCTCGACATCCAAACCGGCAATTTCACCCACGCCGCGGAAATCCTGAAGCAGGCCCAAGGCCGGTTTCCCCGGTCGGAGGCCGTCGCCCATGTCGCCAGTCTGCTGCAGAAACAGGGAAGGGGAGAGGGATCGTCCGGCGTCAGGGCTGCGGGAGAAGCCGATTTGAACTGGGTTGTCGAGTGACGAGGCTTTCCGCCAGATCCGACCCGGGATCCAGACCGATCAGCCGATCCCAATCCGGCTGCGGATCGAGTCCTTGGGCTATGGCGCCAAGGGACCGAATGAAAAAGAGCTGCTGCTTGACCCCGGCGTCGAGCGGGCGATAGGTCGCGAGGGCATTTTCCGTCCAGGCGTCCAGGTCTTGCCACCGTTTCTGATCCAGATACTCCTTGGAAAGGAGCACGCAGAGGTCGCCGAATTGCCCGTCCTCGGCGTAGTCCATCGCCTCCGTTATCAGTGAAACCGCCCTAACCCCATCACCCGCCTGAACGGCCGCTTGAATCTGCCCTTCAAGATAATCGGACATTTCCGATGGCGCCGTTCCGAGCTGCTCCTGGTCTTCGCCCCGAACCCCCGCAACGGCAACGGATCTCTCTCCCTGCTCTTTCCCGAGAATCTTCGCAATCTTGTTCGAGATCAGGTCCCGGCCTTTCGGCACGCGACCCAGATTCGAAAGCACGGTCGCCATCGACACGTTCAGCGGTTGATTGCCCGGATTGGAAAGCACGATGGTCGATTCTCCCGCCCCCAGCTCGAGGTGCGTCGAAGGTCCGAGCGTGAGAAGCGCGTCGGGAGGAATCCGGTCGCCCGTCTCCTGTTGCACCGATCGGCCTCCCTGGTCGGTCCATGCTGAACCGGAGATGAACTCCAGGGTAAGTTCCTGAGCTGCGGCACCCAGGCATATCGTGAGGCCCAAAACGGCCATCGCTATGCGACATGCGACGTTTCGGCGAAGTGCGAAAAAGAAAGTGGGCTCCGTTGAGCCTTTGCGACAATCACGATCCATGTTGGTCCCTTCTCGGCTGCACTGAGCGGTTTCACTCAGTGTAGGCCTTCCCCGGCCTTCCGCGCAATGGTGCGCCTTCTATCGATTCTCAAGATCGGCTAACAAGCAGATGAGCCCCTGCGCGGGGCAAATGACCGCGTGAAATTCCCAGGCATGTGCTGGACTATCACGAGGCCAGGGCCTCGGCAGGGCTCCAATCGCGATCCAAGAATGGCTGGAAGAGTAGGTAGGAGAAGACTATTGACCGCCGAGTGGGAGGGAATAGAATTGATGTAGCAGGCGTTTTCAGTTCGGTAGCTGGGATGGCTTTGAGGCCATCATTGAAATCCCTGATTAGTTCTCGCATTGTGCCGTAGAAAATCGCTCTCAGGGAGGAACCATGGACGCATTGGGAAATATTAATGTCCTTCTGGTCGAAGATCAGGCGGTCATCGCCATGGGAGAGGCAATGCTGCTGAAGAAAAATGGCTATACTGTTACTACCGCCATGACAGGACAAGCGGCGATAAATGAGGTGATGAAACGCAGAGATATTGATCTCATTCTCATGGATTTGGACCTTGGAGAAGGCATAGATGGCGCGCAGACAGCCCAGATAATCAATACCACGTCAAACGTGCCGGTATTATTTCTATCGGGGCACACCGAGCGGGAGATCGTTGAAAAAACCGAAGGCATCAGTTGTTCCGGATATGTAGTCAAAAATTCTGGTGATACCGTGCTGCTTGCTTCTATGAAGATGGCGCTACGACTGCACGAGGCCCGAATGCAACTCCAACAGAAATCCGAGGCCCTGGAAATCGCCAATAGAGAACTAGTACAGAGAGAAAAAGAGTACCGAAGCCTCTTGGAGACTGGTCCCGTAGCGGTGGGCATCCTGCACAACCGGTGTTTTGTCATGGTCAATGAGATTCTGTGTTCGACCTTCGGCTACACAAAAGCGGAGCTGCTCGGCAACACAACCCGCATGCTGTATGAGAACGACGAAGAGTTCCAGCGGTTGGGGAAGCTCTTATATACAGAGATAAAAGAACGAGGGGAATCGGTACAAGAGACCTGGCTTCGCCGTAAAGATGGATCTGCAGTGAATGTGAAAATCTGTGCCCGTCCCCTCGATCCAGATTCGCCCGATCCAGCGGCTACGGTATCCACGACACTGCTCGTTATTCCGGTGGAGCACACAATTATGCAGGAGCTTCGGGACTTGCAAGCCAAGATAGAGGAACAAGACAAAATTATAAATAACCTCAATGAAAGGCTCAATACAAAGCGTTAATTAGTTCCTCGAAGCTTGTTGGTTTGAAGCAGGGGGGCTACAAAACGCGTATTGGAGGCATGAAACCATTCACGCC
>DBTK01000145.1:0-194 GCA_002307015.1 Spirochaetaceae bacterium UBA1318
CCGCAATACGACGATCCCGACCCGCAAGAGCCAGATCTTCTCGACGGCAGCCGACGGCCAGACCGCCGTCTCCATCCACGTGCTCCAGGGGGAGCGCGAGATGGCGAGCCAGAACCGGACCCTCGGGCGCTTCGACCTCGTCGGCATTCCTCCGGCCCCCCGCGGCGTTCCCCAGGTCGAGGTCACCTTCGACA
>DBTK01000145.1:505-22042 GCA_002307015.1 Spirochaetaceae bacterium UBA1318
CAAGGAGCAGAAGATCCGCATCGAGAGCTCGAGCGGCCTGAACGACTCCGAGATCGACCGGATGGTCCGCGACGCCGAGGCCCACGCCGAGGAAGACAAGCGCGAGAAGGAAAAGGCCGAGGTCCGCAACGAAGCGGATACGATGATCTATACGACGGAAAAGACCCTGAAGGATCTCGGGGACAAGGTAAGCCCGACGGACAAGTCGGCCATCGAGGCCGCGATCGTCGCCCTGAGGAAGTCCCTCGAGGGCACCGACCTCGCCGACATCAAGGCGAAGACGGAAACCCTCAAACAGGCCTCCTACAAGATCGCCGAGGAGATGTACAAGAACACCGCCTCCCAGCAGCAGGGTCAGCCGGGCGAGGGCGGAGCGGGTCAGGGCTTCGACGGAAGTTCGGGAGCGGGAGCCGGTCCCGAGGCCTCTTCCTCCAACAACACGAAGAACGCAGAAGACGTGGACTACGAAGTCGTTCACGACGATGACGAGAAGAAGAAATAACCAGTGGCTAAACGCGATTATTACGAGGTCTTGGGGGTGCCGAAAGACGCCCCCAAGGACGATATCAAAAAAGCCTATCGCAAGCTCGCCGTCCAGTACCATCCCGACCGAAACCCCGGCAACAAAGAGGCCGAGGAGAAGTTCAAGGAGGCGACGGAAGCCTATGAGGTCCTGGGCGACGACCAGAAGCGGCCCGCCTACGACCAGTTCGGTTTCGCCGGCGTCGACAGCATGGGCGGACCGGGGGCGGGGGCCGATTCCTCCACGGTGTTCCGGGATTTCGAGGATATCTTTGGGGATTTTTCCGGCATCTTTGATTCCTTTTTCGGCACCTCGGGACGGCGCTCCGGTGGTGGAAGGCAGGGGCCGCAGAGCGGCGCCAACCTCCGCTACGACCTGGAGATCCCCTTCAAGGACGCCGTCTTCGGAACCAAGGTCGAGATCCAGTTCAGCCATAACGAGTCATGCGCTTCCTGTCACGGGAGCGGAGCCCAGGCCGGCGGCGGACGGAAGATCTGCCCGACCTGCGGAGGGTCCGGCCAGGTCAGGCGAAGTTCGGGTTTCTTTTCGATCGCGACCCCCTGTCCGAACTGCAGCGGCGAGGGCTACGTGATCGACCGCCCCTGCCACGAGTGTTCGGGCTCGGGCGTCGTCAAGAAGAAACAGAAGATCAAGGTCACGATTCCCCCCGGCATCGAGGACGGCAAGCGGATCAACATCCCGAGCCAGGGCGACGCCGGTCCGAACGGCGGTCCCTCGGGGGATCTCTACGTGTTCATCCACGTGCAGAACCACGAGTTCTTCGAGCGCGAGGGGAGCGACATCTATTGCGCCGTACCCGTTTCGATCACCCAGGCGGCCCTAGGCTCCGATATCACGGTGACCACCCTGGACGATCGCAAGATCAAGGTGAAGGTTCCCGCGGGGACCCAGAACGGTAAGCTGCTTCGGGTTCGCGACGAAGGAATTCCTCACGGCTCCGGGGCTTCCCACCGCGGCGATCTCTACATCAAGGTGATCGTCCGCGTTCCTGGAAGGCTTTCCAGCAAGGCCCGCGATCTTCTCGAGCAGGTTGCCGCGATCGAGGGCGAGGATGCGGAACCCAAACCTATCCGGCTCTCCGAGCTGAGAAACCAGCAGTGAGTTCATGAACGGGGAAGGCCTTTTCGATCCGGGGTTGAGCTATCCGCGGACGGTCGAGAGAACGGTCGGTTCGCGGGAGTTCATGGCCTCGATCAGGGCTCGAGCCGTTCCCGAGGGGAAGACGGCGGTCTGGTTCCTGGGGCAGAACGGCTTCGTGCTCAAGTCCGGGAACGCTGTCCTCGCGATCGACCCCTATCTGAGCGACTACTGCGCGGCGAGGCGTGACGACGGGGTTCGCACCCCGAAGTCGCGCATGCTGCCGGTCTTCATCGATCCGGCGGACTTCGCCGTCGATGCCGTTTTGCTCACCCACTCCCATGCCGATCATGCCGATCCGGTGACCCTGTCGCGGCTGCCGAACGCCGCTTCATGCCTGTTCTACGCCCCCTACCAGGCCGTATCCGTCCTTCGCGACGCGGGGATCCCCGATTCGAGGGTCGTCCTCATGCATCCCCGCCAACGGGAGACGTTCCAGGGGATCGAGATCATCGGCAGTTTCGCCGAACCGACGGATTCCACGGACCTGAACCACATGGGCTACATCCTCCGGTTCCCGGGCGGGTTCACCTACTGGAATTCCGGCGACACCGCGAAGAGCGGGCTGCTCTCGTACGTGAAGGAGTACCAGGTCGATCTCGCCTCGATCTGCATCAACGGGGGCTACCACAACCTGAGCCACTGGGAAGCGGCCGAGGTTGCGGCCGCCGTCGGGCCGGCCGTCGCCGTTCCCTGCCACTACGACATGTTTCCCCATAATTTCCAGTCCCCCCTCATGTTCCGCAAGTCGCTTTCCACCCTCGCTCCCGACGTACGGTACCTCGAGATGGACTACTACACCGCCTACGAGTTCTAGCTGGGAGCCGCCATGTTCGATGTATCGCGTTCGGGACTCGCCGGCACCTCGATCGAGTCGACGGTGACCACCCTGCACCAGATCTATCTCGATGCCGATGCCGCGGTGGAAACATGGAAGGATGACTGCGCCGTTCGCTGTCCCGAAGCGTGTGGAAAATGCTGCGAAGGATTCGAACCCGACGTCCTTCCGGCCGAGGCCATCTACCTGGCCGCAATCCTCGCTCGGGACGGTTCGGCGTTGTTCGACTCGATCGATTTCACATCGTCCGGAAAAACCTGTCTCTTTTTCGATCCCGAGAATCCCTTCCATTGCAGGATCTACGAGGGACGACCCCTGGTCTGCCGGCTTTTCGGCTATACCGGGGTTCTCGACAAGAACGGGGAGGTTTCCTTCCGGCTCTGCCGCCATATCTCGTCCCGGGGAGAAAGGATTTTCGGCGAAGCGGAACTGCGCCGGGACTTCGGCGCCCTTCCTCCGGTCATGAGCCGTTTTTCGGCCATGCTGGTCTCCCTCGATCCCGAGGGGGCTTCGAGCCGCCTGCCCATCAGGGTCGCGGCGCCCCTCGCCGCCGGCAAGGTGGCGATGCTTTCTCGCTACGCAGGCCTCGCCTGGCCTCCTTCTCCCGCTATTCCCCTTCCTTGAACCTCGGGATCAGGACGGTGAAGGTCGTGCCGGTTTCCATGTTCGACCTGACCCGGATCACCCCGTCGTGGTCTCGGACCACCTTGTAGGCGATGGCGAGCCCGAGCCCGGTGCCCATGGGCTTCGTCGTGAAATAGGGGTCGAAGATCCGGCCGAGGTTCTCGGGGGCTATCCCCTTTCCCGTATCGCTCACCGAAACCCTCACATAGTCGCCGGCCGGGAGGTCGGCCGCCTCGTCGATTCTCTGGCTGTCGGCGACGATGGAGAGGTAGCCGCCATCGGGCATGGCCTGCACGGCGTTCAGGATCAGGTTATTGAATACCTGGGAAAGCCTGGTTTCGTCGCCCCGTACCTTTCCGAGGTCGGGCGAGATGCTGACCGTCACGCAGGCCTCAGAACCCGCCGTCGAGAGGGATACGGCGTCGGTGATCGTCTTGACGACATCCACCTCGGTCATGACGGGCTCGCCGCCCTTGGTGAAGATCAGAAGCTGCCGGGTGAGGGTCCTTGCGCGCATGCACGCCTTTTCCGCATCCCTGAGCTGGCCGCGGACTTCCTCATTATCCGATCCGAGCATGGCGAGCGAAAGGTTTCCGATCACGATGGTCAGGATGTTGTTGAAATCGTGGGCTATCCCGCCGGCCAGAAGGCTGATCGAATCGATCTTCTGGGCCTTCATGGCCTCGGCCTCGAGCATCCGTTTCTCGGTCATGTCGACGAAGGCGAAAATCGCGCAGCGGCGGTTCTCGAGCTTGATCGCCTCGGCGGAAAGCAGCCCGATGGCGATCGAACCATCCCGCCTGACGAGCTGTATTTCCCGGTTGAGGAAACGTCCCGTGCTGACGAGGGTCCTGGCTACCGAGACGGCGACCTTCCGGTCGTTGTAGAGGCGGATGTCCGCGATTGTCCGTCCGATCAACTGGTCCCGGCTGTAGCCGATCATCGAAACCGCCGTTTCGTTGATTTCCAGGAAGGTCCCCGTCCTCAGGTCGTTGATGCTGATGCTGACCGGACTGAGGTAAAAGACCTTCGCGAATTTTTCTTCGGATTTCTGGAGGGCGCGGGCCGTATTTTCGCGGGATCGTATCTCCTCGGCGAGCCTCCTGGTCAGCCTGAGGTCCTCGCAGGCGAGGGCGTAGCCGATCAGCTTGCCGTAATCGTAGATCGGCGCCGCCGTTCCCCGGACCGGGATCCGCTTTCCGTCGGCGGTGAAGATCTCTGTTTCGATGCCCATCCTCGGCTTGGCCGGTTTCGCGAGAAGGTCGGCCGTCGGAAGGTCGTGGAAGAGGGCCGACATGTCCATTCCAATAATCGAGGTGTAGCCGAGGAGCCTCCTGGCCGTTTCGTTTCCCCTGAGAACCTTGCCGTCGAGACCCAGCCAGAAGATCATGTCGGTGACCCGGTACAGCAATTCCTCGGTAACGGCCTCGGGGGTGGGTTTCAGGAAACGGTACTTGATCATGGCCCGCGCGATTCCCGAGACGAAGATGAGGAGGAAGATCGGGGCGAGAGGGGGAAGGCTTGCGATGCCGACGAGGGGTGCGATGGTTCCCGTCGCGGTGGCAAGCGAAAAGGCGAGGACGAGGGGAACGAGAACCGCCACGACCTGCTGCCTTTCGTTCGACGAGACCCTGAGTTTCCGGATCAGCAGGGCGATCGAGAGAAGCGCGCTCGAGGAATAGTAGGCGATGTTCAGGTAGTACCAAATCGACGAGTTGTTGTAGACGATCCGCCAGGTTTCACTCAGCCGGGCGAAATCCTTGACGACCAGCGAACGGGAAAGCGATGCGATGAAAATGACGAGTCCCGGGAGGTAGCAGAGAAGGTAGGTCCACCGCTTCCTCGGTACCAGAGTCGAGGTGAAAAGGGAGAAGAAGTGGAAGAGAAAGCCGGGAAAGAGAAACCAGGCGATGGAGAGTACGTCGTAGATGATCCAGAGTTCGCCGGTCGTTTTCACCAGGAAGCCGATGCTCGCTCCGAGGGTCCAGAGCGCCGAACAGACGCACAGGCCCAGAAAGACCAGATTCTCCCGTGCCGTCTCGTTCTTGCCGAAGGAATAGCCTCCGATCGCGGCAAAAGCGATGGCGCAGGAGCAGGATAATACGGACAATGCAAACATAACTTTCCTGTTGACGCGGTCGGGGGGCCGTTTCCCGGCCCCTCATTCAGTCTCGACAGCTAAACCGGTTCAACATAAGGAAACTTGTTGGAATGGAAGCGAATATTTTCAGGGGTTTACAGGGGTCACTCGCCGAGGAGCTCGATGCGGGCGAATACGGAGTCCAGCCGTTCGCTGTTCCAGACTTCCCTCTTTATTCCCGTTCCCTCGGTCGATCCTTGGTCATTCGATAGGGACCACTGGACGAGCGAGATCCGGTCGTCGGCTATCTCGATGCCGGTGACCCCGTGCTTTCCGATGACGCTCCCCGAATTGAAAAGCACCGGGAGGACGATGTTCTTATTGTAGACGCTTCGGCGATAGTTGCGTCTTCCTTCCTTTTTCACGCGATGATCGAGTTCCAGCCTCATCTGCTTGACCGCGATTCTCGCCGACTCCCTCTCGTTCGCCGGGAGGGCGGGATACCGGCGGCAGACCTCCTCGATGCTGTAGCGCAGCTCGTCGATGCGCGAAAGGGATTCGAACAGGGGCCGGTGCGTGTGCCCGATGATGGTCAGGCAGCGCTTTCTCGCCGAGAACGAGTAGATGTTCCGTTCGAGCCGATACTTCGCCCTCGAATCCTTCGAAATGGAATAGTTGTTGATGCCGAAAGGCTTGGCGAGATACTTGACGACGCCCTTGCTGACCGACTTGAGCCGGGTGCCGAGCCGGGATCCTTGATGGCCGTGGATGAGAAAAAGGGTGCCGTATTCGGCTTTCAACTTGAGGGCATCGAGAATCGTGTAGGGATAGCCTTCGCAGCCGGCGGAAAGGGCGAGGTCGTGATTGCCGACGAGCTTGACCAGACGGTTGCCCGCGTTGAAGCGGTCCATGAGCTTATAGAAATCGACCCAGCGCTTCATGATGTCCTTAATCGAGAATTTATAGAGTTCCTCGACATCGCCGTTCAGGATGAGGGACCAGCCGTTCGGGTAGTAGTATTTTTCGAGGGCTTCCATGAGGATGGGCGCGTTCGGAACGAAATCGTCCTTCGAGGTTCCCGTACCGAGATGGAGGTCGCTGAATATCACGACGGGAGAACCCGGCGACAGGATTCTTTCCGGTGCCGAGGCATAGAGGTTGTCGAGTGCCGTTCTGATCGCCTTATTCATGGCTCGAGAATATCGGTATCCGGTTAGGAAAAAGTTACGCAATGGTTAGGATTGCCTCAATTCAGGTTCTGGATGCCGGCCTCGGAACGAAGCCGGGAGCGTTCCGTCGTTACGGCTATCGCCGTTCCCTCACTATAATCGGGAGAGGGGGACTCGGCAAGTTCCTGTCCGTGGCCTCCGCCTCCCGAGCTCAACGTCTTCCCCGTTTCGACCGATAATATTGTAGATAAGGTTTGCGGAGAGAACCGACGAGTGGAACGGAAGGGGGAACGATGTTCGGGATCGAGCGACAGCTTTACAATCAGCTGCTTCACCTGAAGCAGGCCTACGGGCTCATCGCGGTGAAGGCCGAGTTCGAGGCAGAGGGCGCGAGCTTCAACGACCTCGTCCGCCTGAGGCGGATCACCGGCATGGCCGGCATCCCCCTCTGGCTCAAGATCGGAGGCGTGGAGGCGATGCGAGACATCAAGGACGCCCTCGAGCTCGGCGTCGACGGCATCGTCGCCCCGATGGTGGAAAGCCCCTTCGGTCTGCGCAAGTTCCTCGAGGGCTACCGGAAGCTCTACGGAAGCCACCGCATCGGGCTTTCCTTCAACGTGGAAACCAGGAACGCGGTCGAGCAGATCGATTCGATCCTGGACGAGGCGGAGGGCCGGGTCGACGGCGTCGTTCTCGGGCGAACCGATTTGAGCGCATCCTATCTCGACCGGCCGGTAACGCCGGACGGGGATTTCATGATGGGGCTGGCCGAGTACGTCGGCCGGAAGACGGCCGAACGGCACCTGGGCTTCTCGGTGGGAGGGAGCATCGATTCGGGGAGCGTCGAGCGGTTTTTCGGCTTTCCCGCGACCCTCCAGTTCATCCGGGCCTTTGAAACACGAAAGATCGTCCTTCCCCGCGATACCCTTCTGACGATGCCTTTGGCTCTCGAGGAGGCGCTCCGGTTCGAGGAGCTCTGGATACTCTCGAAAAAGGAGATATCCGACGCCATGCTGCACGACGAGCTCGAAAGGCTCGACACCCTCGGCCGGAGGGTATCCTCGCCTTCGAGCGTGCCCCCGGTTGCCTTAACGGGACGTTCGGCGTAAAATCCCGGTCTATGTTCAGTTCCAAAAAAAGCGTTCTCGCCGTCATGCTCTGCGCCACCCTGTGGAGCCTCGGCGGGCTTTTCATCAAGCTCGTCGACTGGCCCCCCTTCGCGATCGCGGGGGTGAGGAGCCTCATCGCGAGCCTCATCCTCCTCGCCTTCATCAGGAAGCCGCGATTCAATTTCACCTTCCCCCAGGTCGCGGCGGCCGTGAGCTACGCGGCGACCATGCTGCTCTATGTCGCCGCCAACAAGACGACGACGGCGGCGAACGCGATCCTGCTTCAGTACTCGGCGCCGGTTTTCGCCGCGTTCTTCGGATGGTTCATGCTCTCCGAGCGTCCCTCGATCGAACAGTGGGTTTCCCTCGTTTTCGTGATCGGGGGAATGGCCGTGTTCTTCATGGATCGGCTCTCGCCCGGGAACGCCCTGGGAAACGGACTCGCCGTGGCGAGCGGGGTGACCTTCGCCTTCTTTTCGGTATTCATGAGGATGCAGAAGGATGGCTCGCCGATCGAATCGATGCTGCTGGCCCACTGGATCGTCGTTCTCGTCGCCCTGCCGTTCATCCTCGCCGGTCCGCGGCTTTCGACGGGGCCGGCCACCCTCGCCTCCCTCGCCGTGCTCGGCATTTTCCAGACGGGCATCGCCTCCATCCTGTTCGCGGTCGGGATCAAGGGGGTCACGGCCATCCAGTCGATGCTCCTCGCGGGGCTCGAGCCGATCCTGAACCCCGTCTGGGTCCTGCTCGCGACGGGGGAAAGGCCGGGGCCGAACGCCCTCGTCGGCGGATCCGTCATCCTCATCGCGGTGACGGCCTCCTCGATGGTGACCGTGAGGAAGGCCCGACGCCAGGCGGCGCTGGGCGCGGACCAGCAGGCGTAAAAAAAGGGCCCCGTGGGGCCCTCGCCGAAGCGGATCGGATGGGATCTACAGGTTGAACTGGACGTGCTCGTGCCAGAGCTCGTCGCGGAGCTCCTTGATCGACTTGTCCGTGATGTAATCGTCGAAGGGCATCACCCGATCGATGACCCCGCCCGGGGTGAACTCGACGAGGCGGTTCGCGATCGAGCTGATGAACTCGTGATCGTGGGTGTTGAAGAGCAGGACCCCGGAATAGGCCTCGAGCCCGTCGTTCAGCGCCGTGATCGCCTCGAGGTCGAGGTGGTTCGTCGGCTCGTCGAGGACCATCGCGTTCGCGCCGGAGAGCATGAGCTTGGAAAGGAGGCAGCGGACCCGCTCGCCTCCCGAAAGGACCCTCACCGGCTTGAGCGCCTCGTCCCCCGAGAAAAGCATCCGTCCGAGGAAACCCCTGACGTAGGTGTCGTCCTGCTGGGGCGAGTACTGCTTGAGCCAATCGGTGATGTTCAGGTCGTTGTCGAAGTAGAAGCCGTTGTCGCGCGGGAAGTACTCGCGCTTGATGGTCTGGCCCCAGTAGAAGTCGCCCGAGTCGGCCTTGTCGGCCTCGGCGATGATCTGGAAGAAGGCGGTCTTCGCCTGGTGCAGGGGGCCGACGAAGGCGATCTTGTCGGTGCGGTTGACCATCAGCGAGAATTCCCGGAGCAGGGCCTCCCCCTCGAAGGACTTGGAGAGCTTCTCGACGCGGAGCACGTTGTTGCCGACCTCGCGCTCGGGCTTGAAGCCGACGTAGGGGAAACGGCGGGAGCTCGGCGTGATGTCGCCGACCTCGAGCTTCTCGAGAACCTTCTTCCGGCTCGTCGCCTGCCTCGACTTCGAGGCGTTGGAGGCGAAGCGGTAGATGAATTCCTTCAGGTCCTTGACCTTCTCCTCCCGCTTTTTCGCCTGGTCCTTCGACTGCTGCAGCATGATCTCGCTCATCTGGAACCAGAAATCGTAGTTGCCCGAATAGATGGTGATGCGGCCGAAATCGATGTCGCAGACGTGGGTGCAGACGGCGTTCAGGAAATGCCTGTCGTGCGAGACGACGATGACCGTGTTCGGGAAATCGATCAGGAATTCCTCGAGCCAGGCGATCGATTCCAGGTCGAGGTAGTTGGTCGGCTCGTCCAGGAGCAGGATGTCCGGGTTTCCGAACAGGGCCTGGGCGATGAGGACGCGGACCCTCTGGCCTCCCTCGAGGTCCTTCATCAGCTTGGAATGGAGCTCGACGGGAAGGCCGAGGCCCGACATGAGGGAGCTGGCCTCCGCTTCCGATTCCCATCCCCCGAGATCGGCGAACTCGGCCTCGAGCTCGCTCGCCCTGATGCCGTCGGCCTCGGTGAAATCGGTCTTCGCGTAGACCTCCTCGCGTTCCTTGAGAACCTTGTAGAGGGTGTCATGGCCCATGATGACGGTCTCGAGGGCGGTGAACTCGTCGAAGACGAACTGGTCCTGCTTGAGGACGGCGAGGCGGTTGCCGGCGGTGATCGAAAGCTCGCCGCGGTCGTAATCCTGCTCGCCTGAAAGGATCTTGAGAAAGGTCGACTTGCCGGCGCCGTTGGCCCCGATGATGCCGTAGCAGTTGCCCGGCGTGAATTTCAGGTTCACATCTTTGAAGAGGATACGATCGCCGAAGGCGAGCGTCATATCGGAAACAGTGATCACGGGGGAACTCCTTGATAGGCTTGAAACGCCTACGACGCCCCGGTCTCCGGGGCATCGCAGTTATTTCTTGAACAGGCCGACGATCCTCTGGATTATCGACTTCTTCCCGACGGATTTCGGGGACGGGTTCTGGGCGGCTTTTCCTCCGACAGGCGGGTTGGCGGTTCCTTCTCCCTTTCCACTCTGCCTCGCCGGCTGGTTTCCGTTCCGGTTCGCCGGGGGGCGCTGACCGGCTCCGGACCTGCCCTGACGGGGAGCGTCCTGCCTGCCCGAAGGCTGCTTTCCGCCGGCTTTCGGTTCATCCCGACGGTCCGTTTCCTTTCCATATTTCTTGCGGTAGTAGGCTATCCGCTCTTCCATGGGCAGCTGATAGAGGGTGTTCTGCGGGGCGCGCTCGTCCCGGTGCTTGCCCTGTCCCTGCTTGGGGGGATTTCCCTTGGCGGGGGCGTTTCCGCCCGTAGCCTGGGCGATCCGCGCCTGGCGGCTCGCCGTGGCGGCGATGGGCGGCTCGTTCCGGGCCTTTTCGCCCCTGCGGCGCTGGGATTGGGGCCTCTGATCCTGGGGAGGGCGCTGCTCGGGTCGGGGGGCGCCGGGTCCCGTCGGAACCGAGGTGTTCTTGAGGCCGGCGACGTCGCGGACGCTCGCCCGCACGGCCTGGGACCGGTCGGGCCGCTCGCCCTGACGGGGCGCGCTGCGTCTGGGATCGCCTCGCCGCGGATCGCCGGACCGTGAAGGACCGCGTCCTCCGGTTTGTCCGTGTCCGCCGCGGCCGTCGCTCGAGAACTCGCGGGCGTGCTCGAACCGGATGCGCATCCCGGCGCTCTTGTCCTCGGCGTAGAGGGATTCCTCGGCGAAGGCGACCGGCACCTTCATGCCCAGGTAGCGTTCGATGGCGGGAAGCCCATAGACGAATTTCTCGTCGGCCAGGGTGATCGCCTTGCCTGATTTGCCGGCTCTGGCGGTCCTGCCGATCCGGTGGACGTAGTTCTCGGCCTCGTTCGGGACGTCGTAGTTGATGACGAGGGCGAGGTCCTGGATGTCGAGTCCCCGGGCCGCGACGTCGGTCGCGACGAGGAACTTGATCCTGCCATCCTTCATCCCGTCGATCAGCGCAAGGCGCTGTTTCTGGGGAAGGTCCCCCATCAGGTAGTCGCACTCGATGCCGTTGATCTTGAGCCGCTTCGAGACGATCTCGGCGTCGTGGCGGGTATTGCAGAAAATGAGGGCGTTTTCGGGGTTTTCGCGCTTCATCAGGCCAAGGAGAAGCTTGAACTTCTCGTCGCTTCCGACATGGTAAAGCTCGTGGGTGATCTCCTCGACGGTGATGTGCTCGGGCTCGATGGCCACCTCGGCGGCGTCGACCGTGTAGTCCCACGCGAGGGTCTTCACCCTGACGTTCAGCGTCGCGCTGAAGAGCATCGTCTGGCGATCCTCGTTCGGCGGACAGAACCTGATGATCTTCCTCAGGTCGTCGATGAAACCCATGTCGAACATGCGGTCGGCCTCGTCGATGACGAGGAATCCGACGGTCTTGAGCATCAGCTTGCCTTGCTGATGAAGGTCGATGAGCCGGCCGGGGGTGCCGATCATGATGTCGACATCGTCCTTGATCATGTCCTCCTGCTGGCGGTATCCGACGCCGCCGTAGAACGCCCCGACGGTAAGGCCGGGAACGTTCTTCAGGAGCTTTTCGGCCTCATCGGTGACCTGGACGGCGAGTTCACGGGTCGGGACGAGGATAAGGGTTTTTCGGTTCTTTAGGTCCGATTTGGTCAGCAGGCGCTGGAAGATGGTGATGAGGTACGCGGCCGTTTTACCGGTACCCGTCTGGGATTGCACGAAAAGATCGCGGCCTTCGAAGGCGATCTTGAATACCTCTTCCTGAACCAACGTGCAGGTAACGTAACCCGCATCCTCGACGCCCTTGAAAAGGCCGTCATGTAATGATAAATCTTTGAATTCCATTGCTATCTCTGCACGAAGTGTAAACGATTTGCAAAACAAATTCAATTCACCGGTTAGCCAATGCCAATATGGAAAGAATCTTCGATTTGATGTAGGATAGGGGCAAGTCGATAAGGAGTCATCATTGAAAAATGTAACCCTTCTTTTCGCCTCGTCGGATCAGGAAGAGCGCATGCGCTTCTATCGGATGGTGAAGTCGCGCGATCTGCCGTACACCATCCTTTTTCCTGATTCCCTGCCGATGGCGGACAGTCTCCTCAACGAAGCGAACGTCGACCTGATCGTGACCGACCTGAATTTCAACAACGGCGCCTTCGCCGATTGGCTCAGTCTCTGGCCCCTTCCCTTCATCCTGCTCGTGGACTACGGCGATTCCGCCAGGGTCGACCAGATCGTCAAGGACGAGGCTTCGTCCTTCCTCCCCCGCGAAGCGAATTTTCGTCACCTCGAAATCCTCCCCATCATGATACGCAAGATGCTGAACATCGTCGAAAGCAGGACCCGGCAGAACATCCACCTTCAGCATTCCGAGCGGGAGTACCTGGACCTGATCCAGGCGATTCCCGACATCGTGTACATGCTCGACGGCGAGGGCCACTTCACCTATGTGAACCAGGCGGTGGCCGATCTCGGGTATCGGCCCGAACAGCTGATCGGGAAGCATTTTTCCGTCATCCTCGATCCCATCGACGCGAGGGAGGTGAGCCGAAACGTCGTTCTGGAGAAGTTCAAGGGAGTGATGACGGGGGCCGAGAACGCTCCGAAGCTGTTCGACGAGAGGCGAGGCAGCGACCGGATGACGAAGAACCTCGAGGTGCGCTTGAGGCCCTCCGTCGGAACCGTCTCCGACGACCTGAATGCGAGGGTGAACGCCTACGGAGAGGTCAAATGCATCGGCTACAACCTTCCCGAGTACGACGGAAAGGATCGCGGGACGGTGGGCATCATCCATGACGTGACCGAACGCAAGAACCACGAATTGCATCTTCAGGATACCATCATCGCGCGCGAGATCCTGCTGAAGGAAATCCACCACCGGGTGAAGAACAACCTCCAGGTTATCTCGAGCCTGCTGAGCCTTCAGGGTTCGACGGTCTCCGACGACGCCGCGCAGGTGGTCTTCCAGGATTGCCAGACCCAGATCCACTCGATGGCCCTCGTGCACGAACAGCTCTACCAATCGGTCGATTTCCAGGGTGTCGACATGAAACGCTACCTCGACGTGCTCTGCCGCTACCTGCTGAGCGTCTACGAAGGGGCGGCGGACCTGGTGGACATCGTGGTGAACGCGGAAGGCGTCGAGCTGAACGTGGACCAGGCGACCCCGATCGCCCTGATCGCGACCGAGCTCGTCTCGAACAGCCTCAAGCACGGTTTCCAGAAGACGAAAAGCGGATGCATTTCCGTGGCGCTCGAATCGGTCGGGGGGGAGTACGTCCTGACCGTCTCCGACAATGGCGACGGCGGACAGGCGGACGGGACCAACGAATCCATGGGGACCCAGCTCGTGAGGGCCCTCGCCTCCCAGCTCTCCGGAAGCTTCACGCAGGATTCCGGGCAAGGATTCTCCTCGGTCATCCGGTTTCCCGTCAAGTAACGCCGGTCCGGGGTCTCCCTCACCCTAGATCGAGAAGGGAATTATCCTCTTCAGGAGCACGAGACCCACCGCGACGACGATGCCCGGAAGAAAATTCGCCGTCTTGATCGATTTCAGCTTGAGCAGGTTGAGGGCTATCATCAGCACCAGGACCCCGCCCACCGCCGTGAGTTCGGCGAGCATCGCCTCGTCCACGTAGGGTTTCACGAGGCCCGAGAGCAGGGTGAGCGCCCCCTGGTAGACGAGGATGGCGAGGGCCGAAAAGGCGACGCCGATTCCCATGGCCGCCGCCATCAGGATGGACATGAAACCGTCCATGACAGACTTCGTCAGGATCAGGGTGTAGTCGCCCTCGGTTCCCGCCTTGAAGCTCCCGATCAGGGCCATAGCCCCGGCGCAGAACAGGACCGAGGAATTGAGGAAGGCGAAGCCGAAGTTCTTGGTCCCCGATTCGCCCTTGGCGAATCGGCTCTTGAGGAACTCCCCCAGCTTGATGATGCCCGATTCGATGTCCCACCAATAGCCCAGGAGGCCACCGATGATGACCGACAGCGCGAGAATGAGGACAGAGTTCGTCTGAAAGGCCATTTTCATGCCGATGACGATGGTGATGAGACCCGTCGAGGTGTAGATGACGTCGTCGAGCTCGGGGGTGATTTTCCGTGTCAGCAAGAGTCCGATAACCGATCCCAGGATGACGGCGAGGCAGTTCACGAAGGTTGCGATCATGGCGGGTCCTTTGAAATGGCCCGAAAGGCATCAGCCAATCGGGCGTTTGGGTTTTTCTCGAGCTCCGGGAAAGGTCCGGGAACCCGGATCTTCCCGGCGTTCTTCTATCTACGTGCCGGAAGGGTGTACGAGGCGGGTATCCGGTCGGCGCCGAGGTCGACGACGCTCGGCATGGCCTTCCTGATGCCGAATTTCATGGTCTTGAAGGGGTGGATGTCCAGCGCGTTTCCATACCAGCCGGCGATGTAGCCCGTGTCGATCACGTTGATCGCCAAATTGTAGTAGATAGGCATGACCTCGGCCGAATCGAGGAGGATCGCCTCGGCCTTGCCGAGGGCCTCGTACCGGTCCTTGCCGTCGAGGCTCATCGAGGATTCGATGAGCTTGTCGTAGGCTGGGTCCGCGTAGCCGGCGTCGTTCAGGTTGGAATCGGAGGTCCACATCTGCAGGAAGGTGAGGGGATCGGCGAAATCCCCGATCCAGGTCGAGGATCCGATCACGTAGCCGCCCTGCCTCATGAAGTCGAAGTACTTGTCCGCATCGATGATGTTCACCTGAACGTCGATTTTCGTGTTGTCCTTGATCGCCTTCTCCATGAGGGTCGCGATCCGTTTCGCGTCGTCCCCGTCCGGAACGGCGATGGTGAGCTTCGGCAATCCCTCCCCGTTCTTGAACCCGGCGTCCTCGAGGGCCTTTTTCCCCTCCTCGATGTTCGCCGCGTCCATTCCCTTGACCGCCGGGTAGCCGAAAACCGGATAGACCAGGGTCTGGGCCGCGGGAAGGTTCCCGCTTCGGATTTCCGCCCACGGCATCAGCAGGGCGAGGCCTCGGCGAACCTTGGGATCGTTCCAGGGCTTTTCCGCGCTCGAGAAATAGAAGTAATGGGTCGCAAAGAGGGAGTTGATCTGGATGTGGCCCCTGCTCTGGATCTTGTCGAGGTTCATCGCCCCGGTGAGCCAGTGCAGGTGTTCCTCGTTGTACTGGTTCGTGACGCCGTCCGAGTCGTCGTCGAAAAGGATTCGGATCGTCGGTATGGAAACCGAGGCCTTGTCCCAGTAGTAGTCGCTTTTCTTCAGGACCATCTGGGCGGCATCGGAGGATTCGATGTAGTAGGGGCCGTTTCCGACGATGGTCTTCGCCGCGGAATAATCGGGTACGTTGGCCATCGCGGGCGCGAGGGGCGCGAAGCTGTGGTGGCAGAGAAGCTTGAGGAAGTAGGCGGCCGGGGAATCCAGCTCTATCTCCAGGGTCTGGTCCCCCTTCGTCCGGATTCCGACGGTGTCGGGGTCCTTCGATTTGCCGAGCCTGAAATCCTTGGCGCCCTTGATGGCGTCGAAGAGCGAGGAATACTCGGCCTTCTGGTCGGGGGTAATCATGCGGAGCCAGGCCGTCCTAAAATCTCCCGCCTTCACCTGGGTTCCGTCCGAATAGCGCGCGTCGCTCCTGAGGTGGAAGGTGTAGGTCTTGCCATCCGCGGACTTCTCCCAGGACCGGGCGACCGCGGGAACGGGGTCGAGGGTCCGCGGGTCGTAGGTGAAGAGGCCCTCGTAGATGCCGGTGAATATCTGGGCCTCGGCCGAGGTGTAGGCATGGAGGGGATTGAGCTCCAGCCTCGCGGGCAACAGGGACACCGCGAGTTCCGTCGGTTGGTCGTCCGCCCAGGCGGCGGTCGAAACGAGGATGGCCGATGCTATGAGAACGATGATCCTGAATGCTTTCATACGCCTTCCTTGGGTCAGGAAATATCGGTTTTGATACCGAGCTTCTTCATCTGTTCGAGTTCGTCCTTCTGCGATATGTACTCGTGCTTTTTCTGATTCACCCTGATCATGGTATCCTTGATGTTCAGGAGCTCCACCTTGATGCCTCGAACCTTCTCCCGATCCTCCTCGGCGACCTCGCCCTTGAAGAAGGCGTCGAGGGCTGAAAGCCTCCGGTGGATGGCCTGCATGTCCTCGAAGTTCTTCGTCAGGAAGGCGTAGACCTGCTCGTCCTTCGCCGATTCGAGCCGACGGTAGGTCTGAGAGGTCTTGATGCTGACCGAGGTGAGGATCCTGGCCTTCTTGGAAACATCCTCGCAGAAAAGGTTGAAATCGATGGACTCCGTCTTGTTCATCGCGGAAACCGGATCGAAATACTCGACGTCGTAGGTCGCCCCCGTCGCATCGGTCTTGAACATGGTCCTGAACCAGTCCCGCAGCTGGGTCCATACCGTGACGCGCTTGTTCTGAAGCAGCGCGTTGTTTTCCTGGAGCTTCCTCACCGCATCGTCGAGCGACATACTGACGGTCGAAAGCACCCTCACGCCTTCCATCAGGATGCCCTTGAAGGAGACGCTCTTTTTCTGCTCCTCCTTTTTTTCCTCGGCGGTATCCAGTTTCTTGAGCAGTTCCTGCCGGAGGTTTTCTCCGCCGCCGGCGTAATCCTCGTTCAGAATTTCCTGGATGAGGTCGGGATAAAAAGGACGGTCGCCCATCTCGAGGGCGAAGCTCCGTTTTATCTGTTTCAGCGAATCATCCATGTTGGTAAACACCTCATCCTTGTTCAAGGTTACCGACGGCATGACCCGTTTCCGGATGTCGAGCTTGTAGCATTCCTTGTGATAGAAGGTGATTTCCTTCAGGAGGGTGAGTATCGCCTTGGCGGTCTTTTCGATCTGGGTCAGCCCGTCGTTCACGATGCCGGTCGAAAAGGAGTCGTTTCCCTTTCGGACCGACTCGAGCATCTCGTACAAGGTCCTCGTGTTGAGGCCGGGCGCGGACTCCGTCATCTGCTGCCAGTTGAAATACTTGATGAAGGACAGGAGCCGCTTGATGCGGCCCATGTTGAGGAAATCGATGCTGAACTGGTAGTAGTTGTTGAGGAAATCGAGCTGGGCACCGTAGGTCGCCAGCCTTATGCTCATCTGGTCGGTTTTTTCGCTTTCGAGGAACGAGCCCTCCGGAGGATTGGAGACCTCCGAAGCCTTCATGTCGTACTGATAGGGATCCTCGTGGATCAGGCCTTTTCTCAGCAGGAGTTGATGGATTCCCTGAAATGAGGACTGAAAAACCCTGAACTGTTCCTTCAGTTGGGGAAGTTCTTTCGCGTCAAGCGCAGCACCCTTTCGCGTCAGGGCTTCCTCGAGAACGCCTTCGAACCCGAGATTGTCTTCCATATGCCCTATTATGGGATAAAGTACGTAAAACGGCAACCGAGGCACTTCCCGAAAACGGCGATTTCTTGGGCTCCCTGGCGGCGGCGGAGCGATTGGGGGGGGAGGTTTGGCCTGTCTCCCGAGTACCACGCCATCCTTTCGGAGATTGGTTCACTTCCCACGACGAATTGAAGCGCGAGGGCCGGCCGGGGCGTAGTCCCCGTATGAACCGTTCACGATTGTCCCCCCTCGATTCGAGGCTCGGGCTCGGCCTCCTTTCGATCCTTCTTGTATGCTGGTCCTGCGCCTTCGATCCCGAAATCGATGAGTTACGGCTCCGCTTTCCCCGTCTTCCCGACTCATGGAGGGAGACCGGCGCCGATTTCCGGTTCGAGCTTTCCTACCGGGACGATTCCGGAAAAGAGCTGAGGCTCGACGCTGCGCCGGGCGAAACGCGGGCTGCGTCGATCGGCAGGAGGGCTCAAGTTTTCGTCGCCCGCCCCTATGTGCGGGGCTTCATCGAGACCGGGATCCTGAAGCCCGCCGGAGCCGTCTATCCCGAGGAGGTTTCGGGCCGCGAGCTTTCCCTGACCTGGGAGGGTGGGCCGGGAGCCGAGACCGCCGCCCTGCTAGCGAAGGCCGGCTACCCGATCGGGAGCTTCGACTGGCGGCGTTTCCGCGCCGAGGCCCTCGCCCGCGCGGGCGATCCCTGGAGGCTCGACCCCGTTTCCTGCGCCCGTTCCGTTCTCGAGGGAGGGTTTTCCTCATCCTGCCTGTCGCCCGAGCCCCTGGTTCCGACAGCCGTTCCTCTGCCTGGGGGCGGCCTCTTTCCGGCAGGGACCATCCTCGCTTCCGGAAGCCCCTTCGCTCCCGCCGCGCGCTGCGACGGCTCGGCCTCCGTCGGGACGTTCTGCCGTCCCGGCGTTCAGTACCTGTTCAATGCCCGCTGGATGATCGCCTTTTCGGTCGAGGGCGACGGGACCGTTTCCGCCGTCGTCGTCGATTCGGCGGAATGAAGGCCCGGAAGTTGCTTTTTCATTTCCCTGAATGTATACTTTGGGCTCAGAGAGTATGGCCTTTTTTGTACCAAGGAGAAACAGATGGCAGAGATAACCTTGACCGCCGATAATTTCGATTCCGCGGTGGTCAAGTCGACGATTCCGGTACTCATAGATTTCTGGGCTCCCTGGTGCATGCCATGCAGGATGATCGCCCCGATGCTCGAAGAGATGTCCGTCCAGTACGCCGGGAAACTGACCGTCGGCAAGATCAACGTCGACCAGGAAGGGGACCTCGCGAACCGCTTCAATATCGTTTCGATACCTACCCTCGTCGTTTTCAAGGACGGAGAAATGGTTCGCCAGCGCGTCGGCGCACTCCCCCGTCCCGAAATCGAAAACCTCGTCAAGGACCTCGTCCAGTAGTCTTCCCCAGGCTTGACGACGAGGCGTCGTCCCGTTTAGGCCGATCAATACGAGCTCAGGCTTCGCATCATCCCGCGGCGCCCTCATTCCTTCACCTTTGGAACGTAGGCGTCGTCGGAGTTGACCCCGCCGAAACTCGCTTTCTTGGCGGCCGCGACGTGCCAGTCCGCGTTCGAGTCCGTGTCCTCCGAGGTCGAAGACCGGCAGAACGACCTCGTCGAGGTCGAGCCCGCTGACGGGACGCCGTCCTCCGGCACCGGGTCTTCCCCCGCCGTCTTCCATCCGCCCGCTGACGCGATTTCCCTGACCTCGGCGCGGAGGGCCTCCGACCCGAATCCACCGTAGTCCGTATCCGAATCCGTCGACCGGCTCGTGTAGAAAACGGCATCCAGGAGGTTTCCCGCCGTGTTCGCGTAGAGCGTCAAGACCCCGTTGGTCCCCGCAAGCCCCTTCCCCCCGGCGAGCCAGAAATCCCGGGCCGAATCGCTCGAGTCGTAGCCGCCCGAGGCCGCGGGATCTGAGGTTTCGTTCTTTTCCTCGGCAATCCCCTGGGGCTTCGTATGGACGAGAAGATAGTCGCCGCGTTTCACCTCGGTGCTCGGAAAGACGAACCTTTGGGTAAAGCGGGTTTTGGTGCCGATGAAGAGGGCGACGCCGGCGAGGTTCCCGTCGCCCTTCACGTAGATCTCGATGAGGTCGGGATGCTTGCCCGAGCCCTGGGTCGTGAACTCGTTGATGAGGAGGGCGGGGACTCGGCCGTTGAAGCCCGAGAAGGGCAGCACGAAGCGGACCGAGTTGCCGTCCGAGTCCTCGGCCGAACCCTGGATGGCGTATTCGCGGCCCGGTTCCTGGGGGCTCGAGAAACCGACGGCGACCGTTCCGTCGTCGGCCGGGTCGACGCTTTCGATCGGGAGCTTCGGGGTTACCGACACCCGGTCGGGGGCGCAGCCGACCTTCTCGCTGAAGCGGAGCCTGAGGAGCTCGGGGCCGTCGGTCGACCAGTCGACGACCTCGGGGGTGGTGAGCCGGGTAAGGATGCGTTCGCCGGTCTGGGCCGCCGGCGTGCAGGCCGCCAACATCAGGGCGGCCGTCAGGGAAGCGAGGTACAGCGTACGATTCATGGGATTCCTCCAACGTTACGGTTTATCCCCGTAACGGGGGAATCGGCCCCGTCGCTTCAAGCGACGGCCGGTGCTTCAAGCGACCAACGTTGCTTCAGGCAACGTCCGGTGCTTCAAGCGACCAACGTTGCTTCAGGCAACGTCCGGTGCTTCAAGCAACCTACGCTTCGGCAGGGCGGGATCCCGCTCCTGCGCGAAGCCGGTCAG
Organism: Spirochaetaceae bacterium UBA1318; assembly: GCA_002307015.1. GTDB lineage: Bacteria > Spirochaetota > Spirochaetia > Treponematales > UBA1318 > UBA1318. Next base: position 20,750 of record DBTK01000145.1, read on the forward strand.
TCCTCGCCGCCGCTCTCCCCGTTGGCTTTCGGGGCGACCGTCGGCTTCTCGTCCGAGTAGAATCCGTCCTTCCAGTTGAATCGGCTCGCGCCCTCGAGGACGCTTCCCTTTTCGGCGGCTTCCATGACCGTCTTGTAGAGTATCTTTCGGAGGGGCATCGCACTGAAATCGATCAGGTACTTCGTGAATCCGTTCGCGTGCAGGGACGGGATCTTGTCGGTGATCGAGTAGGGCGAGTTCGGTATGACCACCGAGCCCGTGCCGCCGACCCCGGCCGATCCCTTGGCGTCCGAGCCGAAGAGGAAGAAGTCGTTCTGCCGGTTGTCGTCGAATTGCCGGAACTTGTAGGTCGAGGTGAGGTCGGCGCGCATCCGGAAAAGGGCGGGGTAGGAGAACACGGGCACGATCCAGTTCTTCTTGGAGAAGGCCTCGACGGTCTTCATGAGGTTCTGCCGGTTGTTCTCGAGAGGGCTGATGATGTAGTCGAGCCCGGCGTCGAGGAGAAAGGCCGCGGAGTATCGATTGAAGGAGTAAAGGTAGGGTCCCGCTATCTTCGTTCCCGCGAGCCCTTTCGTCATGCCGATATGGGCCAGGTTGTTGAGCACCCAGCCGCAGGGTCCCCGCTCGGCGAAGGCCTCCACCGCCTGGGGCAGCCAGGACTCGTCGGCCTGGGGGTAGAAGGGATCGAGCCAGACCATGAGGTCCGAGGCCTTGAAGGGAAGGGGCTCCCCTTTTGCGAGGTCCCTGGCCGACTGGGCGGTAAGGCGGAACATCGCCTTCTTTGGCTTGAGGGATTGGAGGACGAAAAGGTCGGCGAAGGACGAAACGGCCACGATGAAGCCGTCTGGAAGGGGATGGTCGCCCTTCTGTTCCGGTTTTACCGGCTTCGCCTGTTTCGGGTTCGCGGTGAGCCCTTCGACGACGGCATGGATCGGAGGGGCAGATTCCCGTCCCGGCTGCCTGCGGTAGGAATCCAGGACGTTCGGCAGGATGTGGGCGTAGCGCTTGCTCATCGCCTTGGTCTGGAGGAGGTAGATCGAGTCGTTCATGTGGGCGTCCTCGGCGAGGCCGACGAAGGCCGTCCCGTCGTCGTCGTAGACCCCGATCACCTTGCAGGTCGTCCTCTTGCCGTCATCCGCCGCGTGGATTCTGATCGAGTCGCCCGGCTTCAGGTCCATCGGATCGTAGGCCGGGGCTTCCTCGGAGGGTTTCGGAACGATGGGCTGGCCGTCCGCGTCAGTCCTCGCCTTCATCGGCTTGAGGGCGACGCAGCGGATCCCGTCGATGGTCCTC
>DBTK01000145.1:22314-22507 GCA_002307015.1 Spirochaetaceae bacterium UBA1318
CTTGACGGTGCCGAGCGGGATGCCGGTGCCTGCCGCCGCATCGGGATCGATGAAGCCGCGGACGTCGGGGTCGCCGATGAAGAAGCTCGTCTTCCGTCTGGCGAAATCGTTGCGGAGCATGGATTTCGCCTTCGCGATCGCCCCGCCTTCGTCGCGTTCCCAGTTGTCTATCGCGTAGCGGTAGGCGGAGACG
>DBTK01000145.1:22782-22939 GCA_002307015.1 Spirochaetaceae bacterium UBA1318
CGGTGCCGACGTATTCGGCGCTCTTCATCCTGCCCTCGATCTTGAAACTGTCCACCCCCGCCTCGGTCAGCTTCGGGATGTAGCCCACGAGCTCGAGGTCGTTCGGCGAGAAGAAGTAGCCGGACTTGTCTCCCGCCTGGTACATGCGCCGGCAGGC
>DBTK01000039.1 GCA_002307015.1 Spirochaetaceae bacterium UBA1318
GCGAAGATCGCTTCCGCTTCGTTCCAGCCGAAAGGCTCCGCGCCGGCGGCGGCCGGCGGAGAACTTCTGGTGCTCTACGGGTCGAATGGGAAAAAGGCTGCGACGCCGTACTCGACCTCGACGGGATCGGGACTCGGAATTCTCACCGCAAACTACTCGGGCGGCTCTCCCTACCTCGCCGTCTACGGTTCCGGAGCGACGCCGCCGGATTTCGCCGTGATCCCCGTGCCAGAGTACCAGGGCGACGGGACGCCGGTCCACGGTACCCTGCTCGACGGCGATCATGACCCGCTCGATTCGGGAGCCTGGCTGTGCTTCTCCGTCCAGCCCGGCGTCGAGTATCAGCTCGACATGAGCTCGGCTCCCGAAGCGGTTCCCTACGTTTCCGTCTGCGACAGTTCCGGCAACAGCATCCTGAGCGAGAGGCGAAACCCCAGCAGTAGCTTCACGGTCCCCGTGGACGATACCCTGATCTACGTGAACGCCTATAACCGGGATGGCTCCACCTACGGACCCGATTATTCGATTTCCGTCGCGCCGATAAGCCCGACCTCGACCTCCATTTCGGTCGGGATTCAGTAAAGGACGAAGCCATGAAAAAGATATGCACGATACTGGCGGCGATCGCCGTGACCGCCCTGATCCTCTCCTGCTCGTCGCCCCTGTCCGGGAAGAAGTCTGGTTCATCGTCGGATTCGGCCCTCAAGGCGGCGAGCATCACGGTGAAGCTTTCCCCGCTCAACCCGGTCGTGAGCGCGGCGGTCCTCAAGGGTAAAGCCAAAACGGCTGCCACGGCGCTTGCGAAACCGTCCTCCGCTTCCGGGAAAACTCCGCGAACTGCCGACGCTTCGAGCAGGGCCTTCATCGTCGCGACGATGGCCAGACTCGAAATCTTCGCGAGCGGAGACACCTCCTTCCAGAAGGCGCTCGATAGCTGGGACGTGGACCTCACGAGCCCGTATCCCATGACCGGCGGCGACGGCTCCTCCTCCCTTGAAAGCAGCCATGCGCTGCCGACGACAATACTGGACACGGCTACCGGCATCTACACCGGAGTTCTGCGCGTCACCATCTACAACGGCAACAATGGTTCCGGCAGCGAGGAAACCGTCCAGGGATCGGCCGCCATCTCGGTGGCCTCGGGCACGACGGATTCCTCGGTCCAGGTGACCTGCTTTCCGGTAGGCGCCGTCGCGCTCTCGGCGGGCACGTCCGCGGGGCCCTACATTCTTCCCACCGCCTTCGTCTCGGGTGACGGGGCTCCGAGCGCGTACGGCAGCGAGAAATGGTTCTCGTTCACCGGTTCGTCGACCGGTTTTTCCCAAATGACCGTCACCCCCGTTTCAGAGGGTACCGAGAAGTTCAGTTTCTATATCTTCGACGGCATCAGCGGGACGGTCTTTTCCGGTGACAATCACTCCATCCAGGCCGTCAACGCAAGCGCCACCGCTTCCATGACCTTCCCGACCGAGGCCGGCAAGAGCTATTACTGCGCCGTCATCGAATACGAGACCGCCGCGGCGTCGCCCCGGAACCTCGGATTCTCCATTAAGAGCGAGGAGTGCTCCAATCCCGATCTTCCCTCGAACGTGAGCGCCGTGACGATCGGTACCCCCGTTTCCTCGACGCTCTCCGCAGGGGGCTCGGTCTGGTTCAGCTTCGACGGCGTGGCGGGAACGACCTACCATATCCAGACCTACGCGATCGAAGGTTCGGTCGAAACCCCGGTACCGAGTCCTTTTACCAGCCTGGATACGGTCATATATCTCTACAACGATGGCGACTATTCAGGCAAAATCGATTCGGACGACGACGGCCTCGGTGGGTCCGGAAATTTCTCCCTGATAGCCGATTTCCTTTGCCCGACAACCAGGAAGTATTATGTGAAGGTTGTGGGATATAGCGACGGCGACTTGACCATCGATTCCACCGAATCAGGACCCTTCCATTTTCTGGTCGCCGAAGGAGCCGTCAGCGGTGGCAGCGGAGGCAGCGGCTGTGGCTGTTGAGCCTGGGGAAAACGTTCCCCGTGCCATGGTTGCATGAGCGATCGAAAAGGCCCGTCCCGGACGGGCCTTTTCTTTTCATGAGGCGCTTTCGCGCCGGAGTTCTCCCCGTATCCTCTCATTCGGTCGGTTCCGACCTCAGGACAAATTCATCTTTTTTTATCCGCCACGGTTCCTTTATCTTTGTAATTCTGAATATATGTGATATCCTATATGCAGAAAGGGGTATGTTATGAAAAAGTTAACGACGGTTTTTCTGGTTCTCATTTCTCTCGGTTTTGTCGCGTGCAGCAATCCTTCGTCGTCCGGCTCGAGCACGAAGTCTTCCGGTATCAGCGTAAACGCCAAATGGTTCGTGGCGAAAGGTGCTCCGGTAGCATCTTCGGGGGCCAATGGGGATCTCTACCTCGACACGGACAATACGATTCTCTATGTGAAAGTCGGCGGAAGCTGGACCTCCGCCGCCCAGCTCAAGGGAAGCAACGGAGCGGGATGGACGATCGGAACGGGGGTTCCCGCCGCGAGCATCGGGAGCGACGGAGATCTCTATCTGGACAGCGCTTCGACCATAGCCTATGAGAAGGCCTCGGGCGCCTGGACCGCGCTCTTCACGCTCAAGGGCGATACCGGAGCTGCAGGCGCCGCCGGGTCCAATGGGACGAACGGAACGAACGGGGTGAATGGAACCAATGGTACGGCGTGGTGGACGGGAAGCGGAACCCCGATATCGGGCAGCGCCTCGGGATCGGTTTCGGGCGATCTCTACCTCGATACCGCCTCGGCCAAGGTCTACAGGAAGGCCGCGGACGGAAGCTGGTCGATGGTCGTTTCCTTCCAGGCGGTCTTGACGTCCCAGTTCGTGTTCACTCCGTACCTGAGCAATAGCAGAAGCGTTTACGGCGTCGCCTTCGCGAACGGCACCTATGTGGCGGTTGGCTCCTATGGAACGATCGTCACGACCACCGACGGGAAGAACTGGACCTGGAGGGCCGACGGCTATTCCACGCCATCAGGCTACCTTTCCGGCAATTCCATCACGCTCAACGCGAGCGGGGCAAGCCCTGCCATCCACTATACGACCGACGGCAGCACGCCGACCGGGAGCTCGACGCTCTATTCCTCCCCGTTTGTTATCGGCAACGGCGCCACGGTGGTCAAGGCTATAGCGATCGTGGGAGGGATAACGAGCCCCGTCTATTCCCAGAGGTTCACGTATGTGCTGACGTCCGTTTCTCCCGCGTTTTCCACCGTCGGGCACGCGGCGCTCGGCACCGACAAAAGCCCTTCAGGGAAGAGAAAGGCCGCGGTGAATTCCGTTTCGGGCCCCGGGTCCGCGAAGGGGCCGAAGGGATTGCTGACATCCACGTCGCCCACCGGCGTCACGCCGAACGATCTCAAGGGCGTAGCCTCGGATGGGAACGCCACGTTCGTTGCGGCCGGGGGGGCGTACTACGTCATCGATTCGGGCAACGCCGACCACTACTACAGCATCTATCGAAGCACGGATTCCGGATCGACCTGGACACCCATCGAGATCCCGGGCCAGACGGGCAATGCCTACGGCATCGTCTACGGCAACGGAAGCTTCGTCGCCTATTACGACGCCGCGGTGTATTCGAGTCCAAACGGACTGACCTGGACGACCGTGACGATACCGGCGAGCGTCCACGTGCAAAGCGTCGGTTACCTGAACGGAACGTGGACCTTGTTCGTGCAGAACGGGGCGGGAACGCTGGACATCTACTCGGCCGGAAGCCTTTCAACCGGATGGACGGGGACTCCCGCATCCCTCACTATGAACTACGACGTATACGGTTCGGTCTATGGGAACGGCATCAGTGTCGCCGTCGGCTACCGGGGCGATTCCAATTCGGCGCTGATCCTCACCAGGGGAGACGGCGACCCGTCATGGACGACCCAGGATATTCCCCCGGGAACCTACAGCCTGTACGGAATAGCCTACGGGGCGGGCGGCTTCATCGCGGTCGGGAGCTCGGGGGGTATCCTGACGAGTTCGAACGGCAAGACCTGGACGAAACAGTATTGGGGCTATGACGAATTCGACGGCGTCGCCGTTGGAACGATCGGCAACGATCCCGTCTCCGTGGTCGCGGTAAGCGGAGGTTGCTGAACTCAGATAGCCTCGCCTAATCCCGTATTTCAGTCTCGGGAACACAGCGGAACCGGTCGGTCCCTTCGGGGGCCGGCCGGTTTTTTCATGAGGAGACATGAAACTTGCCGAGGCCTGGTTCGGGTGGTATCATGGTTTTCAGACATCGAGGAGATTCCATGGCATTTTTCAGAAAAAAGAAGGACGGTTCGGGAAGGCAAGGCGGATCGGACCAAGGTTCTGATTCCGGGCCCAGGGGCGAAAGTGCGTCAGTGCCGGCGGATCCCGCGGATCCGGCGGATCCGGCACTCGTCGAGGAACCGGAAACCTACCGCGCCGTGGGCCTGCGCCTGATCCCCGCGGGAAACGAAAGCGTTCTGGTCCTGCCGTTGGCCGGCAGTTCCGGATTGCTCCCGACCTACACCGCCGAATGTCTCGCGCGGTGTCAGGGTTTCGAGACCCTTGAGGATCACGCCTCCCGGATAGGCCGCGAGATGGGCTTCAGGGCGGTGGAACGCGACGGGTTGCTCGAACAGCTGAAACTGTGCGTCGCCCGGAATTTCATCACGCCCCGATCCTCCGTCGTCCGCGACTGGCCCCCCGCCGAATCCGATTCCGGGACGGCGATCGGGAGCGTCGGCATGGTGACGGCCGACCGAGTGGGCCACGCGCGCCGCGCCTTCGAGAGCTATATGGAAAACGCGAGGCAGTTCGGCCGCGAATGCGACTGGATCGTGTACGACGATTCGGATACCCTTTCCATCCGAAACGAGTATCGCGACATGGCGAAGTCCCTCGGCCGGGACTTCGGAACGAAGGTCTTCTATGCGGGGATGGAGGAGAAAAGGGCCTTCGCCGGGGAATTGGCCGCCACGGGCTTGGCCCCCGACCTCATGGAATTCGCCCTTTTCGGGCTCGAGGGCTTGCGTCCCACCTGCGGCGCCAACAGGAACGCCTTCCTCCTGGACCTGGCCGGCGAGAGCGCCCTTTGCGTCGACGACGACACGATCTGCCATATGGGAAGGCCTCCCGAGATCCTGCCCGGGCTCGAGCTTCGTTCCGGCGACCCGACCGAGTTCTGGTTTCACGCCGATCGCGATTCCGCGCGCGGAGGCTTCGAGGCGATCGAGGCGGATTTTCTGGCCCTTCACGAGGCGACGCTCGGAAAACCGATCAGAGGCTGCGTCGGCGAGCCACCCGGCGGAGGGTCGGAGTTGATCCTGGACCAGGCGAGCGATCACCTGATCAAGGCCTTTGCGGCAGGATCGGGCAGGATCGCGGTCACTTCTCTCGGGGTGGCGGGGGATTCCGGGATGGGGTCCACGCGATACTATCTTTCGCTGGCCGGGGATTCCCGGAACCGGCTGCTCGAGGATCCGGAATTCTATCGAGCCTTCATGGAAAGCCGTGCGCTCGTCCGCTCTCCCCTGCGGCGGACGATCGGCGACGGCTCCTGGTTCATGGCCTACGCGGCCGGATTCGACAATCGCCTCCTCCTGCCGCCCTTCTTTCCCGTCAAGCGCAACTCCGACGGGCTTTTCGCAGCGGTCCTCCCGGTCGTCGATCAGGCGGCTTTCTTCGGATACGAGCCTTCCGTCATCGAGCACGATCCTCCGGGCGACAGGAAGGAAACCGTCCAGTCCATACGGAATGCCACCGTCGGAACGAACCTCGCCGACCTCGTCATGCTGATGGTTCACTCGTTCCCGGCGGCTTTCCCCTTCCCGGCCCCCGTCGCCGAGAGGACCCGCGCCCTCGGCCGGTACCTGCGGACGATCGGCGGCCTCGAGCCGAGGGGATTCGAGGATTTCGTGTTTCCCCTCATCTGGCGCGCAAAAGCCGACGCGATCAGCCAGCTGGAAGGGCTTCTCCGGGAGTACGGCGAGGAACCGGAGGAATGGGCGGCCGACGTCCAGGGCTGCCTCTCGGCGCTCAACGAATCCCTTCCCTCGCGTGAACTCATCCTGCCCCCGGACCTCCGCCAGGACCGGACCGCGGAAGAGACGCTCGCGATCACGCAACGCCTGATCGGGCTCTACGGCAGGCTGCTCGAGTCTTGGCCCGACATCGTGGATGCCGCGAAGTGCCTGAAGGCGAAAGGCCGGCGGGTGGCGACGCGGGCCTGATCGACCCCCGCTTGCGACTCCGGCAACTCCGTGGTACAAAACTGAATGATCCTGATTGTCATGGGCGTTTCAGGCTGCGGCAAGACCACCGTCGGCTCCCTCGTCGCCGAACGTCTCGGCTGGAGCTTCGTCGAGGGCGATAGCTACCATCCGGCCCGCAATGTCGAGAAAATGAGCGCCGGCATCCCCCTCACCGATGAGGACAGGGCCGGCTGGCTCTCCGCCCTCACCTCGGTCATCGAAGGCTTGACCGCCAGTGGCGAATCGGCCGTCGTTTCCTGTTCGGCCCTCAAGGAGATCTACCGCGAGAGGCTCCGGGTATCCCCCGAGGTCCGTTTCGTCTACCTTCGCGGCGACTTCGCGACCATCGAGAGGCGGATGAAGGAAAGGGTGGGACACTTCATGAAGGCGGGGCTGCTGGAAAGCCAGTTCGCCACCCTCGAGGAGCCCGTCGATGCCCTCGTCGTCGATGTCGGGCCTACTCCCGCGGAGATCGCCGCGGATATCGTCGCCCGTCTCGGCTCTTCGAGCTAAGTCGCCTTGTCCCAGGGGTTCCCGTACCGGAGCTTCGTAACGCTACCGATGGTTCCCCGGCCAATGCTACGTTTCCGTGCATTTTGCCTGAAAAACGTAACGTTTCCGTACCCCGTTTTCGCCCTTCGGGCGAGCCTTCCCTTTTGAAAAACACCTCGAAGACCGAAAATCCCCTATTCTGACGGCTCCCGCGAGTTTCATCGTTTTTTTCTCTGTTGGCATGGAACCTGCTTTAATACCCGTAATGTCGAACGTCGATCGCTTGAAAAGGCGACGCCGGGATTCGAAAAAATAACGGGGGTGACTGGAAATGAAATCTTCAAAACGCGACGCGGACAAGGAGCTGATGGCAGCCGACGTCAAACGCCTTCACGACATGGGCTATGCGCAGGAGCTGTTCCGCGCGATGGGGGGCTTTTCGAATTTCGCGATCTCATTCACGGTGATCTCCGTCCTGAGCGGATGCATCACCCTGTTCTACCTGCTGCCGGTGAACGGCGGATTTACCGTCGCCGCCATCGGATGGCCGATCGTGACCCTCTTCGTCCTGGTCGTCGCCCTCGGCATGGCCGAGCTCGCCTCGGCCTACCCGACGGCGGGCGGGCTTTACTACTGGTCGTCCAAGCTGGGCGGCCCGGGCTGGGGCTGGTTCACCGGATGGTTCAATCTGATCGGACAGGTCGCGGTCACCGCCGGCATCGACTACGGCCTTGCGGTTTCCATCGACGTTCTCGTCAACGCGTGGAATCCGGCCTTCCCGGCGAAACTCGCGAGCCTCACGGCCATCGACCCGGCGACCCAATGGGTGACCCTCGGGATTTTCGCCGTCGTTCTCGCGATCCATGCCCTGCTCAACATCTTCGGCGTGAAGATCGTCGCCTTCCTGAACGACATCAGCGTCTGGTGGCACATCCTGGGCGTCGTCCTGATCGCCGGCGGCGTCGTCGCGGCGACCATGATCGGCTGGCAGTACACGGCCGACTCGAACTTCCTGAACCTCGGGGCCTCGGCTCCCCTCCACTCGCTCAAGTCGCTTTTCACCGTCGACCCGAAATTCAACGGGACGGGCTTTCCCCTCTGGTACGCGGTGATGCTCGGCCTCCTCCTGGCCCAGTACACCTACACCGGCTACGACGCCTCGGCCCACATGAGCGAGGAAACCGTCGGCGCGGCGACCAGGGCTCCCTGGGGCGTCGTCATGGCCGTCGTCGTATCGGCGATCGCCGGATACGCCCTTCTCCTCGGCCTCGCGGCCGCCGTTCCCGATCTCGGCGCGGCGGGCGGCTACATCAACCCCGTCCTCTACATCCTCGAGAGCAGGCTCGGCTTCGTCCTCGGGACCCTCTTCTTCCTCATCGCCGTGGGAGCCCAGTTCTTCTGCGGCATGTCCTCGATCACGACGAACTCCCGCATGGTCTACGCCTTCTCCCGCGACGGCGCCGTCCCCGGGTCCAAGATCTGGCATCGGCTGGACAAGGGAAGAACCCCGAGGAACGCCATCATCTTTTCCGCCGTTTTCGCCTTCCTCCTGGCCGTACCCTCGGTCGTGAGCCAGGTCGCCTACGTCGCGGTCACCTCGATCGCGGTCATCGGGCTCTACATCGCCTATGTCATCCCGATCCTGCTCCGACTGAAGGCGAAGGACTTCAAGCCGGGCCCCTGGAACCTCGGGAAGTGGAGCCGGCCGATCGGCATCGTTTCCATAGCCTGGGTCGCCTTCATCACGATCCTGTTCATGCTGCCGACAGCCTCGCCGATCACCGTCCAATCCTTCAATTACACCCCCGTCGTGGTGCTGGGCGCCCTCGCGGTCCTCGTGATCGCCTGGTTCGCCGGGGCGAGAAAGTGGTTCAAGGGGCCGGTCATCCAGGGATCGACCGACGAGATGGCGATCATCGAAAAGGGCCTCGGCGAAGCCGAGAAGAAGGCCAAGCCGAAGTCGAAGGAAGCCGCCCTGGTGTGAATCGGCTCGCGATGATATCCTGAGGGCCGTCGGGACGCGGTGACTTCCCGTCGGCCCCATCCATGGAGAACCAATGCCGTACAAGACGACCGTCGGACGGACGGTGTATCGATTCGAGGACCTGAAAACCGTTCTCGCGAAGGCGACGCCGGAGCGCTCGGGAGATCATCTTGCGGGGATAGCCGCCGAATCCGCCGAGGAGAGGGTGGCGGCGCGCATGGCCCTCGCCGACATTCCGCTCAAGGCCTTTCTCGAGGATTTCGTCATCCCCTACGAGTCGGACGAGATCACGCGCCTCATCGTCGACCGCCTGGACTACAAAGCCTTCGGCGAGGTCGCTTCGCTCACGGTGGGCGAGTTTCGGGAATGGCTCCTCGCCGATTCGACCGATACGGAGACGATTGCCAGGGTCTCCCCCGGCATCATGCCCGAGATGGCCGCGGCCGTATCCAAGCTGATGAGGGCCCAGGACCTCATCGCCGCGGCGAAAAAGATCGAGGTCGTCTCCTCCTTCCGGAACACCATCGGCCTTCCCGGCCGGCTCTCGGTGAGGCTTCAACCGAACCATCCGACGGACGACCCCAAGGGCGTCGCCGCGTCGATCCTGGACGGGCTTTTCTACGGAGCCGGCGACGCCGTCATCGGCATCAACCCGGCGAGCGACAACATCGACGCCGTGTGCAAGATCCTGACGATGCTCGACTCGATCATTTCCCATTACGAGATCCCGACCCAGGCCTGCGTCCTCACCCATGTGACGACGAGCATCAAGGCGATCGAGCGCGGGGTTCCCGTCGACCTCGTCTTCCAGTCGATCGCGGGAACCCAGAAGGCGAACGAGAGCTTCGGGGTTTCGATAGCCCTCCTGAAGGAGGGGATGGAGGCGGCGCTCTCCCTCGGCCGCGGGACCGTCGGAAACGACGTCATGTATTTCGAGACGGGGCAGGGGAGCGCCCTTTCGGCGAACGCCCACCATGGCGTCGACCAGCAGACGATCGAGGCCAGGTGCTACGCCCTCGCCCGCGAGTTCCATCCCCTCCTGGTCAACACCGTGGTCGGCTTCATCGGCCCCGAGTACCTCTACGACGGGAAGCAGATCATCAGGGCCGGCCTCGAGGACCACTTCTGCGGGAAGCTGATGGGGCTCCCGATGGGCGTCGACATCTGCTACACGAACCACGCCAAGGCCGACCAGGACGACATGGACGTTCTCCTCACCGCCCTCGCGAGCGCCGGGGTGACCTACATCATGGGCGTGCCCGGGGCCGACGACATCATGCTGAACTACCAGAGCACCTCGTTCCACGACGCCCTCAACATCCGCCGCCTCATGGGGCTGAAGCCCGCGCCCGAGTTCGAGGAATGGCTGATCGGGACCGGTCTCGCGGACGAGGGTATGGGACTCATCCCGCAGACGAGCGCCAACCGCCTGATGATAGGAGCGATGGAACTATGAACGAGATGAGCTTCCGCACCGAAGATCCCTGGCGGCCCCTCAAGCGCTATACGAACGCGAGAATCGCCCTCGGAAGGGCGGGCTCGAGCCTGCCGACGAAAGAGGTGCTTTCCCTCTCCCTCGCCCACGCCAGGGCGAGGGATGCCGTGCTCCGGGAACTCGATCTCTACGGGATGGGACGGACCCTTTCCTCCCTCGGGATCGATGTCGTTCCCGTCACGAGCGCCTGCCGCGACAAGGAGGAATACCTTCAGCGCCCCGACCTCGGTCGAAGGCTTTCCGAGGGATCCCGCGAAACCCTCGGGGTCCTCGCCGGCGCCCGAACGGCGAACGGGGACTTCGATATCGTCCTCATCGTGGCCGACGGGCTTTCGAGCCTCGCCGTGGAGAGGCAGGCCAAGCCCTTCCTCGAGGCCTACCTGCCCCTCGCCGCGGGCCTGAAGGTCGGGCCCCTGTGCCTCGCGAACTACGGACGGGTCGCCCTGAGCGACGAGATCGGCTCGATCCTCGGATCGAGGCTCGTCGTCATCCTGATCGGCGAGAGGCCGGGGCTTTCATCGCCGGACAGCCTTGGCGCCTACCTGACCTTCGCCCCCCGTGTCGGCACGACCGACGAGAGGCGCAACTGCATCTCCAACATCAGGCCCGAGGGACTCTCCCCCGCGAAGGCGGCCGTAAAGCTCGACTACCTCGTACGCGAATCGCTCGCTCGGTCGATGTCCGGCATATCCCTCAAGGACGAGCAGAGGGAGATGCTGCCGGATCGCTGAACGTCCGTCCGAGCCGACGGGTGGTTTCCCTGCGCGATGTCGATCGCGCCCGGATGACGGGGATGTCCCGAAAGGCGCCGGCCCCGTCGGCGCGGGAATCCTTCCTCGGCCCCCGGTCGAGGTTCCTGTTTTTTTGCGATCCTATCAAAAAAAAACTTGACAGAACATGGCAAGTCCATTTATTCTTCAGAAGCGCGAAACGTTTCGCGCTCGGGGGAGTTTTGGGGTCGACCATCAAGGATATCGCGAAACAGACGGGGCTTTCGATCGCGACGGTCTCGAAGTTCATCAACGGCGGAAACGTCCTCCCCGAAAACCGCGCCCTGCTCGAGAAGTCCATCAAGGACCTCGATTTCGAGGTCAACCAGGTGGCCCGCGGCCTGAAGAAAAACCGCACGATGCTCATCGGGGTCATCGTCCCGAATTTCGAAAGCAAATTCTTCATGCGCGTAATCTCCAACATCGAAAACAGCCTCATGCGCTATGGTTATTCAACCATCGTCTGCGATTATCGCGGCGACTACAAGCTCGAGGTGGAGAAGATCCATTTTCTGTACGGGAAAAAGGTTGATGGAATCATCCTGCCCCCGAACGAGGACAATGCGAAGACCTATAAGGATATCATCAAGAGGGGCATCTCCCTCGTCTTTCTCGACCGGCCTATCGACGCGGTTCCCTGCGATGCCATCATCGTGGACAACAGGGCCGCGGCGAGAAAAGCGGTGGAAAGCTTTCTGGCGAATGGACATACAAAAATCGGATTGGTGAACATGAATGAACCCGGTCTCTATACAGCCCATGAAAGGCTCGCCGGATACCTCGATGCCCACGAAGCGGCGGGGCTCGAGGTCGATCGGCGTCGCATTGCCTTCGCCGCGACTTCGGTTGACGGCGGATACGACGCGACGCTCTCGATCCTCGATGCCAATTCCGGCGTAACCGCCATTCTCGCGACGAACGACGACATGGCCTTCGGCGCCATCAAGGCGCTGAATGCGCGAGGCCTCAGAATACCGGACGACATCGCCCTGATCGGGTTCGACGTCTACGACGTGGCGACGGTTTTCAATCCCGAGCTTTCGGTCGTCGTCCAGCCTCTGGGTGAGATCGGCGAGACGGCGGCCGACCTGATCGTGAAACGGCTCGGGCAGGAGAGGCCCCTGTCGCCGAGGGTCGTGGAGCTCAAGACCGAACTGATCCTGAGGGGATCGTCGGAGAAATCGGTATGATGGTTCGATCCCATCGCGAAACGTTTCGCGATGAAAGATATTCGTTGGGGGGAACATGAAGGAACTTCCGTTCAGGGAAATACATCTGGATTTCCATACGAGTCCGGATATCGGGGCCGTCGGCTCTCGATTCGATCCGGAGGAATTCGCCGCGACGCTCGCCGCGGCCCACGTGAATTCGATCAGCTGCTTCGCCCGATGCCATCACGGAATGATCTACTACGATTCGAAGGTCAATCCCGAGCGGGTCCATCCGGGGCTCGTCCGTAAGGATCTGCTCCGGGAACAGATCGAGGCCTGCCACCGCCACGGGATCAGGGTGCCGATCTACACGACGGTCCAGTGGGATCAGCTGACCGCGAGAGAACACCCCGAGTGGCTCGTAAGAAATGAAGACGGCTCGGTCCACGGACAGAAGCCCTATGAGCCGGGATTCTACGGCAGCCTCTGCGTGAACACCCCCTACCGGGATTTCCTGAAGGCCCACGTGAAGGAGATCCTCCAGACCCTGCCGACCGACGGACTCTTTTTCGACATCGTCGGAACACGGGACTGTTCCTGCGAGTACTGCAGGAAGGCCATGACCGAAAAGGGCCTCGAGCCCCATAAAAGGGAAGACCGGCTCGCCTTCGCCACAAGCCTCATCGGGGAGTTCATGCGGGACATGAGCGCCTTCGTCAGGCTCTACAACAAGGACTGCGGCATCTTCTACAACGCGAGCACGATCGGACCGGTGGAAACCCCGCTCGCCGACGCCTTCTCGCACTTCGAGCTCGAGTCCCTCCCGTCGGGGGTGTGGGGCTACCAGAACTTTCCCCTCGTCATGAGGTACGCCCGCAACTTCGGCCTGGACTGCCTTTCCCATACCGGGAAGTTTCATACCGAGTGGGGCGATTTCCATTCGTTCAAGAACAGGGCGGCCCTCGAATTCGAGTGCTTCCACATGCTGGCCCTCAACGCGAAATGCCTGATCGGCGACCAACTCGAGCCGTCGGGCCGGCTTTCCCCCGCGGTCTACGACCTGATAGGATCGGTCTACTCCCAGGTCGAGGCCAAGGAACCTTGGTGCTCGGGAACCAGGGCCCTCGTCGACATCGGGGTTTTCGACCCCAAGGAATTCGGCCTTGCAAAAGGGCTGAGCCTGGACGACTCCCTCATCGGGGTCGGGCGGATGCTCCAGGAAAGCGGCCAGCAGTTCGATGTCATCGACACCCGGAGCGATTTTTCCCGATACCGGGTGCTCGTCTTGCCGGACTCCATTCCGGTGAATCCCGAACTCGACGCCAAGCTCGCCCGCTACCTCGCCGCCGGCGGCAGCGTCATCGCCTCCTGCGAATCGGGACTCGACGAAACGGGAGGGGCCTTCGGCTTCAAGGCAGCTGGCGTTCGCCTCCTTCCCGATCAGACTCGCGACCTCGCGGGCAACCTCGTCAGGGGGAGGTACTACGACCGCCACGATTACGCCGACTACCTTCTTCCCAAGGGACCGATCGCCTCGGGGCTTCCGGAAACCGAGCATGTCATGTACATGAAGGGTGCCGAGGTCGAGGCCGAGGCGGGCAGCGAGGTCCTCGCCGATGCCGTGCTTCCCTACTACAACCGCGACTACCGCCATTTCTGCTCCCACCGTCAGGCCCCCTCGTCGGGAATCCGGGGCTACGCCGGGATCGTGAAGCGCGGCAGGGTCATCTATTTCGCCCATCCCATTTTCAGGCAGTACGACCGGAACGCGCCTCACTGGTGTAAGGTCCTGTTCCGGAACGCCCTGGACATGTTCCTGCCAGACCCCGTCCTTCGACACTCCGGACCCTCGGGTCTCATCGCGACGGTGAACGAACAGGAGAAGGAGAAGCGGCTCGTCGCCCACCTGCTCTACTACGTCCCCGAGCGGAGGAGCAAGAACATCGACATCATCGAGGATGTGATTCCGCTCTTCGGCGTCAAACTCTCGATCAATCCACAGGGAAGGAAGATCCGGAGCGTGAGCCTCGTCCCCCAGGGCGCGAAGCTTCCGTTCACCTCCGAGTCTGGCCGGATCGAGTTCGTCATTCCCGAAATCAACGGGCACCAAATGGTCTGTATGGACCTGGATAAATAAACAAGGAGAAGTACATGAAGAGAACGAGAACGCGGATCCTGATGGCCGCCGTCGCGATCTGTTTTGCGCTGACGGGAATCGGGTTCGCCCAGAGCAAGGGCGACGTCAAGATCAAGGTCTACACCCGC
This sequence comes from Spirochaetaceae bacterium UBA1318, assembly GCA_002307015.1. Lineage (GTDB taxonomy): Bacteria > Spirochaetota > Spirochaetia > Treponematales > UBA1318 > UBA1318. Next base: position 14,421 of record DBTK01000039.1, read on the forward strand.
TGGTCGGGTGACGAGCCGCTGTCGGCATTCTTCCGGCAGAAGGTGAAGGATTTCAACGCGCAGAAGAAGGGCATCTATGTCGAAAGCGAGGCGATCGGCAGCGAGGATTCCTACCTCGACAAGCTGAGGACCGGCTTCGCGACGGGAACCCCGCCCAACGTCTTCGTCGAGTACGGCGGATCGCGGATCGTCGATTACGTTTCGAGTGGATCCCTCGTCGACCTCAAGCCCTACCTGGACAAGGATCCGAAGTGGCGGGACGCCTTCCTTCCCCTGTTTGACAGCTGGCAGTACAAGGAGTACCCGGGAACCTACGGAATCCCGGTCGTCTTCTACGCGGTCGAGCTTTACTACAACAAGGAAATCTTCGCCAAGGTCGGCGTCCAGCCGCCGAAGACCCTCGACGACTTTCGTGCGGTCAGCGAGAAAATCCTGAAAGCCGGCTACATTCCCTGCCAGATCGGCGAGAAGGATTCGTGGCGCGGCGGTCACCTCCTGAACAACCTCGTCATCAAGTCCTTCGGCGCCGAGGGAGTCGCGAAGCTCGCCGATCGTTCGCTCGCCTACGACAGTCCCGAGATGGTCAAGCTCTACGCGATCATCAAGGAATTCAACGACAAGGGCTACTTCGGGAAGAACGCGGTCGGCGTCGACAACAACGCCGAAAACACCTCCTTCGAAACCGGCAAGTCGGCGATGATCTACAACGGCAGCTGGTACCTCGGCAACCTCACCCAGAGCAAGATTCTGGACAAGGTCGGCGTCGTTCCCTTCCCGTCGATCAATCCCAAATTCTCCGACAGCGTCCAGGGCGGAGCCGCCGACGGATTCTCCGTCGCGAAGGTCAAGGATCAGGCCCAGATCGACGCGTCGGTCGAGTTCATCAAGTACGTTTCCAACGCCGAGTACTTTAAGGGCCTGGAGCAGGTGAACAAGGGCGGAATCTATCCGGTCAAATTCGATTCGGACCCCTCCGTCGCGAATGCCCTGACCATCCAGTTCAAGGACAATCTCAAGAACGTCAAGGAATTTCGCAGCGACATCCAGAACTACGATTCCGCCTCCCACATGCTCGAGACGGTACGGCTCGCCATCCAGGGGCTTTTCATCGGAAAGACCCCGGCCCAGTGCGGCAAGGAAATCGTCGACAAGATCAAGGCGAACGAATAACGCTTTTTGCGCGGGCCGGGTTTCCGGCCCGCTTCAATGGAGGTGAGTGATGGCAAAAAGGCAAGACCTTGTTCCATCGTTGGTCCTGCTCCTGCCCGCGTTCGGGCTCTATTGCCTTTTTCAGATTTACCCAATCACCCAGTCGATCTACATGTCCTTCTTCAAGTGGAAGGGCATAGCGAACACCGCCCTCATCCCGGTAGGCTTCGACAATTACCGCCGCATCGCCGTCGATCCCTATTTCTGGCATTCCCTGGGGAACTCGGGGTGGTTCATGGTCGGCGGCTTCCTCGTCCTGATGCCACTTTCGTATGGTCTCGCCCTCGTCATCACCTCCCGCCTCAGGGGGCTCCGTTTTTTCAAGACCTCCTTTTTCATGCCGGTCATCCTTCCCATAACCGCCGTCGGTCTCATGTGGGTCTACATCTTCGAGCCGAATTGGGGTCTGGTCAATTCTTTCTTCCATATCGTCGGCCTCGATTCCTGGGCCAGAAACTGGCTCGGCGAACCGGATATATCGATCTTCGTGGTCATCCTGGTCAACGAATGGATCTACGCGGGCTTCAACATGCTCATCTTCGCCGCGGGCATCATGGCCATTCCCGAGGAGATCTACGAAGCCGCGAGGATCGAAGGGGCGAGCTACCTGCAGTGCCTGCGCTACCTCACCCTGCCGATGACGAAGGAATCGTTCAAGATTTTTTCCGTTCTCTGCGTCACCGGATGTCTTAAGACCTTCGACCTCGTCTACATCATGACGCGGGGAGGTCCGAACCACGCGACGGAAATGCCCACGACGCTGCTCTACAGCCAGGCCTTCGTCTACCGGAATTTCGGCCAGGGCAACGCGATCGGCGTCGTCATTCTCGTGCTGGGCCTCGTCCTGAGCATCTTGCTGAACAAATTCCTCAATCAGGAGACGTGATCATGATGACGAATACAAAGAGGACCACGCCCGCCTCGATCGCCGTTTTCATCGTGGCCATCGTCTGGGCTCTCATGACCCTGTACCCGATGCTCGTCACGATCATGTCCTCGCTCAAGTCGAACGAGGAGATCTTCGGACGGATGTTCGCGCTTCCCCGCGACTGGCATCCCGAGTACTACCTCGAATCCTTTCTCCAGGCGAGGATGGGCCGCTACATCCTCAACTCCCTGCTGCTCGCCTCGATGACGACGCTGCTCGTTTCGGTCATGGCAGCCATGGCTTCATACGTGCTCGCCCGCTCGACCTTCCCCTTCGTGAAGCCCGTGTTCCTTCTCTTTCTCGTCGGCGTCATGATACCCATCCACTCGACGATCATCCCGATCGCGAAGCTCGTGAGCGGAATGAAAGGCATGGACAATTACGCCTTTCTCACTTTGGTCTACGTGACCTTCCAGCTTCCCCAGGCGATCTTCCTGATCACCGGGTACATGAAGGGAATCGACAAGGAGCTCGACGAGGCCGCGAAGATTGACGGGTGCAGCATGGTCGGCACGCTCTTCAGGATTACCCTGCCCATCTCGAAACCGATCATTTCCACCGCGGCGATTCTCTCGTTCATCTCGGTCTATAGTGAACTGATTTTCTCGGTCATCCTGCTTTCGTCCTCCGACCTCTATCCGGTATCGCGGGGCCTGATGTATTTTACCGGTGACCACACGCAGCGGATGGGACCCATTTTCGCCTCTCTCGTCATGGCCGCGTTTCCCATGGTTATGATCTATATTTTCGCCCATGAACACATTCAGCGAGGCATGCTCGCGGGGGCGGTCAAGGGTTAACTACTGTCCCGAAGCTTATGGAAAACACATACCCATGCGGACCGAATACTTCGGGACATAGTCAGGATTCTGCTTCAGCGGCGTCTTGAGCGTCTTCGTCCAGACCTTTCCTGCAAATCCCTTCACCCTCACCTT
>DBTK01000068.1:0-4237 GCA_002307015.1 Spirochaetaceae bacterium UBA1318
TCTTCGGTCACCCCGTCGTACTGGGCCCAGAAAAAGGTCGCCTTCGCCTTGTCAGCCGCGAATACGATGCCCGAAAGCATCAGCATCCCGACCACCCCTACCATTACCAGAAACCGTGAACTTTTCATGAACCCTCCTTGAGCGTTGGAACGCCAACCTTCGCCGAGAACGGAATAATCGTCGACATCTGGAATCATTTTTTCGAGGTTGTCGAGAATTTCTCTATCGCCTTCGGGTTGGCACAATATACAAAGCAGGAATCATGCCAAATGACGAATTAATCGTAATTCATAAAAAAGTGCGGGAATTACACGGTTTCCTCGGGAAAGGAGAAGGTCGGGAACGAGGATTAACCCGGGAACGGGGGAAAAGCCGGTGCACGACGGGATTTTCGCTACATTTGGGTATTTTCCCAATCTACATGGCCGGAGTTTTCTCCAAAATGCCTAATTGCCTATACCGTATCCCTTTCCTTGCTCGGCCTGTCACGAAAACGTGGGAAATCCGATTTTCGGGCGACGTTTCCGTATGTTTTCCGTCTCAAGGCCTGCCGAAGGATTCGACAGGCCTTCCGGTGCGAGGCTGGCCTCAGTCGATCGGATGGATGGAAATCGAGCCGCCCGAGGTGTGGGCCTCGATCTTTCTGCCGCCCCCGTTGATCGAGCCATGAATGTTCGATCCGTCGAAGGTTCCGGACATCGTGATGGGGAACGTAATGGCTGCAACGAACAGTGTTTTCAGGCGAATGATGGATCCCTCCTTGAAATGATTATCAATTGTCTATTTGGAACTATTTTCCTACGGAAAATTACCACTGATCGTTGTCGATGGTCCAGCGATCAGCAATTCGATTATGAACGTTGTACCCCTGCCAACCTCAGAGTCCACGATCAGCTGCCCGCCGTGCTTGGTTACGATGATATCGTAGGAAATGCTGAGACCCAATCCCGTCCCTTTCCCCGGTTCCTTCGTCGTGAAAAATGGATCGAATATTTTCTGACGTATCGAATCGGGTATTCCCGGACCGTCGTCACGTATGGTAATCATGACCCGATCGCTCAAGGCTGAAGTATGTATTTCGATGAGTCCCTTCTCTTTTCGCTTCTGGCTTTCTATGGCCTGGGCCGCGTTGACAAGGATGTTGAGGATGACTTGGTTGATCTCGTTGCCCCTGGCCTTGATGTCGGGGAGCTCGCCTAGGACTTTCTTTACATCAGCCACGTACTTTATCTCGTTTCTTGCCATGATCAAAGTGCTCTCGATGCCGGCGTTAACGTCATATGAGCCGAAGTCCGCGTTCTGCTCGACCCTGGAAAAACTCTTCAGATTGCTGACAATATGCATGATCCGCTCAAAGCCATCACTCGACTCCTGGAATATCATGTCGATCTCGGAAAACAAGTACGGTAGTTTCCGTCGACGCTCGATTTCCAGGAAATTGGCCTGAGGGGCGGCTTTCGCCTCTTCCCAGGCGTTTCGAATCGCCGTTATGTATTTTACGAGCATTTCATGATTGCTTTTTAAAAAGCCGAGAGGATTGTTTATTTCGTGGGCTACTCCCGACGCAAGCTGCCCGATCGATGCAAGTTTTTCATGCTGAACCATGAGGGACTGGGTCTTCAGGATCTTGAGATTCGCGTCGGCAAGCTCAATATTCGTCTTCCAGAGCGTCTGTTCGCTGGCTATTCGTTCGGTGATATCCTTGACGATGCCCTGAAGCTCTATGATCTCCCTATCGGGATTCCTGATGGCGTTCGCGGTCTCGAGGCAGAACACGCTCGTCCCGTCTTTTCGTCTGAGGACGATCTCGAAATCGGCGACGTATCCTGCTTCCCGTACCTGGCTGAACAATTGTTCACCGTCGTTCGGATTGACAGCGAACGAGGGAAAGGGCTTCCCGATGATTTCTTTTTTGTCGAAGTATCCGAGGATGGTGAGTCCCGCCGCGTTGATCCACGTTACGATGTCATCCGAGTCGACGGTATAGATCATATCGCGAGAACCCTCGAGGAAGGTCATCAGGCGTCGTTCATTGCTCAGGAGCTTCCCTTCGGCTTCGCGCCTTTCTTGTTCTTCAATTTCCCGTTCTCGTCTGACTTGGACGATGGGAGCTATCGCCCGCACAACGGTGGCGAGGTCGGCTTCATCCGCTTTATTCCAGCCATCCCCGGTTTTCCCGAGAAAGATGTATCCTCCCTCTCCCTCCGATGAGTAGAGACGACTGGACATCCACAACGGCAGGGGGGCGTCCAAGCCAGGCGGCGCCCAAGGGCCGAAGTAGGCTACCTCCCGCTCTCCATAATGCGGCTTGATGCCTGAGCGCCATTGCTCCTCTGAAAGGGCGATGGGAAGATCGGTGCCGGCAAGGCATAGGCGGAATTGTCTCTCTGCGTTCTCATAAAACAACGCTGCGGCCTCCGCTTTGAAAGAATCCTTGAGGAGATTGGCCGCTTCGACATTTGCCTTTTCCGATGCGTCCCTCGCATAGATTCCACAGAGCTCTGCGGTGAGCCGGTGCATCCTCGTCCGAACTTCCAGTTCTGCTTCGAAATCCCGTTTCCACGCCTCAACCCTATCGAGGAGATTCGAGAAGGCCCGGGTTATCTCGCCTATCTCCCCCGGGGCATCCTCGGGAAGCTGTATGGACGATGAGCGCCCGAACGCCTTCACCGCAACGTGAAGTCGGCCGAGTGGCGAGAGGATAGACCTGATGTATCGCAGCGCAAATAGGGAAGTAGCCATAGCCATGAGAAAAGTCAGAAGAGCCATGACTGAGGATTCCCGAACCATCGCGCCGATAATCCTGTTCTGGGAAGCGGACGTAACGATGAACAGCTCCTCATCGGCGGAGATCGCCACGACAGCCGCTCCCGCCGATATGAGATAGGAACCGTGCAACGCCGTAAAAAGCTTCCGCTCCGCCACCATCCATGCCAGCTCTGTTCTTTCTACGGGTACCTCGCCGGCGGCGAAGCGAAGCTTCGTCTCGGGAATGAAAAGGGAGTAGAGGAGCTTTCCCCGGCCATCGACGAGTGCAGAACCCAATCCGTTAACAATGTCGAAACGGTCATTCCGGAGGTCATCAAGAAGGGGTTTCATCGGGGCTACGAGGATGAAGAGGATCGGAATCCCACTCGAGGAAAGCCCGGCGGAGAACGAATAGATTTCATTCTGCTTTCTGAATTGACCCAAATCCTTTGCTTTTGCCGCGGGCGGGAGGAGGAAGACCGAACCAGTATCCAAACCCCGGCTGTCGACCAGAATGACGCCATCCTCACGCCTTAGTACGAGAATCCTCGAGATGGTATGGGAACTCTCGACCGCCAGACGGTACTTGGTTTTGAAGTATTGCCATTCCGCGTTGAGCGTGGATTCGGGGCCTTTTACCGAGGAAAGGATATCAAGTCGTGGATTCGGCGACTCGAAACGCGAGAACGTGCGCGCTTCATCCAGACGGGCGGAGAGCCACGTCTCGCTCCTCAATTGCTTGTCCACCAGCGACTCGGCTATGGTATCCTTTTCGCGTCTCATGAGTTCAGGAACCCGGCCCTGTACCCCGAGCCAGGATATGCCAAAATTCCAGAGAAGAAGCAGGAAGATCGTGAGGACCAGATAACTCAGTATCACAAAGAGGAGGACCTTGGATGTGAGCGAGCCCCCCGGCCGATTCGTTTCCATCCCGAGCATCGACTTCCCCATCGGTTCAGAGTATGTTCGCGGTAACGATCGTTACATCATCGGCGAAATCGCTTGAGGCCGTTTCGGCAAGAGCCGCTTTCAGCAACCGCCCATGGTACTCCTCACCGTATTCAACATTTTCCAGGATGGACCCCAAACATATAGGAGCGCTGCCTTCGGTACAGGCCGACTCGATCAGCCCGTCCGTAAAGAGGGTGATCATGTCACCCGAACCTACGAGCACGGACTCTTCGGAATAGATGGTCGAATTGACGAAGCCGATAGCCGGCCCAAAAACGGGAAGTTCGATGGATTTTCCGTTACGGAGGATGTACGGGTGGTTATGGCCCGCGTTGGCGTACAGAAATGAACGAATTTTCAGGTCAATCACGCCGGCGAAGAAGGTGAGCATCATACTGGAGATGCGCCTGAACTCGAAACTCATCCGTTCGTTGAGCCAGCCCAAAAATGCCCCCGGGGAAAAAACCTTTCCCATCGTGGCACGGACGTATTCAGGATAGATAATGGCCTTGAGTATGCCGGTGACGAAGGCTGCCTT
>DBTK01000068.1:4478-5152 GCA_002307015.1 Spirochaetaceae bacterium UBA1318
GTATGCCGGTGACGAAGGCTGCCTTGACCCCGTGGCCCGCGACGTCGCCGATCAAAAGAAGGTAACGGTCTCGATCGAGAGCGATGACGTCATAGTAATCCCCGCCGCAAAAGAGGCCGTGAACAGGCCGATAGCTTATCTCAAATTTCACGCCGTCCGATCGAGGAATATTCGGCTTCAAGATCGTATCCTGCAATTCGCCCGCCCATTTGAGTTCCTCTTCGACGAGGTTCAAATACTCGGCTCGCTGTCTGTGAAGCTCTCCGAACTCGAAGGCCTTCGTTATCTCGGCGATCAGGTAGTCGGAATCCCATGGTTTCACCATGTAGCTGAATATTCCCGCCTGTACGGATTTTACGATTTCATTCGTTTCCGAAAAACCGGTGAGCAGGATCGATACGACATCGGGGTAGAGTTTTTTCACCTCGAGCAGGAAATCCGAGCCCTTCATCTCCGGCATCTTCAGGTCCGATACGACGACCAGGGTCAAATGTCCCCATTTCTTGAGCGCCTCGAGACCCTTCGGGCCGGATGGCGCCGTGAGGATTTCCAGCGAGCGCTCATCCGCCCATTCGAAAAGCTCACGTCGGAGTGCGCTCAGAATGTTTTGCTCGTCATCGACAAGAAGAATGTAGCGTGTTTTCGATGTCATCGTCCTGCCTCCGCGAGCCGGT
>DBTK01000068.1:5394-5907 GCA_002307015.1 Spirochaetaceae bacterium UBA1318
CCCCCGGGAGCCGGTCACACAATCACAGCGTGTAGGATACGATCGGGAATCTTAACGTAGCTTGAGTTCCTCCGGTGATGATGAATTCCACCGATCCGGACAACTGTTCCGACAATATTCGGATAAGCACCATCCCCAAGGATCGGGCGCTTCCCGGATCGATATCGGGGGGGAGTCCGATGCCATTGTCCCGAACTTCGATCTCGAGCATTCCATTCCCCGAGATTCTCAGCGTTACGCAGATCGCTCCGATGCCAGGGCCATCGGGGAACGCGAATTTGAGCGCATTGGTAAGCAGTTCGGAGACGATGAGGCCTGCGGGTATGGCCTGGTCCAGGCTCAGCAATACCTCTCCTTTTTCCCCCGCTATCGTCATATTCCGAGAGCTTTCGGGATAATCGGATTTTAGGCTCGTAAGTAGATGCTTTACGTAAAGGCGGAAATCAATGCGAGACATGTCCTCGGACTCATAAAACTGCTCGTGGATTATCGCCATCGTCAGCATGCGGCGGG
>DBTK01000093.1:0-456 GCA_002307015.1 Spirochaetaceae bacterium UBA1318
ACCGTCCAGCAGCACTACTACCGCTACCTCAAGGGCGAGAAGACGAGCACCAATCCTGCCGCCCTCATCTTCGCCTGGTCCGGCGCCTTCCGGAAGCGGGGAGAGCTCGACGGCCTCGCCGATCTCGGCCGTTTCGCCGACGCCCTCGAGGCTGCGACCATCGAGACGATCGAGGCCGGCGACATGACCGGCGACCTCGCCCGTATCGCCGAGGGCCCGGCGCGGACCCTCACCTCGGACGAGTTCATCGGGAAGATCAGGGAAAGGCTGGCGAAGGCTCTCTAGCCGGCCCGATATCGACGTCTTTCAATCCGGGGCCGGGTGGCCCGAAGTTCGGAGGGTGCCATGAAGGATTTTTTCGAAACCGTGCATAACCGGGCGAGCGTGAGGTCGTTCAAGCCCGATCCCGTGACAGGGCTTGAGTGGGACGCCCTGCTCCGCGCCGCCATGGCGGCG
>DBTK01000093.1:689-1034 GCA_002307015.1 Spirochaetaceae bacterium UBA1318
CCTGCTCCGCGCCGCCATGGCGGCGCCCTCGGCGGTGAACCGTCAGCCCTGGGAGTTCATCGTCATCGAGGACAGGAAGACCCTCGACACCCTCGCCGACGCCCTTCCCTACGCGAAGATGGCCAGGGAGGCCCCCGCAGCCGTCGTCGTCTGCGGCGTACCCGCGCGGGCCTTCGAGGGCAAGCTCGAGTTCGCCGTCATCGACGCCTCCCTCGCCTGTGAAAACCTCCTGCTCGCCGCCGAGGCCCTCGGGCTTGGCGCCGTGTGGACGGCCGTCTATCCCGAGCCGTCGCGGGAGGATCCCGTCCGCAAGCTCCTCGGCATCCCGGCCGAGGTCGTCCCCCT
>DBTK01000093.1:1276-1549 GCA_002307015.1 Spirochaetaceae bacterium UBA1318
GCATCCCGGCCGAGGTCGTCCCCCTGGCCTTCGTGCCGATCGGAAAGCCGGCGGGGGAAACGAAGCCCAAGGACAAGTTCCGGGGTGACTTCATCCACCGGGAATCCTGGTAGCCGGACTCCCTGTCCGGCGTGCCGGGATACCCAATCTTTATGACACCTATTTGGACCGGCCATATCGAAGCTTCATGACACGTGCTCGAGGCCGGCCCATTTCTTCCTGAACACCGCCGAGGCTCCGCCCCGTATCGGCTTCCCATGGCTCGGGCAGGCA
>DBTK01000093.1:1833-4084 GCA_002307015.1 Spirochaetaceae bacterium UBA1318
AGTTCGGCAAGCTTCGCGAGCGACCGTTTTCCTTCCGCGAAGTCCTCGTATATCGGGGAAAACCCGAGCCTCACCATCGCTCCCGCCGCATCTCCCAGGAAAAGCACGCCGCCCTCGCGGGGCCAGAAAAAGGCGAAATGGCCGGCCGTATGTCCCGGCGAGGAAATCGCTCTGAGGTTTCCGGCGAAGGGGAAGATCGCCCCGTCCTCGAGGTCGCGGTCGATCTTCACGGTCTCGATGGAGCTGCGGGGACTGCCCTTGATCAAGGCGGCGGCGACGAGACGGTTGAGGAGGCCTGGTGAGCTTTCGATCGGCCTCATCGCCTCGCCCTTCTCGAAGGAGTCCGCGTCGAGCCGATTCATGTGCAGCGTCGCCCCCGTCGCCTCTTTCAGGGCCCTCGCGCTTCCCGTATGGTCCTCGTGAAAGTGGGTGAACAGGATGTTCCCGATGTCCCCGGGTTTTTTTCCGAGGGATTCGACCGCTTCGAGGATGGCCGGGGCACAGCCGGGAAGCCCCGAATCGATCAGGGTCAGGCCGCCGTCGTCGATGAGAAAGGCGCTGACCATTCCGAAGGAAATCCGGTAGGCACCGGGCACGATCTGGAAAATGTTCATGGAAGCCTCCTGGCTATCACCATAGCATATCCGTTCGGAATTCCGCGAAGGATTCGAGTACGGTGCGCGGACCGTACTCCATGACCAATCAAAAATAATCAAAATCGCTCTTTTGTAATCGAAATTGCTTGACAGCTTGGGGAAAGGGGCTGAAAATGGCCTATGTCAGGCGGGCATGGCCTGCCAAGTCCCAAAGGAGGTCCCATGAAAAAGTCAAGCTGGTTACTCGTCGCCCTTATCGCCGTAACCGCCTTTGTTCCGGCTTTCGGCCAGAGCAAGGTCTACAAGGTCGGCGTCATACCGAAGTTCATCGCCGAGGATTACTTCATCGCCTGCGAACGCGGTTTCCGCCAGGCCGAGAAGGAGATCGGGAACATCAAGGTCGATTGGATCGGCGACACGATGTCGCAGACCTCGGCCGCCAACCAGAAAAACTATATCCAGAGCTTCATCGACAAGGGCTACGACGCGATCCTCGTTTCCGCTCTCGATCCGGAAAGCTATGCCGATACCCTCCGCGCCGCCAGGGCCAAGGGCATCAAGGTCATCACCTGGGACGCCGACGTCAATCCCACGGCTCGGGATTTCTTCGTCAACCAGGCCGAAAGCGATCAGATCGCCATTCAGCTCCTCAAGGGACTCGCCGGCGACCTCTCGAGCTACAGCGCATCCAACAAGGCCACCATCGCCCTCGTCTCCACGACCAACGATTCCCCCAACCAGAACGCCTGGCTGAAGGCCATCATCGGCGAGTACGATGCCAAGAAGACCACGGCCTACAAGCACATCAACCTGCTCGAAGGCGACGACCAGATCGTCTATGCCGGTAACGACCAGGGAACCGCGGAAGAGAAGATCAAATCCCTCCTGAGCGCCAACAAGACCATCAAGGGAATCGTCGCCCTCTCCTCCCTCACCGTTCCCGCCGTGTCCGCCGCCCGCGACCAGCTCGGCATCACCGACGCGATCAAGATCGTCGGCGTCAGCGTTCCCGAATCCTCGCGCAAGGACATGGAGCAGGGCAAGATGTCCGCCGTCGTTCTCTGGCAGCCCTTCGACCTCGGCTACCTGACCCTGTACGTGACCTCGGCCGTCCTCAAGGGCAAGAGCCCGAGCGGCGCGACCTTCAAGTCGCCCCTCTCCGGAAAGAACATGACCGTGAGCTTCATGGACGGCAAGACCCCCGTTCTCTACCCCTCCACCGGCCACAAGATCCTCGCCGACAACGTGATCATCCTGGGAGAGCCGATCGTCTGGAATCTCAAAAACATCGCCAGGTTCCGCGGCTATCCCGACCTGACGAGCGGAATGTCGTTCTTCAACAAATAGTTTTTTATCGAGCGCCCGCCGATAGCGGCGGGCGCTTTCGGAACCGCCTCGACCGCGAACCATTCCAGCGGGGCGTTTTTCCGATTGCCGCCGACGGAATGCTCGAGAAGCGGTTCCGACGGTTTCCATAATCAAGATTTCGGGGACGTGAGCATGACAACAGAAAGCGACGCGCGAGAGGCTGAGGTCGTCCTGCGGATGGAAGGGATCAACAAGACCTTCCCCGGGGTGAAGGCCCTTTCCAACATGGACATCGACCTGAGATACGGCGAGGTTCACGCGGTGTGCGGCGAAAACGGCGCCGGCAA
>DBTK01000093.1:4342-30692 GCA_002307015.1 Spirochaetaceae bacterium UBA1318
GGCGCCGGCAAGTCGACCCTCATGAAGCTCATAACGGGCGTCTATCAGCCCGATTCGGGCGTCATGAAGCTCAACGGCAAGCCCTTCAGGGTGCACAATCCGAACGACGCCTACGCCAAGGGCATCGCGATCATTTTCCAGGAGACGAGCCTTTTTCCCGACCTGACGATCCTCGAGAACATCTTCATGGGTCACGAGCTGAGGAAGCCCCTGATCGGGAAGCTCAAATTCGCCTCCTACCTCGACTATCCGGCCATGAGGGCGAAGGCCGGGGAGATCTTCGAGCGCCTCGGCATGGAGGTCGATCTCGACGCGAGGATTTCCCAGTTGAGCGTCGCCTCCAAGCAGATGGTCGAGATCGCCAAGGCCCTCTCCTTCGATTCGCGCATCCTCATCCTGGACGAGCCGACGGCCGCCCTGACGAGCAAGGAGGTCGACACCCTCTTCGCGACGATCAAGAAGCTCAAGGACCAGGGCGTGTCGATGCTCTACATCAGCCACCGCCTCGACGAGATCTTCGTGATCGCCGACCGGGTGACGGTCATCCGGGACGGCGAGTACGTCCAGACCGAGGACGTCTCCAAGGTCACCCGCGACCAGCTGGTATCCTGGATGGTCGGCCGGACCCTGAACAACCTCTACGCGAAGGAAGAGGCCGAGATCGGCGGGGTCGTTTTCGAGGCCCGCGGCATGTGCCAGGAGGGCGTGATCGAGAACGTCGACCTGACGCTCCGGAGCGGCGAGATCCTGGGCATTTCCGGGCTCGCGGGAGCCGGCCGGACCGAACTCGCCCTGCTTCTCTGCGGCCTTTCCAGGGCCGATTCGGGCGAGATCCTGATCGACGGGAAACGGGTGAGGATCAGGAATTTCCAGACGGCGATGGAGCACGGCATCTACTACATCTCGGAAGACCGGCAGAAGTACGGCCTCGTCGTGCCCATGACGATAAAGGAAAACATCACCCTGCCGCTGCTCCACCGGATATCGGGAGCGCTCGGGCTGATCAACGCGAGGAAGGAGCGCGAGATCAGCGGCACCTACATCGACAGCCTCGCCATCAAGACGCCGGGGGCCGATTTCATCGTGAACAACCTTTCCGGCGGCAACCAGCAGAAGGTCTCGGTCGCGAAGGCCCTCGCCACCGCCCCCCGCATCCTGATCCTGGACGAACCGACCCGGGGCGTCGACGTCGGGGCGAAGAGCGAGATCCACCACATCATCAGCTCCCTGGCCAAGTCGGGGAAATCCATCATCATGATCTCGAGCGACCTGCCCGAGATCCTGGGCATGAGCGACCGGGTTCTCGTCATGAAGAACGGGGTCAAGCAGGGCGAGCTCATGCGAAACGAACTGAGCCAGGAGAGGATTCTCCACATGGCGCTGTAGGGGAAGGAAATGACGAAAAAACGCGGCGTCACGAGGGAGTTCATGCTCGGGACAATCGTCCTCGTGTTCATGGTATTCCTTGCGCTCACAACCGGCTTCGGAAGCAAGTCGGGGCTTTTCAGCATGATGCTCGACGTGAGTCCCACGATCGTGGGAGCCATCGCCATGTCGCTCATCATCCTGACGGGAAACATCGATATCTCCGCCGGAACGATCCTCGGCTTCGTCGGGTTCGTGGCGGCCATCCTGGCCAAGGCCGGATTCCCGATCTGGATCTTCGTTCCCGCCGGCCTTCTGACCGGCATGGTCCTCGCCGGCCTCAACGGCTGGATCAGCGTGACCTTCAAGGTTCCCACGATGGTCGTGACCCTGGCGATGAACATGGTCCACATCGGCTTCTATGTGACCTTCCTGCCAAACGCGGGCTGGGTGCTCAACCTGAGCGACTCCTTCACCTTCCTCGGTCAGGGGCGGTTCTTCGGGATCGTGCCCTACATCTTCGTGATCGCGATCGCCGTCTCGGCGCTGTTCATGTGGATCGTGAAGTACACGAAGTTCGGCAAGTCCCTCTACGCGGTGGGCGGGAACCGCCAGGCCTCGATCTACGCGGGCATCAACCCGGACCGGACGGTCATCCTCGACTTCCTCGTCGAGGGCCTTCTCCTGGGCATCGCCGGCATCCTGAAGGCGACGACGGCGAACCGCCTCATGCCCTCGGTTTTCCAGGGCCGGGAGATGATCTTCATCGCCGCGGCCGTCGTCGGCGGCTTCAACATCCTGGGCGGCTCGGGCAAGATTCTCGGCGCCGTCTACGGGGCCCTCCTCGTCTACCTCCTCTCGATAACGATGATCTATCTCGGGTTCCAAGACTACTTCCAGTTCGCCCTTCAGGGCGTCATCATCCTGATCGCGGTCTTTATCACCGTGACCGATTTCTCCTCCGTCCGCAAACGCATCAGGAAGGTGCTGGCGCCGAGGGTGGCGAAGTGAAAGGCACAGCCATGAAGGAAAACAACAAGCTTCGAGGAACCAGGAAGATCGCGGTCAGCTACCAGACCGCCCTCGGCATTTTGCTCGTCGCCCTCATCGTCATGTTCGGGCTGATCCAGCCCGTCTTCTTCCACCCCGACGTCCTGTTCGACTCGACATCGATCGTCGGCGAGATCGGCATCATGGCCCTCGCGATGACCTTCATCATCACGACGGGGGGCATCGACCTTTCGGTGGGATATATCCTGCAGCTGGCCGCGATCATCTTCGGCGTGGCGCTCAAGAACTCAGGTTCCCTCGCCCTGGCGATCGTCGCGGCCCTCGTCTCGGGCACCCTCTGCGGCCTTCTGAACGGGCTCATCATCTCCAAGACCAAGATTCCGCCTCTGGTGACGACCCTGGCGACGATGAACCTCTATCGCGGCATTTCCTTCATCATCGCCGGGACGAATTCCTACACCGGCTTCCCTGAGGGCTTCAAGAAGATATCCACCTACCTCGTCTTCGGGACCGTGCCGATCCAGTTCTTCTACTTCATCTTCCTCTTCGTGTTCTTCCACCTGGTCTACGCCCACGGCCGGCTGGGGCGGAACCTCAAGGGGATCGGCTTCAACGAGAACGTGCTGACCTTCTCCGGGATACGGACGAAAAACACCCTCCTGTTTATCTACACCCTCTGCGGCCTCATGTGCGCCGTCGCCTCCCTCATCTACCTGGGAAGGCTCTCCTCGGCCAAGACGAGCATGGGGAACGACCTGAATCTCCAGGTCATCACGGCCGTCGTTCTGGGCGGCACCTCGGTCGTCGGCGGCGTCGGCTCCGTGGTCGGCACGCTGATCGGCGTCCTGATCATCGGTGTCCTGCGCAAGGGTTTCACCCTGATCAATTTCAGCGGGAACATCTTCAACTTCACCCTCGGGCTCATCCTGATCGTGGCCCTCATCGTCTTCGCCGTACTCGAGGAGAGGAAGAAAACCTCGAAGCGAAAACTCGGCGGATCCGCCATGAAGAAAGCGGGGGAGGCCCCGCCCAATGCCGAAGGGAAGGGCGGGGGCAGGCCGGTCTAGCCGATCGCGGCTTCCGACGATTTCCGAGGACCCGTGCCGGTAGCCGGGACGCGATGCGCCCCGGCTTTTTACCTGAAAACCAGACTGAACTCTCGGAGGAAACCGGATGGCAAGGTTTCAGAACGCGGTATCCATGATGTGCGTGGATTTCATCAATCTCAAGTCGGCCCTGGATTGTTTCCGGGACAAGGGGGTGAGCTATCTCCACATCGACATCATGGACGGGCACTACGTCCCGAATTTCACCCTCGGGCCGGATTTCTGCGAAAAGCTGAGCGGCTACTCGCCGATTCCGCTGGACATCCACCTGATGATCGAAAACGTGGACGCCTTCATCCCCTCCTTCGCGAGGGTGCCGGGAAGCCTCCTGAGCTTCCATCCCGATGCGACCTACCATCCCCTGAGGACGATCGAATTGATCCGCAACGCCGGATGCCGGCCGGGGATCGCGATAGACCCGTCGATGTCGATCGAGACGGTCAAGCCGCTGATCGCGGACGTGGATTTCGTGCTGGTCATGACGGTCAGTCCCGGCTACGCGGGGCAGAAGATCATTCCGCGGACCCTCGACAAGATCGTCGAGCTGAAGTCTTGGCTGGCAGGGAACGGGCTCGTGCGGCCGATCGAGATCGACGGCAACGTCTCATGGGTGAACCTGCCCCAGATGATTCGACTGGGCGGGGATATTTTCGTCACCGGCACATCGTCGGTGTTTCAGAAGGGACTCGGGCTCGAGGAAGCCCTCGACCGGGTGAACGGCATTTTTGCCGAAAACGAGGGGGATCAGGCATGAACGGGATAGACGAAAAGAGCGTGGAACAGGCGTTCTCGCTCGCCAGGGAGCGCTATGCGGAAATCGGAATCGATGTCGAGGAGGCGATCGCCCGGCTCGGGGGCTTGAGCCTCTCGCTGCCCTGCTGGCAGGGCGACGACGGCATCGGTTTCGAGAACTCCGGGGCGCCCCGAGGGGGCGGGATCATGGCGACCGGCAACTACCCCGGCAGGGCCAGGAACGCCGACGAGCTGAGGAAGGACTACGAAACCGCCTTTTCGGTTATCCCGGGGCGGCACCGGGCAAACCTTCACTCCATCTACGCAGAAACATCGGGGAAGGTCGATCGGGACAGGCTCGAACCCGCCCACTTCGCGCGATGGATGGACTGGGCGAAGGAGAGGAAGATCGGCCTCGACTTCAATCCGACCTTCTACTCCCATCCCCTCGCGACCGATGGCTTCACCCTCAGCCACCCCGACCGGGCGGTCAGGGGGTTCTGGATCGAGCACGCCCTCCGCTGCCGCACCATCGGGGAAGCCATGGGCCGCGCCCTCTCCGATGTCTCGGTCACCAACATCTGGATCCCGGACGGATTCAAGGACAGCCCCGTCGGACGCGCCGAGTTCAGGCGACGCCTCGCCGAGTCCCTCGATACGATCATCGCCGAGAAGAAGGATCCCCGGTTTTTCAGGGAATCCGTCGAGGCCAAGCTCTTCGGCCTCGGCTCCGAGAGCTGCGTGGTCGGCTCCCACGAGTTCTACCTCGGCTACGCCCAGAAGAACCGCCTCCTTCTCTGCCTCGACCTCGGCCATTTCCATCCCACCGAGCAGGTCTACGACAAGATAAGCTCGGTCCTCATGTTCAACGAGGAGATTCTGCTCCACGTGAGCCGGCCGGTCCGCTGGGATTCGGACCATGTCGTGACGATGGACGGGGAGCTCGAGAACCTCGCCCTCGAGATCGTCAGGGGTGGCTTCGGGAACCGCGTCCGGGTCGGCCTCGACTATTTCGACGCGAGCATCAACCGGATCGCCGCCTGGGTGATCGGCGCCCGCAACGTGCAGAAAGCCTTTCTCAGGGCCTACCTCGAGCCGAGCGCCGAGCTCAAGTCGAGGGAGGAGAGGGGCGACTATACCTGGCGCCTCGCCTGGCTCGAGGAGGCGAAGAGCCTTCCCTGGCAGGCCGTGTGGGACCGATTCTGCCTCCAGTCCGGCGTCCCCGTCGGCGTGGCCTGGCTCGACAGGGTCAGGGACTACGAGACGAAGGTCCAGGCCGCGCGGGTAGAGCCGTGAAAAATACCGTTTACTACCTGGACAAGCCATCGGGAGTCTTCATCCCGGTCGAGGAGGAGATCGGGAATCCCGGTCCCGGCGAGGTCAGGCTGAGGACCCTGAGAACCGGGGTCTGCCAGTCCGACGTCGTGATCTACCAGCAAGGGCTCTCGAGGATACGCCGCTGGCCGGCCGTCATCCTTCACGAGGCGAGCGCCGTGGTGGACGCGGTGGGGGAGGGGGTGACGAAGTTCGCGGTCGGCGATCTCGTCGGCCTCGGCTGCGACATCCCCTGCGGGGATCCGGACTGCATCTACTGCGGCACCGAGGGGACGGGGGACTGGACCAGCTGCCCGAACACCCAGGCGACGGGCCACGAGTTCCCGGGCTTCTCGAGGATGTACGCGATCCTGCCCCGATGGTTCGTGGAGCGGGGCCCCATCGTGAAGTTCGACCCCTCCGTCGATCCCGACTTAGCCTGCCAGCTCGAGCCCCTCGCCTGTAATCTCGAGGGGATGACGAGGGTGAACGGCTGCATCGAGAACCGGGTCGTCGTGCTGATCGGCGCAGGCTCCCAGGGCTGCTACGCCCTCCAGAGCGCCCGTGCCATGGGCGCGAGGAAGATCATCCTGGTGAACCGGGGGCCCGAGCGGCTCGCCCGGGCTCTCGAGTGCTTCGGCGACGAGAGGGTCGTGGGCCTTCCCTGGACTCCCGACGTGGCGGCCCGGGTCCGTCGCGAATGCGCGCCCTTCAACGAGCCCCATTTCGTGATGGTCTGCGCCTCGGCCGAAAGCGCCTATCGCCTCGCCGTGGAGCTCATGGGCTAC
Organism: Spirochaetaceae bacterium UBA1318; assembly: GCA_002307015.1. Taxonomy (GTDB): domain Bacteria; phylum Spirochaetota; class Spirochaetia; order Treponematales; family UBA1318; genus UBA1318. Next base: position 10,659 of record DBTK01000093.1, read on the forward strand.
GGCACGGTGCTCGACGCCCATGCCGGGGTCAAGGGTGCCGGCGGCAAGCCCCGCATCGCCCACGAACTCGACCTCAACAACGACGTTCATTACAAGCTGCAGTGCTACCAGGCCACCCACGGCTCGACCATGAGGGGGATAGGTCTCGCCCACGCCCTCATCAACGGCGGGAGGCTTCCCCTTCTCGGTCGGATGACGGACGGGACGGAACGCTTTCCCCATACCGAAATCGGCAAGGCCATTGCCCGGGCGGCCGACAGGGACAGCCTCAAGGTGATCGTCGACTGGACGTGACCGGCCTTAGTTCCTCGAAGCTTGTTGGTCCCGGGAAGGCCCTGCACCGGGCGAAGCCGGAGCGCCCATGCGACGGGCTAGACCTGGACGATCTCGACGCCCTTCCTTCGGAGGGTCTCCACGAGGTCGGGGTTGGCCTCTTTCGTCGTGATGATCCTCGTCGCCTTTTCGACCGGGCAGAGGGTGAGGTGGCCGATTTTTCCGAATTTGGTTTCGTCCGCGAGGATGATGAGCTCCTGCGCGTGGGCGATCATGGACCGCTCCATCTGGATGTGGAGGGGATTCGAGTTCGTCAGTACCTCGGTCCCTATTCCCTCGATGCCCATGAAGGCGATGGAGGCCAGGTAATTCGCGAAGGGGTCGGGACTCAGATTGTTGAGGATGAGCTGGGAAGTCGGGTCGATGATCCCTTCTGGCATGATGATCCCGCATTTGGAGTGCTTTATGAGATGCTCGATGATGGGAAAGGAATTGGTCACCACGGTGACGGTAACCGGGGAAAGAAATTCCACCATGTGAAAAGTCGTCGACCCCCCGTCGATAATGATCGTGTCTCCCGAACCGATATAGGAACAGGCCCGGCTCGCGATCCTCCGCTTTTTCTCATGGTTGACGCTCAATCTCCGATCGAGCGACGGTTCCCAGCTCGCGGCCGGATTTCGATTCTTGAGGAGCTCGATGCCACCCCTTACCCGACGGAGAATTCCATCCTTTTCCATTTCGATGAAATCGCGGCGGATGGTTGCCTCCGATGCCCCGGTTGCCTCGACGATGTCGTGGATGTTTACGAAGGTGTGCATGTCGAGAAGCCGGCAGATGGTTTCTTTTCGTTCCCTTTCGAGCATGGTCCGATTGTCCTTGTTACATAGTGTTAAGATGCCCGGGAACCTGGCATTTGGCCGAAATGGTTCGACAGTTAACAGCCGGTATAGCTACCGCCGGTTCAGTAGACCACGCTTTCAGGGAAAAACTCAAGTTCCTTTCAACGCAGGTTCTGGTCATCGAATTAACTCTAGGACAATAATCAATCATTATCAATCTTATTTGATTGATATTTTCAAGTTTATGTGTAAAAATGACTGAAATATCGGTGGCACATGCCGAGAAAGTCGATCGAGCTTTCCGCATTGTCCCGAAGGTTGTGTTTGCAGGGCGTTTTGCAAGGAATGTGAACACGCATGCAAGAGGAGTTGGCGAATCATGAAAGCGCTCGTGCTCGAAGGCGAAAGAAAGCTCGTCTACCGGACCGTTCCGGATCCCGCTCCGCGGTCGGAACGGGACATTCTCGTCGAGGTCAAGTTCACCGGGATCTGCGGCTCGGACCTGCCGAGGGCCTACCACGGCAAGGCCTACCATTACCCGCTCGTGATGGGACACGAGTTTTCCGGGCTGGTGCGCGAGGCTCCCGCCACCTCGGCCTATGCGGTCGGGGACCGTGTCGTCGCATTCCCCCTCCTTGCCTGCAAGCGTTGCGGACCCTGCCAGACCGGGGATTACGCCCAGTGCGAGAATTACGACTACCTCGGCTCCCGCCGCGACGGAGGCTTCGCCGAGCTCGTCTGGGTTCCGGAGGAAAACCTTTTCCGGGTGCCCGATCGGGTCGACCTTCTTTCCGCGGCCATGACCGAGCCCTGCGCCGTCGCCCTCCACGGGGTCGAGAGGCTCCAGGTCCAGGCCGGGATGAGGGCCCTCGTCATCGGCGGCGGCCCCATCGGCCTTATGGTTGCCCAGTGGCTTCGCGTGAAGGGCTGCCGCCCGGTGACCGTCGCCGACATCGATCCCGCCAAGCTCGAGCTTGCCGGCCGGCTCGGCTTCGCCGTCGTCGACTCGAAAAAGACCGACCTTGTGGACGAGACGAGGGCAGTGGGAGGAGCCGACTGCGTCGTCGAGGCCTGCGGCCTCCCCGCCACCTTCCTCCAGGCGGTCAACTGCGCCGGCCGTTTCGGACAGGTCGTTTTCATGGGCAACATCGCCGGTGATTTCGTCGTGCCCGAGAAGGATTTTTCGCGGATACTCCGGAACGAGATCCGAATAGCCGGCACCTGGAACTCGAAGATAACTCCCAAGGGCAGGGACGAATGGACCCGGGTTCTCGATTCCCTGGACGACCGGATCGACGTGAAATCCCTGATCAGCCATCGGCCGCCGCTCTCCGCGGGCGCCGATATCTTCGACAGGATGGCGGGGCGCACGGAATGGTTCAGCAAGGTGGTTTTTACCATATGAAAGGCCGAAAGGAAAAGTTCGCCGTCGAACTCGGGATCAAGAGCGACCCGATCGAATACCGCTACTCCTTCGAGTGGCTCTTCGCCCTGATGCGGGACCTGGGGGTTCGCCACCTCCAGCTCGGGAGTTTTTTCGAGCTCTACCACCTGGAGGATGGCTACTTCCTCGATCTGCGCGAGAAGGCCGAATCTTTCGGCGTCGCGATCACGAGCGTGTTCACGGCTCACCGGGAACTCGGCGGTTTTTTCGCCGGGGATCCCCGCCTGGTGAAGGTCGCCCGCGCCAACTACGAGAGGCTCATCCGGGTCGCCTCGCTCCTCGGGGCGAAGCACGTCGGCTCGAACCCAGGCGCCGTCTACCGGGATCGCATGGAAGCGAAGGCCGAGGGAATTCGCACCTACATCGGTCATCTCGAGGAGCTCTCCGGCCTCGCCCAATCCCTCGGGCTCGAGGCCCTGACCATTGAGCCGATGAGCGCGACCGCCGAGCCTCCCACGACGCCCGGGGAGATTCTCTCCATGATGACGGAACTCTCGGGATTTCACGCGAGAAACCCCGGTTCGAGCGTGCCCTTCTACCTCTGCGGCGACATCTCCCACGGCTTCGCCGACCGAGACCGGAAGGTTATCCACGGGAACCTCGAGCTTTTCAGGTCGGCCATTCCCTGGATGGGCGAGTTCCACATCAAGAACACCGACGCGGTTTTCGGCTCCACCTTCGGCTTCTCCGCCGAAGAGCGTGAGCGCGGCATCGTCGATGTCCCGAAGCTTGTTGAAATCGTCCGGTCCAGCGCGGATCTCTGGCCGGTTGACACCGTTGTCGGTTATCTTGAGATCGGCGGCCCCAAGCTCGGACGGGACTATTCGGATTACCGCCTCGGGAGCCAGCTCGCCGATTCCATACGATTCATACAGGAGGCAATGAAATGACACGCGCCGCGTTCAAAATGAAACTCAAACCAGGCTTCGCCGCCGAGTACAAGAGGAGGCACGACGCCATCTGGCCCGAGCTCTCCGCCCTGCTCAAAAAGAGCGGAGTCGCCGACTATTCGATCTTCCTCGACGAGGAGACGAACACCCTCTTCGCGGTGCAGAAGCAATTGGGCGATTCCTCGTCCCAGGACCTGGGCGATACGGAAATCGTGCGCCGCTGGTGGAGCTATATGGCCGACATCATGGAAACCAACCCGGACAAATCCCCGGTGAGCATACCGCTCGCGGAAGTTTTCTACATGGAGTGAGGTGGACTCATGAATTCGAAGGAACGTGTTCTCCGCGCCTTCGGGCGGATCCCCGGCCTGCCCGACCGCATCCCGATCCAGTTCGATCTCTGCCGAACCCTCACCGATACCTTCGGCAGGAAGCTCGGCATCGAGCCCGACTACGCCCTCTCGTACTACGAGGACCTCACCTACCGGATCTCGGCCAACGAGATCCGGACGAGGATGGGGAGCGACTGCGTCGTCGTCGGCGGCACGGTCCGAACCGGCTTCGTGCCGGAGAGCCTCGGCGGCAGCGTCACGAGGAACGAGTTCGGGATGCACATGGAACCGACCGCGCTCTACGTCGAGGTCGTGAAGTGTCCCCTCGACGCGGTCGAAACGATCGCCGACGTCGAGGCCTATCCCTTCCCCGACCCGGACGCGGCGGGACGGTTCGAGAAGGCGAAACGCGACATCGACCGTTTCGCACGGGATTACTTCGTGATCGGCGACGTCGAGCTTTCACTCTTCGAACTCGCCTGGCACCTCACCGGCATGGAGAAGTATCTCGTGGGGATGGCTATGGAGGAGGAGTGGGTCGAGGCCCTGGACGCGAGGGTCGAGCGCTGGACCACCGGCCTCGCCGTCCAGCTCGCGAGGGCCGGTGTGGATGCCCTCTGGTTCGGCGAGGATCTCGGCAGCCAGACCTCGACCCTCATTTCGCCCGACCAGTGGAGGGAGCGCTACAAGCCCCGGCACCGGCGGATCATCGAGGCGGTGAAGAAGGTGAACCCGGACATCGTCCTCATCATGCATTCGGACGGCGCCGTCGCTCCCCTCATCGACGATTTCATCGAGATGGGGATCGAGGTCTACAACCCCGTCCAGCCGAACGTCCCCGGCTCGGATCCGGCGGAACTGATGATGAAGTACGGCGGCCGCATCAACTTCTTCGGCGGCATCGACCAGCAGCGCCTTCTCCCCAAAGGCGACAAGTCGGCGATCAGGGCCGAACTCGAAAGGCGGGCGAGGATCCTCGGCGCCAGGGGCGGCTACCTCATGGCCCCCGCCCACATCATCCAGTCGGACGTAAGCCCCGAAACCGTCGAGTACATGATAGGGGTCGCGAAAGGGCTCGGCTCCTGAAACGACGCCGTTGATGGGCAACTCTTCGGCCGGGGAAGGCTACCTCCCCGGCCGTCCTCACGGATAGTTGATGGTGCAGCCGGGCAGGGCCGAGCGCAGCGTCGCGACGTCGGCCGCGAGGATGCCGGTATTGTTCGACAGGTCGATATAGGTCGCCGAGGTCAGGGCGCTGAGGGCCGTGACGCCGGTCGTGATCTGGTTGCCGTACAGCCAGAGGGATTTCAGTTGCGTCAATTTCGCGAGCGCCGTCACATCGGTGATCTTGTTGCTCCCCAGGTTCAGATAATTGAGCGCGGTCAATCCGGAAAGACCGGTTATGTCGCTGATCCCGGTTTGGGCTATATGAAGGTTCGTCAGGTTGGGATGGCTCGAGGAAGCGAAAGCGGCTACGAGTAAATCCCCGTCGTTGATCGACTGATTTCCGTCGGAATCGGCGTTGTTGTTGATATTGAAGTTCGATAGGGTCGGGGAGTTCTTGATCACGGTGGCGAGCGGCGCGACGCTCCTGATCCGATTGCTATCCAGGTTGAGGCTCTGTATGTTTTTGAGGTTCTCAAGTCCGGTGATGTCCGTGATCCGATTGTTGCCGAGGCCGATATAGGCGAGGGCCGTCGTGCCCGAGAAAGCCGGGACGGTCGTTATGCCGAAGTTGCCGAGGTCCAGCGAAGTGAGCTTGGTATTGGCGGCGAGGGTTGCCAGGAGGGTGTCGCCGCTGTCCGTGATGGGGTTGCCGCCCACCGAGATGGTCGTGAGGCTGGTCAGGCCGCTGATGAAACTCTCGATCGAGGTCGCCGAGGTGATCTTGTTGTTGCTGATGTCCAGGTTAAAAAGGGTCGACGAGGAAAAGCCCGAGGGCAGCGTCGATATCCTGTTGCTGCCCAGCATGAGGTTCTGCAATTTGGTCATGTTCGCGACCATCCCGATGTCGGTGACCCCGCAGCTCGCCAGTTCGAGGTCGGTCATCGTGCCCGCGCTCGAGGAGAGGGCCGAAATGATCGCATCCCCGTTCGTGATGGAGTTGTTGCTCAGGCTGACCTGGGTGAAGCTCGAGGATCCGTTGAGCAGGGCAACGATCGGACTTGCGTCGCTGATGTTGTTAAAGTTGAAGTAGAAACCGCTAAGCGACTTCAGCGTGCCGATCGAGGAAACGTCGCTGAGACCCGTACCCCCCAGCGACAGAGATTGGATGCTCGGGTTGTTGGCGATCACGGCGGCCAGGATTGCGTTGCCGCCTGAGCCCGTGGAGTCGTTCCAGCCGAGAGTCTGGAGACCGGCATGGAGCTTGACCAGATTGACGACGCTCGAGGAACTGACGTGAGTCCCCCACATGTAGATGTTGACGAGCGAGGGCATGTTCAGGAGGACGTTAATGTTCGAGACGGGATTGTTCCCGAAGCTGATGTCGGTGAGCTTCGTCAGGGCGCTGATCGGACTGAGGTCGCTGACGCTGTTGTTGTCGAAATTGAGGTTCGTGAGGTCCGTCATGGTCGAAAGCGGGGAGAGGTCGGCTATCGAATTGTTGCCGACATAGAGCCCCGTGAGGGAGGTGAGCTGGTCGATCCCGGTGAGATCGGCAATTCCCATGTTTCCGGCGCTGAGCCAGGTCATGTCCCCGACCTTGTTCGAGTTGTTGGAGACTCCCTGGGCGATCACGGCGGCCTTCAGGTTCGTGTCGGAAAAGACGAGCTTCGAGAGTTTCCGCGATACGAGGGGATCCTTGAGGTTGTCGAATTTGGGAGGAGAAAGGGGACAGGCCGCGAGAACCAGGGCGACGACGGCGATGGCGGCCAGGCACTTCTTCGGCGGCTTTTTTTTCATGGACACCCCCGGAATCGTATGTACCATACTATAACCGATTTGACAAACTCCGCAAACGGAGAATATACTTTTTTCCATAATGTACTAAACCGAGGTAAACCATGAAGCCGGTCAGGGTGGCCTTCCTCCTCATATTGGCGTTGTGTGCTCTACCCGGTTTTTCCGACGACGGCTCGCCGAAACCGCGCATCGCCGTGGTGAGGCTTTCGAACGATACGGGGACGCCATCCTATGACGCGGTCTGCGGCGCGGTCACCGAAACCGTCGACCTGACCCTCCGGCTCCTCGGTTCCTTCGACGTTCGCCGGGTCGACAGCCTGAACGGCCCGAATGCGACGGCCGCCGGCATCGGCGCGTGGGCCGCGAAGAACGGAGCCGACTCCGTCGTGTTCGGACGGGCCTACAACGATCCGGCCGGGAACCTGGCGCTTCAGCTCTCCCTTTTCGACCGGAAATCCGGGAAGGTCACCCTCCAGCGCGAGGCGAAGCCCGAGAGCGTGCTCGCCGTTTTCGATGCCTCCGACGAGCTCATCGTGTCCTTCCTCCAGTCCCTCGCGGGCGTCCATCTCGGTTTCGGGAGCATCGACCTGAACAACGGGGGGGAGAAGGGGAGCTACGAGGTCGCCGTCGACGGCAACCCGATCGGGACGAACCTGACCTCGGTGGACAAGGTGCTGAACGGACGCCACACCGTCACGATTTCCCAGCGGCGCATGCTCGGCACGCGCACGATCGCGACCAGGACCCTGGACGTGCGGGAGAACGAATCCCTCTCCTTCGACTTCTCGATCCCCCTCATCATGAATGACGAAACGGCAGCCCTCGCGGCGATCAGGTCGGACATCATCGCGAAGTGGGACAGCCCCAGCGATGCCGAAGCGATCGAGCGCGATCTGATCGACTACGAGTCCCGCCTTACCGACACGACCTACAGTCCCCGGCTCTCGGAGAGGAGGGGAGAGGTGACCCAGCTCCGGGGCGAATGGCTGATCAGACAGAACCTGACCCAGATCGAGGAAAACGCCTGGAATCCCTCCTCCGCGTTGATGGAGCCCATGCAGACTTTGAGTTCCTCGCTTTCGGATTCGCTTTCGTCGGTGACGGCGAGAAGGGCGACGATCGCCGTGGACGGCTATCCGAGCGACTGGGGCAACATCCCCGCCCTGACCTCCTCTCCGATCATGGGCTTTTCCGAAAACGAGCCGGGGAGCAGGGCGTCGGCGGTGTACATCGCTCGCGACGACAACTTCCTGTACTGGCGCATGGACCTCGCCAACGGGGGGCGGAACGCGAAATACCGCTACGAACTGCTTTTCGGTCAGGGCGGTGTCATGACCGACCAGGTGTTCGAGGTCCGCTACTCGGCCGATCCCTCCGGGAACTGGGGGGAAACCCTCTACTCGATGGATTCGAACGACGTTCTCGAAACCGTCTACGCTCCGGAGGCGACCGCCGCTTTCGGGCAGAGCGCGGTCTTCGGAAACTGCATCGAGGGACGGATACCGATCGCATCCCTGGCGGGGAAGAGCCTTCCCTTCGCCTGGGGCGCCATATATTTCAACGATGGCGACGCGGGCATCGTGGGCCAGTCGGAACACGTGATGGTCAATCTGGGACTTTCGGGGTCGGCCTCTTCCGTGCAGTTGTCCTATCCCGATCCCGACCGGATCCGCGCGGGGCTCAGGAGGAACGCGACCTTCCTCCGGTCCCTGCTCGACCTTTCGGGCGACTACAAGCTTTCGCAGAAATCCTACCAGGCAGGTCTCGATACCCTCATGGATACCGACGGCCTCGACGACTTCCTGGATGCCGACGAGGTGAGTTCCCACAACAGCCTCAGGGGCGACCTGGATTTCCAGATCTATACCCACGACCTGAAGATGAGGCGGTGGACGGCCTTCTGGCCGGTGAGTTCCATCGTGCTCGGCTCGGGGCTCGCCGCGGGGAGCGCTGTCATCTTCATCCTCAGGCCCGACGCGAAACTCGTTTCCCAGGCCGATAAGCTCTACGCCGATTACGAGGCGGCGACCGACGCGCAGACGATCAAGAGCCTCCACAACCAGATCCAGGACAAGTACGATACGGCGAATTATTATCGGTACGGGGAATGGGGCGGGGCGGGGGGAGGGGCGGCCCTGCTGCTGCTCGGCACCTGGGCACTCGGCCCCGGCCATCCCGACGCCGTCCTTTCACGGTGGGTCAACACCCATTTCCGCGCCAGGATGGCCGCGGCGCGGAAATTCTACTCGTCGCGGAATCCCGCCTCCCTCGAGCCTCTCCTGAAGGCAGCCGAGCCTTCCCGTTCGGATGCCATCCCTTCGGGCGGATCGGCACCGGCCATGCCTCCCCTCTATGCGTCGGCCTCCGCCTTTTCCGCCCGCGACCTTGTCGCCCTTTCCTGGTCTCCGGAGGAGGCTCCTGATGTCGAACCGGCCGTCAATCCGGTTTTTCTCGGGAAGCTCGCGCCGACGGTGCGGCTTTCCGGCGGGTTTTCCTATGGAACCGAGATCCTGAGGGTCGCCGGTTCCCGATACCCCGTCGCCGGTCCCTGCCTCGTCATCGGAGGGGAGAACGATGCCCTGGTCCACGAGTTCTTCGCCATGGTCCCCGATTCTTCGACGCTTGGGTTCGGCTACGGGTTCGGTTTCGGCAGGATCATGCCGAAGGCCTTTTTTCAGATGAATTTTTCTCCGGCGGGCCAGAAACAAATTCCCGTTGCCGGTATACTGGTAGATGTATTCTTCTGAGAATTTAGGTTGTCCAATAACTCCCTGCGTTAACGGGCAGCTTCAAGAACGAGCGTCCGGCTGTCCGTCCGGGCGGAGGAAAAAAATGAAACTATCGATTCGTAACGCCGCGCCGATACTTTTCGTCGCGATCTCGCTTATCGCCTGTACGCCAAAATCACCCGCCCCTTCGGCGTCAAGCCCCGAGGCCGCTCCCGCGGCGGCTCCCGCCCCGGTCGCCGAAGCGAAGCCCGCCGAGACGGCTCCCGCCCCGGCCGAGGCCGTCGTCAGCGAGGGCCTGGTGACCTTCGTGTCCGGCGAGGTTTCGGCGAAGGCCGACGCGGACTGGGCCCCGGTGGATACGGGAGCCTCCGTTCCGGTCGGTTCGTCGATCAAGACGGGAAAGGATTCCTACTGCGAGATCCAGTTCGGCAAGACCGGAAGCGCGAGGATCCAGGAAAATACGACCATCATCCTGGGCGAGGTCGCCCTTGCCGCCGCCAAGAACGCGGTCGGCGTGAAGCTCGTCTCCGGAACGATAGCCTGCAAGGTCAACAAGCTGGCGGCGAAGGACCGTTTCCAGGTCCGCACCCAGACGGTGGTCTGCGGTGTACGGGGGACCCAGTTCCTCGTCAGGAGCGAGGGAACCGACAGGACGGCGATCGCGGTCAAGGAGGGCAAGGTCGCCCTCATGCCGCCTTCCTACGACGCGGCGGGACTCGAGTCCCTCGCCAAGGCCCCGGCGGATTCATCGGTGATCGACGCCGTCAACGACGCCATCGCGAAATCCTCGCCCACCGTCGCGGCGAACCAGGAAGCGACGGTCGCTCCGGCCGACATGGCCCTGGCCGAGACGGCCTACGCCACGGTCACCACCTCGGTAAAGCGCGAGATCGCCCAGGTTTCAGCCGAGCCGGCTTCGGGGCAGGCCGCTTCCAAGCCAACCCCCGCAGCTACCGCCGCACCGGCGGCTGAGGCTCCGGTTGAGATTCCCGCAGCCGTCCAGGCCAACCTCAAGGCCTACGCCTCGACCGTCGCGAAGCCCGAAAAGAAGATTGTCGTCGCGGGTGAATCCTCGCGGGCCCAGTTCAGGACGATGAGCGCGATGAGGATCATGGAGATCCCTGTTGCCCTTCCCGGCGAGACCACGAAAACCCCGGCTCCGGCACTCGTCAAGCTCACCGTGAATGTCCAGCCCGCCGATGCCGACCTTTTCGTCAACGGCGTCGAGGCCGGTACCGGCTCCTTCACCGGACTCTATCCGAAGGATTCCTCCGTGTCCGTGACCGCGAAACGCGATGGCTACAAGGACGCGACGATCGCGATCCCGATCGCCAACCCGAAGGGAGAGACAAAGGCCATAAAGCTCGAGTCTGCCAAGGGCCAGGCTCCCGAAGCCGCCCCGAAGGCCCCCACCGAGGAGCCCGCGCCCGTCGCGGTGGCCCCGCCCCCCGCCGTCAAGGAAGCTGCCCCTCCCGCCGCGGCCAAGGAGGCGGCCCCGGTCGTGGAAGCCCCTCCGGCCAAGCCTTCGCCGGTATTCGGGACGGTCAAGCTCGCCGGTTCCCGGATAATCGGCACTCTCGTGGCCTCGGGTTCGGTCGTCTACGCCGCCGACGCGAAGGGCGGCGTTTCCGCGCTCGGATCGGCCGGGGCGGTTCTCTGGTCGAAGAAGACCGGCAACGACAAGAATGAAAACTCCATCCCGGTCGCCTCGGGGGCTTCCGTGGCTTTCGCCGGGGACAAGTTCCTCGCGGTGCTGGACTCGGCGGGGGCTTCGCGGTTTTCCGTCGCCCTGGACGAGTCGACCTCGGGACTTTTCGGCCGCCGCCCCGCCTTCGTCGGCTCCGAGCTCTACGAATCCTCGGCCGATGGCCTCGTCGTCCTGAACGCGGCGACGGGGGCGAAGCTCAGGTCCGTCCCGCTCGCCGAAGGCTCCGACATGACGCCGGTTCAGTACGGCGGCAAGATCGTCCTCGCCGGCCGCAAGGGAACCGTCTACATCGTCGATCCGGCAGGTTCAGTCGCGGAGATCAAGACCCACGCCGTCCAGCCCGTCGCCATCGCCTGTTCCATCATCGGCTCGAAGGCGGTCTTCGCCGATCGCAAGGGCCTCCTCGTCAGCGTCGACCTGGAAGCGAAAAGCCTCCTCTGGGAAAAGCAGCTCGAACCCGGAAAGAGCGCACCGGTGTTCAACGACCTCGCCGCGGGCTCCCAGGGGATCTACGCCTTCGCCCGGAATACCATCTACGGAATTTCGTCGGCGACGGGGGAGCGCCTGTTCGCCCCGATAGCGGATGCCGCCACGGCGCCTCTCCTCTCGGGGGATAGGCTCTGGTTCGGGACGAAGGGCTCGAAGATCGTGATCGCCGACGCGAAGACCGGAAAGGTGATCGCGTCGATCCAGGCCGTGGCGCTGCCGTCTGCGGCTCCCGCTCCCGTCGGCGCCCTGATCGCCTGCCCCCTCGAGACCGGCGAGGTCCTGCTGCTCAATCCGGCGGGAATCGAGTGAGGTTTTGACAGGCTGTTGAACTGCGTCAGGTATTTCAACAGCCTACTCAAGCCCCGCCGACATGAAATGACCGGAAAAGGTCGCCGGTAATCCTCTCGAATTATTCTTGAGCGACAGTCGTAACAGCCGTCTCCCTGAAAAATTAAAACCGTGCCGCGAATCGTTCAATGGGGTGCTACTGCCTCCGATGATCAGGTTTCTGCAAACCCCGCGCAAATACCGTATGCTTGTTAGTATGGGTTTATTCACTTTCGGGGAATGTGATACAAGCTCTTTCACCCAGATTAAGGAGATGTACAATGAAACTGAGAATCGGTGGTAAGTTGACGGCGATCGGGGCAGCGGTCGTGTTCATTCCTCTCCTGATTGTGGGAATCACGGCTGTTCTCGAGACGGAAAAGGGGATCACCTCGCTCGCGAGCGATAACCTCATGACGATTGCGAAATGCATGACGGACTATGCCGATACGAGGATTCAGTGCGACATGAGGACGAGCCTCGCGCTCGCCCAAAACGCCGACCTCATCGCCGCCATCGACGCCAATAACCGGGGAGCGCCGCAATCGGGCGCGTTGATCCTCGGCATCAATTCCTGGCTCGAGCGGATTGGAGGGAACAAACAGTTCACCGATGCCTATAACGGTATCATCGTGGTGAATGCGAAAGGCATGGTCGTCGCGTCGTCAAAAAAGGTGTACATAGGCGCCGACGTGTCCGACCGCGAATACTTCCAAAAATCCATGGCGGGAGACAGTTTCGTAAGCCAACTCCTCATCAACAAGATGACGGGGGAAGCGACGGTCTCGATAAGCGCCCCGGTAACGGGCCGCGATGGAAAGGGAATCGGGATCTGCGCCGTTTTCATGCGAACGGATGTCATCACCAACGAAATGGCGAAATTCACCCTCGGGAAAAACGGCTATTTCATGGTCTACGATAAGTCGGGCTTGGTCGTCCTCCATCCGAGCAAGGATATCCAGCTCAAGGTGAACATTACGAAGATGGTCGGAATGGAAGACATCGCGAAACAGTCATTGACCGGCCAGGCGGGGGTCGAAGATTATGTGTACAACGGCGTCGCCAAGATCGGCGGGTTCGCGACGGTACCCTCGAACGGATGGGTCGTGCTTGGCCAGATGCCGAAGGCCGAGCTTCTCGCGACCATCACCACGATGCGGAACTCCATTATCGGCATCGCGGCGATCGCGTTCATCCTCGCGATGCTCATCTTTTTCGTCTTCGCCCGCTCGCTTTCGAAGCCCCTGAACCGTGTCGTCGTATTCATGAATGCGGTAGCCACGGGCGACCTGAGCCGCATCGTTCACGATGACATGGCGAACAGAAGTGACGAACTTGGCGACATGTCTCGATCCCTCAAGGCTATGACGGCAAGCATCAGGGAAATCGTGCTGGGAATCCAGACTTCGTCGGCGAATGTCGCGAGCGGGAGCGGACAGATATCGACGGCGGCCCAGCAGATGTCGCAAGGCTCCACCGAACAGGCGGCCTCGGCCGAGGAGGTCTCGGCCTCAATCGAGGAGATGAATTCGTCGATCAGACAGAATGCCGACAACTCGAGGACGACAGAGGCGCTGGCCAGTCAGTCGGCCAACAACGCCGAGGTGGGTGGAAAGGCCGTTATGGAAACGGTTCATGCGATGAAGGAAATCGCGGCGAAGACGGCGATCATCGAGGAGATAGCCAGGCAGACGAATCTTCTCGCCCTGAATGCGGCGATCGAAGCGGCGCGAGCGGGAGAGGCCGGCCGAGGTTTCGCCGTCGTCGCGAGCGAGGTGCGAAAGCTTGCAGAACGAAGCCAGACGGCCGCGTCTGAAATCAGTACGCTCTCCGCGTCGAGCGTCGCGATCGCCGAAAAGGCGGGATCGATGCTCGAAGTACTCGTGCCGGACATAAAGAAAACCGCCGAGCTTGTGCAGGAAATTACCGCCGCGAGCGGGGAACAGAGCACGGGGACCGAGCAGATCACAAAGGCGATCATGCAGCTAGACTCGGTGATACAGCAGAACGCTTCCGCATCGGAGGAAATGGCGTCCATGTCCGAGGAGCTGGCCGGTCAATCGGTTCAACTCTCGGATGCCGTCGCCTTTTTCAAGGTTGCGGAGTCGGATACCGGAACGGGGAACCAGACGATGAAAACGGCGTCTCCCAGTGCCGGAAATCCTGATCCCCGGGAGAGGAAGCCGAGGACCGTCGGAATGACGCTGCCGGCCAGGAAGCCCGCTTCGAAGTCCGCCCAGGACGAAGATTTCGAGGAATTCTAGTTCTTAAGCCGTGCGCCCCTTCGGGGGTTGTTGAATGTCCCGCAGATCAACAACCTGCTAGATTCTGGATTCCCGCGCCGGTTCTCTGAACCGTATCCTGCATTCGAGGCCGGGGCCTGCTCGAAAGCCGATCGTGCCCTGGAGCTGCTGCTCGGCGAGGATGAAGAGGGTTTGCATACCGATCCTTCCGTGGGTCTTAAGGTCTAGACTCGCGGGAAGCCCCACCCCGTCGTCGGATACGGCAATCTCGATGCTTCCATCGGGGAAAAGCCGAGAGGTCACGGTAATCGTTCCGCTGCGCGCCCCGGGAAAGGCGAATTTGATGGCGTTCGAAATCAGCTCGTTCAGGATGAGTCCGCAGGTCATCGCCGATTCGATTGAAATTCTGATGTCGTCCACATCGATCTCGAATCTGATCCGGTCCGGGGTCACCATGAAGCTGGATATCAGAAAGGAAACGAGGGAATCGATGTAGCCCTTCATGTCGATGCTCGAGAGGTCCTGGGATTCGTAGAGCATTTCATGGACGAGTGACATCGAAGTGATCTTGTTCTCCACGCTCTTGAGCGCGGCCGTCAGGGTGTCGTCCCCGTGGTCGGCCGACTCGAGCTCGAGCATCGAATTGATGATCTGCATGTTGTTCTTCGTTCGGTGGAAGAGCTCCCGCATGAGCGCTTCCTTTTCGAGAAGGGTGTTCCTAAGCTTCGCCTCGGCAATCACCCGTTCATTCAATTCCTCCCTGAGTTTGATATTCACGTCCGCAAGCTCCCTCGTTCTCTGGTCGACAATCTCCTCCAGGTGGGATGCGTAGCGTTCGAGCTTGGCGCCGAGGCTTCTGATTTTCAAACGGGTTTCTACCCTGGCAAGGACTTCTTCGAGATAGAAGGGCTTGGTCACGTAATCCTCGCCGCCCACGGCGAAGGCTTTTACCTTGTCTTCGGCATCGGTAAGTGCGCTGAGGAAGATCACCGGTATGTCCTTGAGGTTTTCGTCGGCTTTCAGCCGCTCGCATACCTCGAACCCGTTCATTCCGGGCATCGAGACGTCGAGGAGAATGAGGTCTGGTGGCTCGTTCCTTGCGGCCTGGAGGGCCTGGGCCCCGGAAAGGACCGGCCGGGGCAGGTACCCCCTCTCCTTCAATATGATGGAAAGCATCCTGAGATTTTCGGGGGTATCGTCGACGATCAGGATGGTCGCAGCCGCCTGCTCATCCCGCTGGTTGTCCGTCATCGGCTCGCCCCGTCGAAAAGCGCGGTCACCGCTTCGTACCGGAATTCCTTCGCCAAGGTTTTCAGGGTGTCGATCGTGTCGCGAGGGAGGGCTAGTCCGTCGATCAGCGAGAGAAGCTTATCCTGTTCGGCGTTCATCGCCGCCTCCCTAATTGCGGCCGACACTGCCTCCGGGAGGCCAGAGAGCCTTCCCGGCTCGAGGACGGCCGTCACGCGCGGGGGCGTTTCTTCTTCCCGTGCGTATTTATATCGAATCCCGAGAGTGTCACCGATGATTTCCATGATTTCCTCCATCTTGAACGGCTTCCGCAGAAAGCCGTCGACCCCCGATTCGATAATGTCTTTTTTATTCTCCTCGAGCACCGAGGCGGTGATGGCGATGATGGGGACGGCGTGGCCGATCTCCGATCGCTTGATGTTCTTCGTGGCTTCGCGACCGTTCATGACGGGCATTTCCATGTCCATGAGGACGATGTGTGGTCTCCATTCATTGAAAACCTCGATGGCCTGGACTCCGTTTTCGGCCTCGCGCGTCTCGAATTCTCTCAAGGAAAGCATCTCCCTGAGGACGGCCCGATTGTCCGTACGATCGTCGACGATCAAAATTCTGAAAGGTCCCTGGCCGGGCTCAAGACCCTCGACGAGCTTCGCCGGTGGTTTCGGCTCCACTGTCGCCGCTATTGTTTCCTCGACGCCGAACTCGATCAGAACCTTCGTCCCTCTGCCCGGCTCGCTCTGGATGACGATATCCCCTCCGAACATCCTCGCGTACTCGCGACTGATCGACAGCCCGAGTCCCGTACCTCCGACTTTTCGTCCCGCCTGTGCCTGTTGGAACACCGCGAAGAGTCCATCTATTTCATCCGCCGCAATGCCTGGGCCGGAATCGGTGACGACGCCGACGAGGCGGATCCTTTTTCCCTCTTTTTTCGGTACATCGAGGGTGACGGTTATGGTTCCCGATTCGGTGAATTTTACGGCGTTTCCGATGATGTTGGTGAAAATCTCCCGTATTTTCTCCTCGTCGCCAAGGATGTGGCGCGGTACGCTCCTGTCGATGATCACGGAGAAGTCTATTGTTTTGGCGTCGGTCTGAACCCTGAACATCGCCTCCATGTCACGGAATAGCGAATAAAGATCAACCGTCGACTCAACAATCTCCGCGCGGCCGCTTTCGATCTTGGATATCTCGAGAATCTGGTTGATGAGGGCGAGAAGATGCTTTCCCGACCGACTGATCGTCTCGATTCGTTCCCGTTGCTTTTCCGTAACGGCGGAGTCGTTCAGCAGGAGCTGGGTGAAGCCGAGGATGGCGTTCATCGGGGTTCGGATCTCGTGCGACATGTTCGCGAGAAAAACACTTTTCGCACGGTTTGCGCTTTCGGCCGATTCCTTCGCGGCCTGGCGAATGGCTTCGTCGCATTTGTCCAGCGTGATGTCCCGATTTATGCCGACCAGTCCTATGATGTCCCCATTTCCATCCTTAAGCGGAACCTTCGTGATGGAGAACCATCGACACTCGCCTTCGCCCAGGTCCATTTTCTCTTCGCGATTGACCGACACCAATCTTCTCTCGATGATCGCTTTCTCTTCCTCCTCCGATTTCAACGCGACAGCCGAGGGCAGCAGTTCCGCGTCGGATCTGCCGACGACATCCCGCGGATTTTTCCAGCCCAGGGTCCTGCTTGTGGTTAGGTTTGCGAGTGTGAAACGGCTTTTTTCATCTTTCGCGTAGATTTGATCGGGAATCGCGTCGATGATGGTTCTCAGGAGGTTGCGTTCACCGGCGAGTTCAGTGGTTCTCGTTTCGATGAGTTCCTCGAGCCGTTTTTCGTCGGCTTTTTGCCTCGAATCCTCGAAAACGCGCTCGGTTACATCCCGCGAACTCGTGACGATTGCTCCGAATGCCGGATCTTCGAGCAGGTTTGTGCTCACCGATTCCATCCAGCGCCACGAGCCGTTTTTATGTCGATAGCGGAACGGCGGGGTTTTGATGCAGGCTCCGGGGGTCGGGCTGACGAAGTATTTCACAATATCCTCGTGGGCTTCGACGTCGATGAGGCCGGTGGCGTGCATGTTCGTGAACTCCTCGACCGTGTATCCAAGCACCCGTTCGATAGAGGGACTGATATAGAGGGTCTTTCCGTTCACGTCGATCATGGATATTACGTCCTCTCCGTTCTCGATGAGGGCGCGGAAACGCCGCTCGCTCGTTGCGAGGGAGTCGTTGATCATGGCGAGGGCCTTTGTGCGCTCCTCGACCTGCCGTTCCAGTCCTTCTTTGGCTTCCTGTATCCGGTTTTCGGCCTTGCCGAGCAGATGAGCGTTCAAAGCGAAAATGGCGATGAGGAAAAGGGAAACGAGGACGGTACCGACAGCCTCTCCGTAATAGGGATCGAACGTCCCCGTCCGTTCGAGCGTTACCTGGAGGAGTCCGAGACCGAGCGGGACGAGAATGGCGAATGGAAGGTAGCCCCTGAGCATGATTCCTCGCATGCTTTTCTCACGCAGCCAGCTAGGAATTCCGCCGGATTTAGACAGTAGAATCCCGACCGAGAACAGGGTGAGGGCCACCGTCGTATGAAAGGACATCTGGAAATAGGTGGCGATCCCGACTGGAGCGGTGATGCCGTAAAGATAGCCGACGAGGTCCGCGAATACGACCGAGCCGACCGTGATCGCCATGATCTGGGGGGAATGGACCGGTACCGGCAGGGTCATGAGGAAGAGGGAAAGCCCCAGGATGACGAAGGCGACGGCCGTTATCGGGGTGATGAGCGCGTTCATCGGGTCTCCACCGGGAAGCCCCGCCGCACGGAGGGCGAAGAGCCGCGCGATTCCCAAGCTTCTTCCGGTTTCGGCTTCGAGAAGATTGAAGGCGGCGAAAACGACGATGACGATGGAGGCGATCCTGACTATGAGCAGACGCGGGGTTGTGATGCCCCCATCCATCCCCCTCGTGGTCGGAAGGAGTGAAAGACCCGCGATTATGGTGACTAAGGCGGTGGCCGGCTTCATCGGTTTCAGGCCGGAAATGACGGAACGCAGGACTGAAATGTCGAGGATCCAGCCGATAATCCCCATGGCGCCAATCGCGAAAATGACGATATCCAGAATCAACGCCGAGAAGCGGATTTTTTTCCGGGATGTACTTTTTGGAGGACGACCCATTTTTTCTCCGGTTGGCGATGTCTACCAGAGGTGGTCCGGGCGGTGTCGTCGGGCTTGAGGCGACCAGGGTCACGACCATCATGGATGATGATGCGATGTACCAGTGAACTAACTATAGCGTACGCGGGAGGAGATTACCATTATTGATAAATAGATATTTATAACGAATCAACCATTGCAAGAACCCTGACTGTAGAAAACGACCCGATTCTTTCCGGCATGCTTTCCCTGATAGAGTGCGTCGTCGGCTTCGTCAACCGCCTCGGTGAACCGCTCGGGACTGCCGAACAGGGTGATGCCGATGGTCACCGTGACCGCGATTTTCCTGCCCTCGTAGGTGAAATCGTGTTCGCAGATGGCTGTTCTGAGCCTCTCGACGGTTTCGGAGGTGACGGCGGAAGCAATGTCCGGATAGACGACGAGAAATTCCTCGCCTCCCCAGCGGCAGCCAAGGTCGTGTTTCCTCACGCATTTCTTGATGAGAACACCCAGTTCCCGTAGGACGTAGTCCCCGCAGAGGTGGCCATAGGTGTCGTTCACCCGCTTGAAATCGTCTATGTCGAGCATCGCGACGATCGATTCGGTGTTCTCGTTCGTCGCCCGGTACTCCGGGGATTCCATGATCTCGATGAGGCCCCTCCGGTTCAGGAGTCCGGTGAGGGGATCGATCCTCGAGAGGCGCTGGAGGTGCTCGTTCCTCGCGGCGATCGCCATATTCGATTCGATCAGCCGCTCGATCGGCGAGGAGAGCCTGAAGATGACGATGTAAAGCACAAAAAGGAGGAGGGCGGTGAACAGGCAGAGCTCGATAAAGAACGAGGTGAGGACATCCTTCTGGAAGTTGGCCCCGATTCCCCCTCCCGTGGTGATGCTGAGCCAGCCGACCGGTTTACCGTCGCTTCCCATGAGGTCCGCGGCAATCCCGTCCCTGGTGAGGTGGGGGATGAAATCCACCGGAAGCGATGGCCCGACCTTCGGCGCCCCCCGGCTAAGGAACCGCATCAGGAAGGTGGGCGGAATCATGCCCGAAAATCCCCTCCGGATTTCCTCGGGCGGGGAACCCACGAGAAAAGAGAAGGAGACGTCCGGTGCGAGCAGCTTCCTCAGCTCGGAATTGAGCCGCCAGTTCGCCGTCACCCTGACCCCACCCTTGTAGAGACCGTCCGAACTCAGGCTCCAGCTTCCGGGAAGCTCGAGGTCGAGGTAGAGCTGGATGAGGCGGACATCGGAGGCGGCCCGGATCTGGTTCATCTCCGTGAGAGCCTGTCTTTTCGCTCCGAACTGGGTCAGCGACACGAATACGAGAAGTCCGGCCATCCCGATAAAAAGCGTAGAAATCAATTGCTGGCGGACGGATAATCCCTTCATACCTTGATACTAGGGGACAATGGAGAAATTTGCAATTATGAATCGCCAGTTCAAATCTGAAGTG
>DBTK01000150.1:0-375 GCA_002307015.1 Spirochaetaceae bacterium UBA1318
TGATCGACGCGCGGAACGTCTACCGGAAGGTGACGAGGAAGATCTACGACTTCTCCCCCGAGCAGGAGAAGAACCTACTCGCCATCGTCCGGCTCTACCGGGGCGAGACGGAGCGCTACCTGGACCTGGTCGCGAACTACTGCGAGGGGACGATCGCGGAGGCCGAGGCCTGCTTCGCCCCCGGGAGCGACGACGACGGAACCGCGACGGCCGAGCCGCTCCCCGCCTTCATCGCCGCGATGGATGCCCTCGCCGCCTCTCTCGCCCCCTACCTCGATCAGCGGAAGGACAAGACCGAGCTGCTCTCGGCGAGGGCCGAGTTCGACGCCGCCCTCGATTCCCTCGTTTCGGGATCGGCGGGGTTCCGCCAAAAAA
>DBTK01000150.1:749-1061 GCA_002307015.1 Spirochaetaceae bacterium UBA1318
CGGCGAAGGCCGCCGACCTCGCCCATAAGCTCGCGGGCCGCCTCGTCGACGCCTGCCGCGCCGAGTTTGCCGCGAGCGACGGGGAGGCCTGGTCGTGGCGGGACGCGAACAAGGCCTTCAAGGACGCGGACGGCGCCCGCGAGATCGCCGTGGCCCAGCTCAAGGCCTCGCGCTACCTCTGGAAGCAGGCCCTCTGGCTCACCGGGCGATTCCCGGAGGGGAAGCTCCGCGACGTCGAAGGCCTCGTGAAGGTGGTCGACCGGGCTGAGCTCGCGAAAAACGACTTTAGCCTCACCCCCGGCCGCTACGTCG
>DBTK01000150.1:1357-38708 GCA_002307015.1 Spirochaetaceae bacterium UBA1318
CGAGGACTTCGACTTCGAGCAGACCATGCGCGACATTCACCTCGAGCTCGCCGACCTCGACGCCGAGGCGTACAAGCTCGCCGCGACGATCCAGCGCAACTTCGAGGGGCTGGGGATATGAAGTGGGAGAAAAAAAGGCTGGACGAATTAGGATACGTCAGTCGTGGACGTTCGCGAAACCGTCCCCGTGACGCCGCTTACCTTTACGGCGGTCCATATCCGTTTATCCAAACAGGGGATGTAAAACATGCAGGCCTTTATATAACAAACTATCAACAGACATATAGCGAGGAAGGTCTAGCCCAAAGTCGTATATGGAATACTGGAACCCTTTGCATCACCATTGCAGCCAATATTGCCGACACTGCGATCTTAGGAATAGAGGCTTGTTTCCCTGACAGCATTATTGGATTTATTCCTGATCCAGATAAAGCGGATGTACGATTTATCAAGTATTTTTTCGACTCTAGCCTTAAAAAGAGATATCAAAAGTTTACTCAAGGAGCAGCGCAGGACAATCTCAGTCAAGAAAAATTACTCTCGCTAGAACTTGATGTTCCTGATATCCATGTACAAACTCATATCGCCTCCATCCTCTCCGCCTACGACGACCTCATCGAAAACAACCGGCGGCGGATCGGGCTGCTGGAGGAGGCGGCGCGGCTCCTCTACCGGGAGTGGTTCGTCGACCTCCGCTTCCCCGGCCACGAGCGCGTGAGAATCGTCGACGGCGTGCCAGAGGGATGGGAGAGGAAGACGATTGGGAAAATAGCGCCATTAAATTACGGGAAAGCCTTGAAAGAGGAAAATCGTAATATTGGTGAATTTCCCGTGTATGGTTCCAGTGGCATTGTTGGATGTCATGATAAAGCACTGGTAGAAGGACCGTGTATTATTGTTGGTCGAAAAGGAAATGTCGGGAGCGTCTATTGGTCGACAAAAGGTTGCTGGCCAATTGATACCGTTTATTACATCGATAAGCAGCAAACATCATCGTATATCTACTACGCTCTACAAAGCATGACCTTTATGAGCACCGATGTAGCTGTACCTGGCCTTAATCGCGATTTTGCACAGAGCCGATTTCTATTTGTACCTCCATCACCACTATTGAAGGTGTTTGAGGAAAACATGATTCCTGTCAGACTGCAGTTGGATACGCTTGACCGATACAATAGTCAGCTTTCCCGCGCCCGTGACCTCCTCCTGCCCCGGCTGATGAGCGGGGAGATCGAGGTATGAATCCGCTGTTTCTGAAGCGATCCGCGAAAATGCGCGGTACATTCTCTGGAGGAACTACGGTATGGCAGTGGTGAGTTTCGAGGAATCGGCGGTACGTCACTGGAAGGACGCAGAAAGTCTTAAAGTCCTTGGAAGATTCGGTAATGCCGGACAATTGCTGGGCTTCTCCGCCGAATGCGGGCTCAAGGCGCTTTATCGGTGCCTGGGTATCCTGCCTCCCGGGATGAACGGCGATGTAGATTGGGATGCATTCAAACTGGCCGATGAAAAAAAATGGAAAAAGTATCATGCTCATGTGGATAAGCTTTGTCAGACCACCGGTATACTTAGCGCAAGCCCTGAGTCGGCAAGATACGCGGCCATGATTCAGACGATTACATCATTCTCGACCTGGAGCATCGACCAGCGGTATTCGGCAGACGTAGAGCATGAGAGACTTGGACGAACCGACCTTCCCAAGTGGGAGACCGCGGCCCGCGAAGTGCAGATGATGCTGGACCAGGCCCGGAAGGATGGAAAGATAGCATGAGTGACGTAAGGTTTGATTCAGCCCTGGACAACCTCATCGGGAGTCTTGCGGAGAAGGTTCCCGAGTTACTTGCAGACGGCATAATTATCCGTGACCTGTATGGAAAACTGCGGATTGTCGTTAATGCGGATGCACCGGAAGTCGAACGTCTGGACAAGCTTTCCGCGCCCGTCTGGATCGAATTGGGCGCATACGGTCGGTTTGACGGTCGGCATATTCTCGGTACCGATGATTTCTTCGATCCCGACCTTATGCTCCATGATCCTGACATCGTAGAGTATGTCCCCGCGGGAACGAATTGGTCGGCCCGGATTCTCGATCGCCAGGTGACCGGACAGGATTGGGCGAGAGCAGCGGCTAAAGGGAGCCATCCCACTCGAGTCGCCTTCTACGGCCTGAAGGGCGGGGTGGGGAGATCAACGGCCCTCGTAATGGAAGCCTATCACCTTGGAACGCTTGGCAAGAACGTTCTCCTCATCGACTTTGATCTTGAATCACCCGGACTGTCGGGCATACTGCTTCCTTTCTCGGAACTGCCTGAGGTCGGTATCGTTGATTGGTTTGTCGAGGACGCCGTAGGACAAAGCGCTCCGATCGTTGAACGGATGGCCGCCTTGAGCCCAATCTCGCAGATGCCGGGCATGCGCGGTTCCGTACGGATCGTGCCTGCATTCGGCATCGACGAACACGACTACCTTGCCAAATTATCCCGCTCATTTGTCGATGTTCCGCGGGCCGCCGGCGGGGTTGAAGGGTTCGGTGCACGCGCGCGCCGGATGATCGAGGCTCTTGAAACTGCCTATAAACCGGACGTCGTCCTCATCGACGCGCGTGCGGGGCTTCATGACCTTGCCGCGGTGAGCATTGTCGGCCTTGCAGATTCCGTATTGATGTTTGCCGTCGATACCGACCAGACCTGGCAGGGATACAAGCTGCTTTTCTCCCATTGGATGGAGCGGCCGAGCGTGCTGTTTTCCGTCAGGAACAAGATCGTCATGATACATGCGATGTTCCCGGAGGAGGATCAATCGCGTCGGACACGGTCGTTCATTGAGCATTCCCACGAGTTGTTTACCTCGACGATCTATGAAACGGAGGATGAGACCGGCGCCGAGGTGTTTAATTATGACCTCATGGACACCGATGCCCCGCATTATCCGCATCGCGTGTTCTGGAACAAACGTTTCCTAGAGTTTTCATCGACACTTTTCGCCGACGGCACTCTCGGCGACGATTTCATTTCGGCAACGTTCGGCGAACTGTTCCAGTGCATCGACGAACGGCTCCCGGGAGGCAGGCAATGAGCACCAGCCTTGACGGCAGCCGTGTCCGGGAGGCGATCCGGGCCGCTTTCCCTGATGCCATCACCGAATCGCAAACTCAGGATATTTCTCCATCGTTCATGTATCTGCCGCAGAGCCACGCCCAGGCGCTTGACCCCGATGTCTCCATCGTCTCCGGTATCCGTGGCGCGGGCAAAACATTCTGGTGGCGGGCCCTTTCCGAAGAAGCATTCCGGAACGTTCTTTCCGACACGTTCGGACTAAAGCAGTACGCTACCATGGATGTGCGACAGGGATTCGGGGCACTTCCTCGTGATGTGTATCCGAACAAGGATACGATCAACCTTCTCGTTGCCCAGGGCGGCAAACCGGAGCATGTCTGGCGAGCGATCATCCTTTCCGTCCTGAAGAATGATACTCCGAAGACGGCTGCAGACTGGAAATCAAGGGCTGACGCTGTCTCTGTAGATCCCCAGTTGTTTGATCGAAGAATGCGGGATTTTGACGCTCGTTTCGGCGCCGAAGGCAGAAAGGTTTTGATCGTCTTCGACGCCCTTGACCGCCTGGCGGATACCTGGACGGATATTCGTCCCATAGCGTCCGCCCTGTTCAGGGTATCCCTCGACATCCGCTCGTACGTCAACATACGTCCCAAGTTATTCGTCCGCCCTGATATGCTCGAAGATCCGGGGATCGTTTCCTTCCCCGATGCATCAAAGCTCCTGGCACGGAAACTCGATCTGCTCTGGAGGAAGACGGATCTGTACGCTCTCGTTTTTCAACGGTTGGGGAATGTACCTGCATTCGGGGATGAAATACGAAGCTTCTGCGCCTCAGAGTTCGACATGGTCTGGAAACAGAACTCGCAGACAAGCGCCTGGATGGTTCCTGACAAACTTCGATACGAAGAGGGGGCGCAAAGCCGCCTGTTTGCTGAAATTGCCGGTCCCAAGATGGCACGGGGCGAGAGTGGAAACAAGCGTGGCGTTCCATACTCATGGTTGGTGAACCATCTGATCGACGGCCGTGAACAGGTGAGTCCCCGCAGCGTGTTCTCGGCATTGAAAACCGCCGCCGATCAGCGTCCCATGGATGACTGGGACTACCCTGTCGATCCGAAGGCGTTGTCGATCGGCGTTTCAGGAGCCTCCGAAAATCGGAGAAACGAGATAATCGAGGATTATCCGTGGGTGAATGACAGTCTGAAGCCTCTCGGGGAAGTAGGACTGACCGTACCGTGCGAATACGGAGACCTGATTGGCATTTGGCAGCCGAAACATCTCATAGAATCTCTAGGACAGCAGTCTGGAAACGATATGAAACTTCCTCCTCGGCGTCTTGATAAGGGCGAGGATGGCTTGATAGACGATCTTGTCGAGCTGGGCGTATTTTCAAAATTGGATGATGGTCGCATTCAAATGCCTGACATTTTCCGCATTGGATTTGGCATTAAGCGCAAGGGTGGAGTGAAGCCGCTGCGAAGGTGATCGCCGATAGCCGATTTTATGATAAATGGCACCAGTGCAATGAGATGCCTATATGACAACAAGTGGACCAAAAAGGCCTTGCGAGTTTATGTTTCGACGTAGGGGGGAACCATGAGCCGAGCATCGTTCACCGAGGATTCCCTGGTCCAGCAAACCACCGCCGAGTACCTGGAAGAGAAGCTCGGCTGGGACTCGATCTACGCGTACAACGCGGAGGGCTTCGGGCCCGAAGGCACCCTCGGCAGGAAGAACGATCGCGAGGTGGTGCTGACCCGGGACCTCCGGGCGAAGCTCGTCGAGTTCAACCCCAGCCTCCCCGACTCGGCCTACGACGAGGCGGTGCGGCAGATCGTCGAGGAGGGCGTTTCGCAGAAGCTCGCCGCGGCGAACAGGGAGAAATACGAGCTCCTCCTGAACGGCGTCCTCGTCTCGTACCGGAACGCACAGGGCGAGCAGGAAAAAAAACGCCTCGCGGTTTTCGACTTCAGGGTTCCCGGAAACAACCGTTTTCTCTGTGTGCGGGAGCTCTGGATACGGGGAGACCTGTACCGCAAGCGCGCCGATATCGTCGGCTTCGTGAACGGCATCCCCCTACTCTTCATGGAACTGAAGAATGTCAGTAAGGATATCCGCCGAGCCTTCGACCAGAATATCTGCGATTACAAGGACACGATACCCCATGCGTTCCGCCACAACGCCTTCATCGTTCTGGGGAACGGGATCGACGCCCTCGTCGGCACGGTGACGGCGAAGTTCGAGTATTTCCAGGAATGGAAGCGCCTCGCCGAGAACGAGAGGGGGGTGGTGGACATGGAGACCCTCCTCAAGGGTGTCTGCGACAAGAGGAACTTCATGGACCTCTTCGAGAACTTCATCCTCTTCGACGATTCCCACGGGGAGCCGGTGAAGATCATCGCGCGCAACCACCAGTTTCTCGGGGTGAATCGGGCGGTCGACGCGGTGAGGAATCGGGAAGCCCTCGCCGGCAGGCTCGGCGTCTTTTGGCATACGCAAGGATCCGGTAAAAGCTATTCCATCGTGCTTTTCACCAGGAAGATCCGACGCGTGCTGGGAGGCAATTTCACCTTCCTCATCCTCACCGATCGCGACGACCTGGACACGCAGATCTATAAGACTTTCGCGGGCTGCGGCATCGTGAACAACGACCGCGACCGGTGCCGCGCCTCCGATGGCCGCGACCTCAACCGTCTCGTCGCGGAGAACAAGGCCTACGTCTTTTCCCTCATCCAGAAGTTCAACATCGAGGTTGAGCCGGAACAGCCCTACACGGACCGGAACGACGTGATCGTCATCACGGACGAGGCTCACCGGACCCAGTACGGGACCCTCGCCCTCAACATGAGAAACGCCCTGCCCAACGCGAGCTTCATCGGATTCACCGGCACCCCGCTTTTCAAGGATGACGAGATCACGAGGCGCGTTTTCGGCGAGTACGTTTCCACCTACGATTTTCAGCGCGCCGTCGACGATCACGCGACCGTCCCGCTCTACTACGACGCCCGCGGCGAGAAGCTCGGGATCGCGATGAACGACCTCAACGAACGCATCGCGGAAAAGCTGGAGGATATCGAATTGGGGAGCGTCGATGAACAGCTCAGGCTCGAAGCCGATCTCGCGCGGGACTACCACGTCATCACCGCGAAAAAGCGGCTCGAACAGGTGGCGAAGGATTTCGTCGTTCATTACTCGACCTCGTGGGAGTCGGGCAAGGCGATGATCGTCTGCATCGACAAGGTCACCTGCGTTCGGATGTACGATCTCATCAAACTCGAATGGGAGAAGCGCATCGCGGCCCTCGAGAAGGAGGCCCACGGCACCCGTGACGATCAGGATGAGCTCGCCCTTCGCCGTCAGCTGGACTGGATGAGGGAGACCCGCTTCGCCGTCGTGGTGAGCGAGGAACAGGGCGAGGTGGAAAAATTCCGGCAATGGAACATCGACATAACCGGGCATCGCCGGCTCATGAAGGACGGTATCGATATTCCCGAGGCCCTGAGGACGAGGCCGGAATACCGGAACCGTCAGCACCTGGACCTCGATGACGCGTTCAAGGAAAGCGCCCATCCCTTCCGCGTCGCCATCGTCTGTGCAATGTGGCTCACCGGCTTCGACGTGCCCTGCCTCTCGACCCTCTATCTCGACAAGCCACTCAAGGCCCATACCCTGATGCAGGCCATCGCCCGCGCCAACCGCACCGCCGAGGGAAAGACGAACGGCCTCATTGTCGATTACTGCGGCATCATCAAGTACCTCGAAAAGGCGCTGGCCGATTTCGCTGGCACCGGCGACACGGGCCGCGAGCCCGGTACAGGGCCAGTCAATCCGGCGGGAACCAACGAGGACCTCCTCGCGACCCTCATCGAATCGATAGAGCTCGTGCGGGGGTTTCTCGACGGCCAACACGTCGCGCTCGACGATCTTCTCGAAAAGACAAGCTTCGCCCGGAACGACGCGATCAACCGCGCCAAGGAGGCGGCCAACCAAAACGACGAAACCCGAAAGCGCTTCGAGTCGTACTGTCGCGAGGTCTTCAGACGATTCAAGTCATGCATCACCATTCCCGGCGTGAACGAGTACCGAACAGCGAAGGATGCGATCAGCACGGTCTACGCGAGCCTCCAGAAGGATCGGGAACATACGGACATCAGCGCTATCATCATGGAATTCCAGGCCCTGGTCGACGCCGCCATCGTGACCACCGGCGGGGAGATTGGAGAACCGCATACCGTTTTCGATATTAGCCGGATCGATTTCGAACGGTTGAGGAGGGAGTTCGAAAAAAATCCCGCGAAACGAACGACGGTCCAAAACCTTAAGCATGCGGTGGAAGCGCGGCTTCAGATCATGCTGGAACGGAATCCGCTCAGAACGAACCTTCAGAGACGTTACGAGGATATCGTCGCGGAATACAACAGCGAGAAGGATCGCGCGACCATCGAAAGGATATTCGAGGAACTGATCCGCTTCGTCCATGATCTGGACGAGGAAGGTTCGCGCGCCGCCCGCGAGGGCCTCGACGAGGAATCACTCGCCGTCTTCGACCTGCTCAAGAAGTCCGATCTTTCAAAGCCTGACATCGACAGAATCAAAAAGGTGGCGAAGGAGCTGCTCGGGAAGCTCAAGGCCGAAAAGCTCATGAACGAGCATTGGGAGGAGAGCGAGCAGACGAGGGATGCGGTCAAGGTCACGATCAGGGACTTCCTCTACGCCGACCAGACCGGACTTCCCTCCGCCTACACGGAGGATGAGGTGAGGGACAAGACCGACGAGGTCTACCGCCACGTCTATCGCGTCTACCCCAGGGTACCCTCGCCATTCTACGACGACGCCGCGTGAAAAAACCCAGGATCGACCCAAGAAGAATTCACAATATCACCTGTTCTCGCCTAACCGGCTTCATTATGTAGCGTTAGTTATGATAATCTCGCTATAATTGCGTTACGGAGGTATCTACAATGGTGCGGACGATTACCATAGACGGGTTCAAATCCATTCAGAGCCTCGATTTGGAATTGGGTCGAGTAAATTGCCTCATAGGGGCGAACGGCGTCGGAAAAAGCAATGTTCTCGAAGCCATCGGCGTTCTTGGTGCCGGGGCAAATGGTATAGTCGACGATGAATCGCTGCTTCGCCGAGGTGTCAGACCTGGCCTACCTCGCCTATACAAGTCCTCTTTCGCATCTTCTCAGGCTCCGGCTCATATCGGTTTGTCAGCCTCGGATAGCGACCAGGAATCAGGTAAAGCAGCCATTTTCCGCATAAGTCTGCTCAATCCCCTCGAAAATCCAAATCCGGCCTGGCACTTCAAGACAGAATACCTCAATGACGGGATAAATGAAATCGTTACCGACGGCGTTCGAAGCGGGAAAAATTTAACGAAAGATAAAGGATTATCCGCCCTTAAGTTGATTGATCTCGAACCCGGCAACAGGGCAGCCATCCTCATGAAGCTACTTCAAAACTATGCGATCTATTCGCCGGCAACCGCAACGTTGCGGGGCATGGTAGGAGATCCTCAGTCGCGAGATCCTCTCGGGCTTTCGGGAGGGAGACTTGCGGAGGCCTTCGCAGAGTTTAAAAAGGCACACCTCGATTCGGATGAAGATCTGCTTGACAATGTGCTTGAGCTTGTCGATTGGGTAAAAACCGTCGATACCACGTCAACAGCAGGGACTCTTCTTTCGCCTTCAGTAGCCCGGACAAAGAATGTGCTTCGCTTTACAGACCGATTCATGAAAATAGGCCGTAACACACTCACAGCCTATGATGCGAGCGAAGGTGCACTCTATGTTCTTTTCGCAGCTATTCTCTGTCTTTCTCCGCAGGCGCCCAAGTTCTTCGCGATTGATAATATCGACCAGGCGCTGAACCCTCGGCTTGCGGCCGCACTTATACAGAAAATATGTTTCTGGATCGAAAAAGATGATGGGAATAAACAGATTATCTTCACGGCGCATAATCCCGCCGTGCTTGATGGTCTTGATTTGAACGACGATGCAATACGCCTTTTTGCTATCGATCGCAACAGTAACGGTGAGACAGTCGTGAATCGTATCAAGCTGACACCAGAGCTTGCGTCGAGGCAAGCGGAATACCCGCTTTCCCGACTTTGGCTCATGGGTAGTCTCGGAGCCATGCCCCATGTCTGATCTCGCAATTGGCCTTGTAGCCGAAGGCGATACGGATTTTATCATTATCGAAGCGGTCTTAAAAGCATGCATACACCGACCATTCGTACTTACCCAGCTGCAACCGGAAGCAACGCGTCCAACGATGCAGGGAGGTTGGGGCGGTGTATATAAATGGTGTCGTGCTGCGGCAGCAAGAGGCTTTGGGAGCCTCGAAAATGATCCGACACTCTTTCACTTCGATTTGCTTATTATTCATGTTGACGCCGATGTCGCTGATAAAAGCTATTCAGATCTCTCTGTTGATCCTGTCGGCGTGCTGCCGTTACCCTGTACCCAGAAATGCCCTCCACCGGCTGCGACAATTGAGTCTCTCCGAGCGGTTGTCCTCTCGTGGCTCGGAATCAGGACGTTAGGTGCCAGAACCGTATTATGTACACCTTCAAAAGCCACTGAAGCGTGGTTGGCCGCTGCCGTTGCATCAGATATTCCGCGAATAGTTGCCGATCTTGAATGCTCCTTGACAATGGAAGCTCGTCTCGTGAATTTGCCCAAAGGACGTCGAATCAGAAAAACAAAAAGGCAATATCAGAATTGTGCTAAGGATGTACAAACCCAATGGTCTCATGTCGTTGAACTTTGTTCGCAGGCCAGGCGCTTTCAGGACGAGCTATCGGCCACTACCGTCTTGGAAGAATAATTTTGCAAAGAGAAATTCGAATTGTCATTCTACAGCACCCCTTCTCTCCTGAATGAGCCCTTCCCTCGCTTTCAAGTCGCCTCCTTCCCCGCCGTGAACCCGTGCGGGATTCTATCACGGATTTCCCCCGGTGCGACCTTCCGGGGCTCCCGATCCCCTGCGCAGTTTCATGGTGAACACGAGGAGGGCGAGGGTGCCGACGATCTCGGTCGCGAACGCGAGCCAGTAGACGTCGACGATCGGAAGACGGAGGCCCTGGTACATCCAGGTGCCGACGAGCGGGCCCAGAATCCCCCTGACCCCGATCAGGAAGTTGTAGACCCCCATGTAGAGGCTCAGCGACGAGGGACCGGCGAGGAGCAGGATCGTGAAAAGGGGCAGGAGATCCCAGCCGGCGTTCGCGAGGCCGTTCAGGAAGGTGCCCGGGATGAGGTGGAGGGAGTTGGTCGCAAGCGCCGTGCCGAGGTAGCGCGTGGACGAGAGGAATCCGACCGCGATGAGAAGGACGAAGGGGCTGACCCGGTTCGAGATCCTGGCGCATATGGCGTAGCCCAGGAGGGCCGCCGCGTAGGGGATCGTCCCCTGGATGAGGCCGGCGGTGGCGTAGTCCATGTGGAGCTCGTCGACGAAGCGTATCGGCTCGAGCGGGATGACGAACTTGTCGGGGATGCCCATGAAAAAGGAAATCACGAGAAAGGCGAGGAAGGGAGCGTCCCTCCCGACCGTGGCAAGGGTCTCGAGCAGCCCGAAGCGGACGCGGGAGACAAGCCCCTGGCCGGACCCCGACGATCCTGTCGGTCGTTCCAATCCTGCCGGTCGTGCCGGCCGGGAATCGGGGGACGGGGAGCCGTCGTCATGGCCGCGATGGCCGTGGCCCGGCTCCCTGACCTTGATCCGTCGGAACACGATGCTGTTGGCGACGCCGAACGCGGCCGCTATCGGGAAGAGAATCCGGTAGCCTCCCTGGTGGACCTCCATGAACCAGCCGGCGAAGGTCGAGAGGATTCCGGCGATGAGCTGGATCATGATGCGGATGTTGCCCATGATCTCCCCGCGCCAGCGGTTCGAGTAGTTCGCCTTCATGATGCCGGAATAGGCGGGGCCCGAGATCGACGCGAGAATGTTGTAGGCCCCCATCACCATGAGGAAGGGCACGGGCGAGACGACGAAGGCGACCAGGGCGACGAGACCCCGGGCGATCACGCTGGGCCAGAACACCCAGGCGGCCTTGTCGCCCTCTTCGGCCAGCCGGCCGAACCAGATGTTGAAAAGCAGGGCGACGTACGGGGTCTCGCCGAGGATCGTGAGCATCGTCGAATCCATGCCGAGCTTCCTCCCGACGAAGCCGACGAGGGGCATGGAGAGTCCCGTGAACACCGCCCCGAGCGCGCCGGCTCTCGAGTCGAAATAGAGCGTGACGCGATCGGTGAGCGGGTACCGGGAGGCGAACCGGTCGAAGGGCGTGGGCCTCCGCTTTTTCATCCCCTCGCCTCGCGGGGTGTCACGCCCCTGAGCTTGCGGAACTCGCGGTTGAAGGTCCTGACGCTCTCGAACCCGCACTCGAAGGCGATGTCCGTGACCGGCCGATCGCTCATGGCGAGGAGCACCTGGGCCTTTTCGACCCTGACCGCGTTCAGGTAGGTCGAGAATCCCGTTCCCACGGTCTGGGAAAAGGCGCGGGAAAAATAGGTGGGGCTCAAGCTGGCGCTTTTCGCCGCGTCGGCGAGCGAGATGGGGTAGGCCGCGTTCGCGTGGATGTAATCGATCGCCCGCTGCATCCTCCCGAGCCCGACCATCGAAACCCCGCCGGATTCCTCCTCCGGGACCGTCATGGTTCGTTCGACAAGGCCGCAGAGTTCGAGGACGAGGCCCTTGATCACGGTGCGGTAGGAAAGGCGCCGCTCCGTCGCCTCCTCCGTAATCTCCTTGACGAGGGATCGGGCGCGGGAAAGGAAGCGTCCGCGTTCGGGACTCCCCTCGCAGTCCTCCGGGACGAGAACGCTGGAGGTGAGCCGCCTCCGGTTCGGCCAGCCGGCGGCCGAGAGGGCGAGCTCGGGGGCGAAGATGAGGAGGAGGGACTCGGAACCGCCCTCGCCCTTCGCGTAGTAATGGATGTCGGCGCTCGCGCAGATGACCAGGGAGCCCGGACCGGCGAAGCGTTCCCGCCGGTTGACCCCGACCGAGAGCCCGCCCGAAAGCACGGAGAGGAACTCGACGTCCCGATGCCAGTGGGCCATGAAGTCGAGATCCTTCGAGGTGAAGGCCTGGAGGGGAAGCTCGTCGTCGTATCGGCGTTTCTCGGGAAAGGCTCTCATGATTTTCCGACACTATACGAACGACAGCAAGAAATGTCCACAAGTCGGCAAGCGGATGCCGGTCGACCGCGGAAATCGGTAGTACGATGGACATCGACAGGAGGCATCGCATGAAAACGGCATTGATCGTCAGAGGGGGATGGGACGGGCACGAGCCGGTTCCCGTCTCCGAACTCTTCGCGGAAATATTACGGGGCAAGGGATTCTCGGTCGAGATCTCCGATACCCTCGATTCCTTCCTTGACCAGGAAAAGCTCCTTTCTCTCAACCTCATCGTCCCGGTCTGGACGATGGGCAAGATCACCCCGGAGCAGGTGAAACCGGTGCTGGCGGCGGTCGAGAGCGGCGTCGGAATCGCCGGCTGCCACGGCGGCATGTGCGATTCGTTCAGGGAAAGCACGGAGTGGCAGTTCATGACCGGGAGCCAGTGGGTCGCCCACCCCGGGAACGACGGGACCGACTATGTCGTCCGGCCCGTGAGGAACTCCAGCCCCATCGTCGAGGGGATCGAGGATTTCCCGATCAAGTCGGAGCAGTACTACATCCACGTCGATCCGGCGGTGAAGGTCCTCGCGACCACCGATTTTCCGGTCGCCGACGGTCCCCACGCGTCGAACGGCCGCGTGACCGTTCCGGTCGTCTACACCAAGTACTGGGGCAAGGGCAGGGTTTTCTACAATTCGCTCGGCCACCACGCGGACGTCCTCGCCACGGGACCCGCGCGAACGATCATGGAACGCGGGCTTCTCTGGGCCGCGAGATAGGGGGAACCATGAAGAAGATGAAAGTCGGGGTCATCGGCTGCGGGAACATCAGCCCGATCTACCTCAAGAACATATCGACGATCTTCGGGAACCTGGAACTGGCGGCCATCGCCGACATCATCCCCGAACGCGCCAAATCGCGGGCCGAGGAGTACAAGATCCCGAAGGCCTGCACGGTCGCCGAGCTCCTGGCCGATCCGGCCATCGACGCCGTGCTCAACATCACGATACCGCCCGCCCATGCCGAGGTCTGCTCGGCGGCCATAGCCGCGGGCAAGCACGTCTACGTCGAGAAGCCCCTTTCGATCACCCTCGCCGACGGGGAAAGGATCGTCGCCCAGGCGAAGGCGAAGGGCGTCAGGATAGGCTGCGCTCCCGACACCTTCCTCGGAGCCGGCATCCAGACCTGTCGGAAGCTCATCGACGACGGATGGATCGGAACCCCGGTCGGCGCGACGGCCTTCATGCTCTGCGGAGGCCACGAGAGCTGGCACCCGGATCCCGCCTTCTACTACAAGGCGGGAGGCGGACCGATGTTCGACATGGGTCCCTACTACCTGACGGCCCTCCTCGCCCTCCTCGGTCCCGTCGCCCGCATCGCGGGGCTGACGAAAACCACCTGGAAGGAAAGGACGATCACGAGCGCGGAGAAGTTCGGCCAGAAGATCCTGGTCGAGGTCCCCACCCACGTCTCGGGCCTCCTCGACTTCGCCTCAGGAGCCTCGGCCACCATCGTGACGAGCTTCGACGTCAAGGGCGGCACGAAGCATCCGCCGATCGAGATCTACGGGAGCGAGGGCACGATGATCGTCCCCGATCCGAACACCTTCGGCGGCCCCGTCCTCGTGAAACGGAAGGGTGCGAGCGAGTACGGCGAGATTCCCCTCCTCTTCCCGAACGCCGAGAACTCGCGGGGTCTCGGCCTCTCGGACATGGCGGAGGGCATCGCGACCGGCAGCCCGCATCGGGCCTCGGGAGACCTCGCCCTCCACGTCCTCGAGATCATGAGCGGCATCCACACG
The DNA here is from genome assembly GCA_002307015.1 of Spirochaetaceae bacterium UBA1318. Lineage (GTDB taxonomy): Bacteria > Spirochaetota > Spirochaetia > Treponematales > UBA1318 > UBA1318. The sequence continues at coordinate 15,349 of DBTK01000150.1, forward strand.
GCCGCAGCCGAGGGGAAAACCCTGACGACCAGGCACCAGGCCCCGAGCCCCGCCCCCCGGATCGTGTCCTGAGGCCTGGACGAGGGTATCCCGTCGGTGTCATGACAGGCATGGGCCTCCCGGGTATCCGGGAGGCCTTTTCTTTGCCCACGGCGAAGCCTCGTCCCTGACGGTTCCGTGCTAGAATTTGGCGATATTGCCCATGCGGATCCGGGAGAACCCGTCGTATACTCTCCCGGAACGCCGAACGGCGTGGAAGGAGTCCTTATGAAAAACGACCTGCTGAAGGAATTCCGAAATCCCGGCCGCGAGTTTCGCGGCGCCCCTTTTTGGGCCTGGAACGGGAAGCTCGATGCCGAAGAACTGAAGCGACAGATCCGTACCATGAACCGCATGGGCCTCGGCGGCTTTTTCATGCACGCCCGCGTCGGCCTCGACACCCCCTACCTTTCCGAGGAATGGTTCGACCTCATCCGCACCTGCGTAGACGAGGCGGAGAGGAACGGGATGAAGGCCTGGCTCTACGACGAGGACCGATGGCCCTCGGGCGCGGCCGGCGGCCTCGTGACGAAGGATCCGCAGTACCGGGCCAGGACCCTCGTGATGACGACCCTCGAGAAGCCGGGCGACCTGGACTGGAACGACTCGACGATCGCGGCATTCACCGCGAAGATCGACGGGGTCGTCGCCTCGAACGTCAAGTCCCTGAAACGGGGAGAGAGGCCGGCCTCGATCGCGGCGGGGGAATCCCTCCTCAAGCTCGAGGTGATGCTCAACGACACGAGCCGCTGGTACAACGGCTACACCTACCTCGACACCCTGAGCCACGAGGCCGTGAGGAAATTCATCGACGTCACCCACAAGGCCTATCTCGAACGCTTCGGCTCGGATTTCGGCACGCGGATCCCGGGCATCTTCTCTGACGAGCCGAACCATGGCGGGAAGCTTCCGAAGGGAGGAGGCTGGTCGGGCGACCGCGCCGATTCCCTCCCCTGGACGGGAAAGCTCCCCGAGGTGTTCCTCAAACGCTACGGCTACGATCTCCTGCCCCGCCTCCTCGAGCTTTACTTCGACCTCGAGGGCGAACCGGTTTCCCAGGCGCGATGGCACTATCACGACTGCGTCACCCACCTCTTTTCCGACGCCTTCATGAGGCAGATCGGCGAGTGGTGCGGCGAGCACAACATCCAGTTCACGGGCCACGTCCTCGAGGAGGACACCCTCTCGAGCCAGGCGAACATGGTCGGCTCGACCCTCCGCTGCTACGAGCACATGCAGGCCCCCGGCATGGACCTCCTCACCGAGCACTGGAGGGTTTTCGCGACGGCAAAGCAGGTGAGCTCGGTCGCGAGGCAGTTCGGTCGGAAATGGCGGATTTCCGAGACCTACGGCTGCACGGGCTGGGACTTCCCCTTCGCCGGCCACAAGGCCCTGGGCGACTGGCAGGCCGCCTGCGGCATCAACCTCCGCTGCCAGCACCTCGCCTGGTACACGATGCTCGGCGAGGCCAAGCGCGACTACCCCGCCGCCATCTTCTACCAATCCCCCTGGGCGGACAGCTACGCCAAGGTCGAGGACTACTTCGGCAGGGTCCAGGCCGTGATGAGCAAGGGGGAGGAGGTCCGCGACCTCCTCGTCATCCATCCCGTGGAGAGCATGTGGCTCAAGATCAAGCGGGGCTGGCTCGAGGCCGCCGAGACCGATTCCTACAACGACACGTTCAAGAGGATGACCGAGGCCCTGCTCGCCGAGCACCTCGATTTCGACTACGGCGACGAGGAGATGCTCTCCCGCCTCGGAAAGGTTTCCGGATCGGGCGGGGAGACCGTCCTCTCGGTATTCAAGGCGAGGTACCGGGCCGTCCTCGTGCCCGATCTCCTCACCATCCGCGCCGAGACCCTCGCCCTGCTCGAGAAGTTCAGGGCCGCAGGCGGCCTCGTGGTTTTCTCAGGCGCCGTGCCGGAATTCGTCGACGCCAAGCCCTCGAAGAGGGCCGTCGATTTCGCCAGGACCTGCGTCGCCGCCGAGCTTTCAAGGAAAGGGCTTTCGTCGGCGCTCGCGAAAACGACGAGGCGGATATCGGTCGCCGACGGAAAGGGAGCCGAGATCGGGGCCGTCCTCTACCTCCTCAGGGAGGACGAGGGTGCCTTCTACCTCTTCCTCTGCAACACCGGGGAGGACTTCGTCGCCCTGGGCCTCCATCCCCAGAAGCAGTGCCTGGTCAGGGACCGGAAGGAAGCCTTCCCGAAGGTTTTCGTCAGGGGCTTCGCCGGCTGTACCGGCATCCCCGTCGAGCTCGACTCCGAAACCGGAGAGGCCGTCGCGGCGAACGCCACGGGAAGCGCGAACGGGTGGGAAATCCGCACGAGCCTTCCCGCCCTCGGCTCGAGGCTTTTCGTCGTTCCGAAGACGGCCGCCGGGAACCTCAAGGCCGCCCCGCGCGCCGAGCTCCGCGAGACGGGGCGCGAGAAGCTCGAGCCCGCCGTCTGGGACTACTCGCTCTCCGAGGCCAACGCCCTCGTCCTGGACCGGCCTCGCCTCAAGCTCGCCGACGGCCCCTGGTCCCCGGCTGACGAGGTCCTCAAGACCGACCGGAAGGTCAGGGCGGCACTCGGCCTGCCCCACCGCTCGGGGGACATGGTCCAGCCCTGGGCCAGGGAGAAAACCCTGAAGCCCAAGACCCTCCCGATCCAGCTCTCCTACTCCTTCAGGGTCGACGCCCTGCCCTCGGGCTCGCTCTTCCTCGCCGTCGAGAAGCCGGAGAGCTTCGAAATCGGCATCAACGGCCATAGGCTGTTCGCCCAGGACGAATGCGGATGGTGGTGCGACCGATCGCTTAAGCTCCTGGCCGTCGATCCGGCTTTTCTGAAGCCGGGGGAAAACGAGCTGATCCTCTCCTGCGACTACCGCGAGGACCATCCCGGCCTCGAGATCGTCTACCTCCTCGGGAACTTCGGAGCGGCGGTCGAGGGCACGGCGGTCGCCATGACGGCCCCCGCTCCCGCCATCACGATCGGCGACTGGGTTCCCCAGGGCCTCGCCTTCTTCGGCGGCAACCTGACCTACCGGACGAAGGTAAAGGCTTGCGCGGCGCCGGGGGAGCGGCTCTTCGTCCACGTCCCCTCCTACCGAGGCGTGGCGGTCAGGGTCCTCGTCGACGGAAAGGAGGCGGGCATCGCCGCCTGGGAGCCGAACGAGGTCGACGTGACCGATTTCCTCCACGGGGGAGAGGCGGAGCTTTCGATCGAGGTGCTCGGGCACCGGAGGAACTCCCACGGGCCCTTCCACCTCAACGAGAAATGGCCGGCCTGGACCGGCCCGGACGAGTTCCAGCGGAAGGACGCGACCTGGTTCGAGGGCTACCAGCTGGTTCCCTGCGGACTCATGGCCGCCCCGGAGATCGTGACCAGAAAAGCGTAAGGATGGGGGACGTCGCGGCGACCGTCCGGCGTCCCATCGTTGTCCCGAAGATTGTTGATGACAATCTTCGGGAATCTCTGAGGGGAAGCTGACAGAATCAGCCTCCCAAACCTGTCCCGAAGATTGTTGATAACACTTTCGGGAATCTCTGAGGGGAAGCTGACAGAATCAGCTTCCCAAACCTGTCCCGAAGATTGTTGATGACAATCTTCGGGAATCTCCAGCGGGAAGCTGACAGAATCAGCTTCCCAAACCTGTCCCGAAGATTGTTGATATTACGTGGGGCGGGGCGTCTGGTCCGCCCTCCCCATCCTCCTCGAGCGGGATGTCGATCCCGACGAGGGTTCCGCCTCCCGGAATCCGGGAAAGCCTGATAGCCGCGCGGGAGCCGTAGCGGAGCCTCAGGCGCTCGCGGACGTTCCCTATCCCGTAGCCCGCCGGCTTCGCCTCGATCGGGCCGTCCTGGAGACGCTCGATCGTCGCCTCGGGCATCCCGACGCCGTTGTCCTCGACCTCGAATCTCATGACGTCGCAGAACCGGCGGACGGAGACCCGTATCCTCCCCGGGTAGGGGAGACCGTCGAAGCCGTGGAGGATAGCGTTCTCGATGAAGGGCTGGAGTATCAGCTTGGGCATCGCGTGTCCGAGGAGGGTCTCGTCGACCTCGATGTCGTACGAGAACTTCGATTCCTTGAAGCGGTATTGCTGGATCTCGAGGTAGGCCTTCGCCTGGGACAGCTCGTCGATCAGGGCGATGACCCCCGATCCCTTGTTGAGGGAATACCTGAAAAACCGGATGAGAGAGTCGACCGCGCGGGCGATCTCGTCCGCCTCGATGTCGGTCGCCATCCAGTAGACCGTCGAAAGGGTGTTGTAGAGCAGGTGGGGGTTGATCTGGGCCTGGAGGGCCGTGAGCTCGGCCTCCTTTTGCTTGAGCTTCCTCTCGTAGTTCTCCCTGATGAGGGTCTCGAGCTCGCTCGTCATCCGGTCGAGCCTCCGCGCGAGCTCCCCGATCTCGTCCCCCGTTCCGTCCCCGACCCTGGCGGCGAGGTTCCCCGACTCGACCTCGCGGGCCTGGAGGACGAGGCGGTGGAGCCTGCGGGCGAAGCCCTGGGCGACGACGCGGGAAGCGACGGCGAGGGCGAGCACCGAAAGGAGGGCGACGATCAGGAGGAGGGGGGCCGAATCCTTCAGCCCGTCGAAGGGCCGCCTGGCGGGAACCCAGGCCTCGAGGACCCATGAGGTCGCCTGGATGGGAAGGGAGATGACGGGGCCCCGTTTCGTCATCGCCGCCTGAGGGGCCTTTCCGGCGAGGACCCTTCCGTCGCCGTCCTGGACCCACATGTTGCCGGCGGAACCGAGGCCCCTCGAAACGGCAGAGAAAAGCCTCGACGAGTTGAGCTCGAGGCGGAGCATGCCGATGGGCTTGAGCTCGATCTGCTCGCCGGAAAGGTTGTAGAGCTGGCGCTCGAGGACGAGGACGTTCCCCGCCGGCATCGCATCTCCCGGGTTCGCGAGGGAATAATCCTCGATGCGAAAGACGGGAGAGGAATGGGCCGCGGCCGCCGCCTCGTAGCCCGGGATCTCCCCCACCCCTTTCACCGGGATCAGGAGGTTCCCGGCGCGTATCAGGCTCGGGTTGAGGATGTACATCGTCAGCTCCTCGATCTCGGGGTTCGAGCCCTTGTACTGCCTGAGCCGGTCGAGGAGGCCGCCCGTCGTGTAGGCCTCCCATACGGCGAGGTCGCCGTCGTAAAACCGCACCAGGGGACGGTAGATCGTGAGGTCGTTGAACAGGATGTCGGAAAGCCTGGCACAGAGGGCGAGCTTGTACGCGACGTCGTCGCCCGCCTGGGCGAGCTGGTTTTTCACGACCGAGGAGTCAGCCCTCTCCTTGTACACGTTGAGTGAATAGAAGGCGGCGGCGCACATGAAGGCGATCGCGACGAGGAGAACGCCGAGCAGCGAGAGGAAGATCTTGTTGCCGATGCTGAGGCCGTTGACGATCCCCGCCGCCCGTTCGCGCAGTCCCCGTTGAGCCATTCTAGAACAGTATCGCGACCGGACCGATTAGGCCAGAGGGCTCCTGGGCCATGCAGCGGTCGAAGGCGTTGTTCCCGAGCCTCTTGGCGAGGGTGTTCGTCACGGAGACAGATAGGGAGTTCCTCCCTTTCCGGAGGAGGCCCGCGACCTCGAAGCGGTAGGGGGGACAGATGCGGACCCCCGCCTCGATGCCGTTCAGGGCCACCGAGGCGGTCTCGAAAACCTCGCCCAGGTCGAGCGCGAGGGAGGCCAAGCCGGGATCGCCCGCGTACTCGAAATCGATGTCGTACCTCAGCGTCCCGGAGAAATCGCGGAGGGGGCCGGGCACCGATACGTTCCCGAGCCCCGAGGATTCAAGCCCTTCGATCACGGGGGCCGGCTTGAATTCCCGTTCCTCCTGAGTCGAGGTGAAAACCCTCCAGCTTCCCTCGATCGGGATCCTTCCGGCCCGCCTTCCCCGGTCGGCGAGCGGCTCGAGGGAGGTTTCGCGGGCGAGTCCTTCGTCGGAGGAAAGGACGAAAAGGGATTCGTAGGGCCCGAGCTCGAGGGGGAAGGAGGTTTTCCCGTCCGTGATCCGGCAATCCAGTCGGTAGGCCCGATCGGCGAGGGCGTCGTACGCGACGACGTCGACCGGCTTCGAGAGGAGGATCCGGGTCGAGACCGTCGCGGCGATGTCCTCGTTCGTGAGGAACCAGAGGTCCCGGCCCTCCTTGAGGTAGTGGCAGTACCTGAGGCTCGGGGGCGAATCCGACGCCTCGAGGTCGCGGAACCCGGCTTTCGCGATAGCCCCTGAAAGGTCCTCGGGTGTGGGGACGACGAGGGCCCCCGCGGCCTTGAGGATTTCCGCCGGGCTCGGGGGGGCCGGGCGTTTTCCGGTGCCGTTCGCGCCGAGGTCTTCCGGTCCCGCCCCGCCCGCGTTCCCGGCCTGGCCGTAGGCCGATTCGGGAAAGCCGGCGACGAAGTACACGGGAAGCCCCGCCTCGGCGAAGAGGCGGAGCCGCTCGATGAAGGGCGCGGGAAGGCGCTGGGCGTAGGGAACGGCGACGGCGCGGTAGGTTTCCCCGTTCACGCGAAGTGTCCCCTCGGCGAGAACCGCACCCTCGGCGAGAATCGCCGAGGCAGGGTCTACCAGCGCGTCGATCGGGAGGACGTCGCAATCGATCTGGACCCGGGACAGGGCCTTCACGAGCTTCTCGAAGCCCATCGCTTCCCCGCCCCACTCGGCCTCGGCGTGGTAGACGACGGCGACGGGGGCGACGTGCACGCCGCCGGAAAGGAGGCGGCAGACCCGGTTCGCGTAGGCCGACCAGACCCCGAAGTGCTTCCACTGGGGGTTCATCCCGAGGGCGCGGAAGTGGGGAGGGCAGTCGGGATCGGGAAATTTCGGCGAAAAGGCGTGGGGGATGATGAGGTTGACGCCCCGGACGGCGAGGTGGTCGGTGAGCCACTTCATGAGCTTGAGCCCCTCCTGCCAGCCGTAGGCGCCGAAGGCCTCGCAGACCGTCGTCCCCTTTTTCTTCGGGTCGATGTGGGCCGCCGAGCTCGCCATCTTCGCGATGCCCCAGTAGAAGAAATCCGCGTCCAGGTTGCCGAAGGGCGTGGCGAAGCTCCCCGAATCGTAGCCCGGCCAGATCTGGTAGACGACGTCGAGGCCGGAAGCCCCATAGCCCGAGACCGCGCGGAAGAAGTGGCCGGGTCCGTAGCCGAGCCTCGAGTGGGCGCCGTTGTCCTCGACGATGTGGCCGATCAGCTCGACGCCCCGCGCTCGGCACCAGTCCCCGATGCGGGCGATGAAGTCCCGGCCGAAGAGCCTCGAAACGAGGTTCATGTAGGCGTAGCGGGCGCTTCCCGTCTCCTCTCCTCCCTCGTACCAGAGAGCGGGAAGCCGCTTCGAGAAATCCCCTCCCCACTCGGCGCCGAGCTCGTCCATGAGGGACGCCGAGAAGGGCAGGACCATCGGGAAGCGGCCGATGATGCCCGCGTAGGTCGGGGCGTTGCCGAACCGGGGCTCGTCCGAAAAAAAGCCCGCGATCGTTTTTCCGAATTCGGCCCGGTAGCGCTCGTAGTGGGGTTCGTAGACCGCCTCGATGTAGGCGTCGACGGCGCGGGCATCGATCGGGTTGATGTAGTCCTTCGTCCACTCCTCCCCGCCCAGCCTCGTCTCGATGAAGAGAAAGACCCTCCAGGGACCCGCCGGGGGATCCCAGTAGAGGATGCCGTCCGAGACAAGGCCCGTGACGTCCTCCAGCGTCCCCGGATCGAAGCCGTCGGCCCCGACCCTCTTCGCGACGACGGCGCGGACGAGGGACTCGCCCTCGCCGAGCCAGGGGCCGACGAGGAAGGAGGCGCCGGTCCTCGGCCCGACGGTGTCGATGTGGCGCTCGGCGAGGTAGCGCTTGAGAAGCTCCGGATGATTCTCCCGGACGATGCCGGCAGCGAAGCCGCTCGGGAAGGCCTTGTCGTCGAAGATCCAGACCTGCATCCCGAGACTCCTCGCCTCGTCGATGATGAGGTCGAGGTCCGTCCACCAGAGGGGCCCAAGGAAATCCGGGTGGGGCCGGGACTCGACGATGAAGGATCCGATGCCGTTCTCGTGCATCGCGCGGATCTCGCCGCGAAGTACCGCCTCGTCCTCGTGATGCTGCCAGAAAAGGGGGCGTATCCGGCTCGTATCGTCCGGCGCGAAAAGCTTCATATCATTCAGGTTCATGGTTGATGCTCCAGGGCGTCGCGGTCCCTGACGGTAGCCGTCTGGCCGCGGTGCAGTTCACGGTAACGCTTCGGGCTTACGCCGTAGCGGTTCTTGAAAAGCGAGCAGAAGTAGGAGACGTTCGAGTAGCCCACCTTTCTCGCGATCTCGTAGGTCAGGTCGTCGCCCGTAAGGAGGAACTCGGCAGCCCTGCCCATCCGGGTCCTCGAGAGGAAGTCGGCGAAGGACTCGCCCGTTCCCTGCTTGAAGATGGAGCCGAAATAGTAGGGGGTGAGGTTTTCCGAGGCGGCGAGGTCGGCCAGGGTGAGGTCCTCGCCGTACCGGGCCTCGACCGCGAGAGTGGCGCGCTGGACGATCCTCTCCGTCCTCGAGATCCTGAGGCTGGAGACCTCCCCCGCCATCGAGGCGCAGAAGGAGGCGGCGACATGGGCTATTTCGGCGAGGTCCGACGCGGAGTCGACGAGGGCCCAGCGCTCCCGCATCGCCCCAACGCCGCCGGAATCGAGGCCCTCGAGGCTCGCCCTCGCCCGCTCGGCGGCCATCATCAGTCCGAGGGAAAGGCTCCGCACGTAGCCAGGCCTGTCCCCTCCCGCGTCCAGCGTGGAAAAGAAGGCGCCGAGCAGGGACTCGCACTCGGCGGGCTTGCCGGCGCGGACGAGCTCGACGAGGGTCCGCTCGACGTCGTCGTACACCAGGAGGTTCGCCCCGCCCGAGGCGACGTCGGCGAAGTGGATGATCCGCCTCCCGGGGTCGGCCGTACGGTGGACGAGGGCCTCCGTCGCCTCCCGATAGGATGAGCGGATATCGGCGAGGTCACTCACGGGGTTTCCGACGCCGACGGTCGGCTCGCTCGCCCCCCGCTCGCGGTAGTGCCAGACGATCTGGTAGGTCAGGGATTCGACGGCGCCTGAGTCGACGGAGAGGGCCCCCGGCGCCGATCCCAGCACGAGGGCCAGCTCCCCATCCGACATCCAAGCGCAGAGGAGCCGTCCCCTCACCTCGGGAATCCTGGCGATGTCCTCGCCGAGAAGGTAGCGGTCGAACTCCATGTTCTCGGGGGAGGCGGCCGGATCCGGCCCCTGCTCGAGCCTGACGGCGAGGGCGACGTAATCGGGCTCCCCCGCCGAGAGCTGGAGGTAGTCGAGCCGACCCCCTATCGAGTCCCGGTCCACCCTCCCGTTCAGGAGGTCGTGGACGAAGCGCTCGCGGATGAGGGGGTAGCTCTCGGCGAGCTTCTCGCGGATAAGCCCCGCCTCGGTCTGGGCCTGGAGCTCCCGCCGCCTTTCGGCCGCAGCCCGGTCGAGGGCGCGCGCGAGGTCATCGGGTTTCACCGGCTTCAGGAGGTAGTCGACCGCGGAAACGCGGAGCGCCCCGGAGAGGTACTCGTAGTCGCCGTGGCCCGAAAGGAAGATGATCTTGAGGCCCGGAAGGGCGTCCTTCGCACGGGAGGCCATGGCGATGCCGTCGAGGAGGGGCATGCGGACGTCTGCGACGAGAATATCGGGTTTCAGTTCGAGAACGAGCTTCAGGCCTTCCTCGCCGTTCCCCGCCTCTCCGACGAGCCTCAAGCCCGACTCGAGCCAGTCGACGGCATTGATGATTCCACGACGATGGTCGACCTCGTCCTCGACGACGATGACGGTTAACACGCTCACACTATAACCCCGGTGCCGCGGCACGGTCCATCGATTTCTCCCATCCGGACCGACCCGGCCGGGAGAGCCCGTCGGGGCCCCACCCGGCGGATGCGGATGGGGCCGAAGCGGAACAGAACCTATTTCAGTCTTTCGACATTCGCCTGGTAGTTTTCCTTCCAGACCGTCTCGAGCTTGTCGATGCCCGCATCCTTCAGATCGGAAAGCATCCGGTCGAAGAGCTTGGAGGCCTCCTGGGCGTTCGGCGTCAGGATGATCTTTACGACCGCCGTGTTGGCGATCGTCTTGCATTTCTGGAAGATCGGGAGTTCGGGGCTGTTCGCCTTCGGGTCGAGGTTGACCGCGAGGCTGCCATCCCAAACCCAGGGAAGACTCATTTTTTCGAGCGAATCCCGGTCGCCGACGAATTCATACTCCGCCTGAATGTCCTGCGAAGTGATGGGATTGTTCCAGAACCGGCCGTATTTGTTGCGCAGTCCCATGTGGCCGATCGCGTCCTTTTCCTTGAACCATGCGTCGGTGAACTTGAGCTTGTTCGTCGTACCGATCCGGTCGAAGCAGACCCCCTCGAGCGCCTTGAACTTGCCATCGGGATCGTAGCCCTCCCAGAGCATGAACTGTCCGCGCTTCGAAGTGCAGAAATTGAGGTACTTGAGGGCCGCGTCGATGTTCTTGCTCTTCGCGGTGATGGCGGTGTGGCCGGAAGGAGACGGGGCGAAGGGGACGTTCTTGTACTCGCCCTTGAAGGACTTGTCGACGGGAGGTCTCATTCCCCAGTACTGGTTCTTCGCCTTCTCCATCTGGTTCCCGTACTGTCCCCAGATGTCGGTTCCCTGCCAATCGCGAAGGGCGAAGGCGACTTCCTGATTCAGGACCTTGCTTTTCAGCTGGTCGAAGGTTTGGATGAAGGCCTCGCGGTCGATCAGGCCCTCGGAGTACCATTTATTGAAGAGCATGATCGACTTGCGGAAACCGTCGGACTTCGTCACGTTGTAGGGGCCCGTCTTCGGGTCGAAGGCGATGAGACCGTTGCCCGAAGAAAAATTGGTCGAAAGGACGCCGAATCCGGCGAGCATGTTCTCCATTTCCTCGGAACCGAGTATCCCGTCCGTGGAGCTCATGGAAAGCGGAACGACGGGCTTGCCGTCGACATTCTTCAGCGTCTTCGCCTTTTTGAGAGCGGCCTCGAAATCGTCAAAGGTGGCGACCGAAGGAGAACCCATCTTCTCGTAGAGCCCCTGGTTGTACATGAGACAATCCTTGCCCCACCAGGCCTTCGTCGCGAAAATGAAGGGCAGGCTGTAGACCTTGCCGTCCGGCTCGCGGAGAAGCTTGAGAACCGAGTCGCTGACCGTCTCCTTGAGGTTCGGGAGTTTGTTCATGTAGCCGTCGAGGGGAAGAATGGCCTTCGACTGGACGAGCCGGCTCCACCTCACCGAATCGCTCTCGGTGATGATATCGGGCAGGTCGACCCCGGCGGCGAGCATGATGTTGAGCTTTTCGCCCTTGTCCTCGCTCGGGTTCGTGGCGTCGACGGTCAGTCCGAGCTCCTGCTGGAGCTCCTTGGTGATGATGCTCGAGCCCCAGTGGGGCTCGGCCTGCCACCAGGTATTGTCGATGAACCAGCTCAGGGTCGGCATCGAATCGGCCGACAGGGCGAAGGTCCCGGCCGCGACGAAGAACGCGGCGATCAAGATTCCTTTCCGCTTCATTGTACCCTCCTTTTGGGTATGGAACGATGTATCAATCGACGGCTACTCCTTGATCGAGCCGACGAGAATTCCCGAAACGAAGTAGCGCTGCAAAAAGGGATAGACGAGGACGATGGGGACGATGGCGACGACCATGGTCGCCGCCCTCACGGATTCCGCCGTGGGACCGACGGGGCCCGACTGTGAGAGATCGAGGCCGGTCTGGCTCCCGATCATGTCCGACGCCGTCGCCTGGTTTATGATTTTGACGAGAATGGTCTGCAGCGGAACCATCTCCTGCTTGGTCATGAAGATGTAGCCCGAATACCAGTCGTTCCACTGGTTCACCCCGGTAAAGAGGGCCACGACGGCGATGATCGGCATCGAGACGGGGAACACGATGTGGAAGAAAACCTGGAGGTCGCTCGCCCCGTCGAGCTTCGCCGATTCCTCGAGCGAGGGCGGGATGTTCGACTCGAAATAGGTCCTCACGATGATGAGGAGGAAGGCCGAGAGCAGGGCTGGGATGATGTACACGAGGTAGTTGTTCAACAGCTTCAGGTCCCTCATCAGGAGGAAGTAGGGAATGATGCCGCCGGAGAAATACATCGTGAAGGTCACGAGCCCTATCATGAACCGCCTGCCGATCAGGTCGCGCTTGGTCAGGGCGTAGGCGTAGAGGGCGGTGAACAGCACGGACAGGGCCGAGCCGACGGCCGTCTTCCCGACGCTGATCGCGAAGGCCCTCGGTATCGTCATGTCCGAGAAGATGACCCGGAAGTTCCCCCAGGAAAAGCGGCGGGGCCAGAGCCAGAGCCCGCCGAGACGGGAATTGCTCCCGTCGTTGAGGGAATAGACGAGGACGTACCAGAACGGGTAGATCGTGACGATGACGAGAGCGGCGAGGAACGCGATGTTGAGCGCGGCGAAAAGCCTCTCCCCTGATGATTTTCTCATGCTGCCCCCATCTCACCAGATCGATGCGCGGACGAGCCGCCTGGAAACGGAATTCGCACCCACGAGGAGGGCGACGCTGACGAACGACTTGAAAAGCCCGACGGCGGTCGCGTAGTCGTAGCGGCCGAGCCTGATGCCCTGGACGAAGACGTGGGTATCGATGACCTCGGCCGTCGGGACGATCGCGTCGTTCCTCAGGAGCCAGATCTGGTCGAAGTTCGCCTGGAAGAGGTTTCCGATCGTCAGGGTGAGCATGACGACGACGGTCGGCACGATGCAGGGAAGGGTGATGGACCAGACCTGCCGCCACCTCCCCGCTCCGTCTATCTTCGCGGCCTCGAAGAGGGTCGGGTCGACGGCCGTGATCGCCGCGAGGTAGATCACCGCGTTCCAGCCGACCTCCTTCCAGATGTCGGTGACGACGGCGACGCCCCAGAAGTACCTCGGCTCGACGAGGATGAGGAGGTTCGGGTCGACGAGGCCCAGCTTCGCGAGGAAGGGGATGACCGGCCCGAGCGAGGGCGAGAGGAGCTGGTAGCAGAGCCCCGCGACGATGACCCAGGAAACGAAGTGGGGTAGGTAGGTTACGGTCTGGACCAGCTTCTTGTAGCCGGTCGAGGTCAGCTCGTTGAGCAGCAGGGCCAGGATGATGGGAGCCGGAAAGGCGAAGGCCAGCTTGAGGAGGCTGATGCACAGGGTGTTCCTCATGATGATCCAGAAATCCGAATCCCTGAAGAACTCCCTGAAATGGTCGAGGCCAGCCCAGGGACTTCCGATGATCCCCAGGGCGAAATCGAAATTCTTGAAGGCGATGATCGAGCCCCACATCGGGTAGTAGCCGAAGAGGACGAACCAGAGCGTGCCGACGACCGCGATGAAAAAAAGCGAACGCTGGGCCCGGAACCGCTTCCCGAGAGGCGCCCTCCCGATCCTTGCTGAAACTTTCAAGTCGGCCACCCCGACCTCCCTCTTTTGAAATCCTCACCCTTCGGGCTCGTGGTCAAATGGTACCCCGGCTTTCCTCGAGCCGTAAATAACAAAGAATCCCGAAAAAGTATCAGAATTTTCAGAAACCGGAAGGGGACGGGGTGGTTGGCATTCGGAGTTATCGGATAGCCACTGACGGATTATCGCGAAGCGGAGGCCTTTCGTTTTCGTAATGAGGAAAGATCGCTCAGAAGATCCGCGAGCGTCGACCCGCTCAATTCCCTTTCCATGGATTTTTGAGCCCTATCGAAATACCCTCCGAGGAGGTCGGAGATGTTCCCGCCGACGGGACAGCCTGGCGCCGTATCCTCGTGTATCCTGAATAGTTTGCCCTTCTCGCCGATTTCCGTCGAGCGGTAGATATCGAGGAGCGTGATGTCCCGACTCTCCCTCGTCAATTTTATCCCGCCGGTTCCCGGGGCGATCTCGATGAGGCCGGCCTCGCGTAGGAGTCCCATGATCCGTCGGATGACCACGGGATTCGTGTTCACGCTCGAGGAGATGAAATCGCTCGTAACCTTCTGGACGTCCCTGAAAACCTCGACGCAGAGGAGAACGTGAATCGCTACGGAAAATCGGGTGGCGGTCTGCATGGCGGCATCCTCGCGAATACCATAGCAAAATTCCGGATAACAATTAACCACCCGGGGGGATTGTTTCCATACTGCCTCAAAGCTTGTAGATTTTGGGTGGATTACCGCTGAAGTCCGCAATCGTCGCGACGGCATCATCGAGGTAGAATATCTCGAATACCGGATTGTCCGGTGTCTTGTAGATGGACTTTACCAGGGGACTCGCCTCCTGAACCTTTGTCTTGAGGGCGACATCCTGCACAAAAACCGCCTTGCCGTTCAGGCGCATCCAGGAGAAATTCTCGCCCGGGGCGCAAAGCTCGATGTATGCCTGCCGCTTGATTTCCTTATAGACCTGCTTCTGATTCGAGGTGCAGAAATAGAGTTTCCCGCCCTCCTCGATCATGAACTGGAAGGGGCGAACCTTGGGTTTTCCGTCGGTTCCGACGGTCGCGAAATACTGGGTCTGGCTCTTTCGGAGGAACTCGATAACATCCTTCATAGACACTCCTTTTTGAAGAGATATGTAACATTCTCTGTTACAACACAACCCTACAGAAAGAATGATGTAATGTCAATGGTTACATCAAAAATTCCTCAAGAAATTTTTCCCTGGGGGCCTTTATCGATTGAGACGGAAAAGCGTCCGGAAATTCCCCCCGACCCCAGCAACCTTTTCGCCCCTTCGCGAGTCATAAAGGGCATGAGCAACGCACCACGACACATCCGTTCCTTTTCCCTCAGATATTACGAGATGAACCGCTTCGGCGAGGCGACCCCGCTCACCCTGCTGAGCCTCCTCGAGGAGACGGCCTTTTCCCACTGCGACGCGGTGGGCTGGGACGTCTACCGCCTGAGGAAGGAAGGCTTCGGCTGGATCCTCCTCGGGGGCACCGTCAACATCGCCCGCTACCCGACCTACCGCGAGGCCTTCACCCTGGAAACCTGGCTCTCGGCCTCTCGGCTTTTCCACGGCCAGAGGGATTACCTTTTGCGGGGCTCGGCGGGCGAAACGATCGGCACCGCGAGGTCCTGGTGGGTGTTCTACGACCTGGAGAGGAGAAGGCCCGTCAAGATTCTCGAGCCCATCCTCAATGCCTGGGCGCCGAACCCCGAGGGATCCGTCGACCGACTCCCCGAGATTACGACGCCGTCCGCTGAGCATATGGATGGGACGAGGGCCTACGACGTCAGACTCAACGACATCGACACCAACGGCCACGTCAACAACGTGAACTACCTCGAGTGGGCCTTCGAATCGGTACCCCAATCGGTCCAGGACGACTACATGCTCTCGTCCATCAGCGGCCGCTACATCCACGAGGTGAGGTACGGCGAGAGGATCAGGCCGGCTTTCAGCGAAATCCGGAAATCGGACGAATCGCCCCATTTCTCCCACGCGGTCTTCGCGGAAAAGACCGGCGAAAGGAATGAGAAAACGGCTCCCGTTCTCGTTGCGGCGGCGGAGACCTCATGGAAGTCTCGGGCCTCGCTGGCCTCCTCTAGGTCCGTACCGGCAGCTTGACGACGATCTTCCGTACCCGTCCCGGATCGCCCGCGGCGAGCTTCGGCGTCATCCCTATCTTCGGATCATGTCCAAGACGGCCCTGGCGATAAAGAACGCGATAGTGAGCCATACGAGAACGATTACGACGGCGGCGACCGGTTTTTTCCCGAGCTTCACGGGTTCTCTCCTCGCCCTCTCCCGGCTTTCCTCCATCACGTCCTTCGGGATGGTCCTGACCGCGAACGAAATGAAAAGGGGAACGATGATGAGATCGTCGAGGTAGCCCAGGACCGGGATGAAGTCCGGAATCAGGTCTATCGGACTCAGGGCATAGCCCAGGGCGAGTGCGATCCAGAACCGCGGAAAAAAGCCGACACGCGGATTGGACGACGCGTAGTACAGAGCCGTGAGTTCGGCACGGAGCTCCGCCGCTTTCCGCTTAAGCGTGGCGATCATCGTTCCCATCGCCTAGTCCTCGAGCTCGATCTTCACCCGTTCAACCTTGGCCGCGTCGCGGACGTAGAACCTCGAGCCGATCAGGAAGAAGATCCCGCCGACGAAGGAGACGAGGGGAACGAGGATCATCGCCGTCCGGAGCCCGTAGGCGTCGGAGAAAGCACCGACAGCGAGGGGGCCGAGAGAGCTGCCGAAGAAATTCTGGACGACGACGCAGATGCTGTATGAAATGGCCCAGAGGCCGGGGTGGACGACGTCCTGGGTAACCGCGGAAGCCCCCGAGACGTAGACGACGGCGAGAACTCCACCCACGAGAAAGAGCGCGTACTGGAGGGCTCCGCCCGTGAACGCGAATGCGACGAAGAACACGAGGGAACTCAGTATCGTGGAAATCCCGGGGAGGAGAAGCCGGGCGTTCCGGCGCTTTTTGATCCAGGCGTCGGCGAGGATGCCGCCGGCCGGGGCCCCGACGAGGGCGAGGAGCATGACGGCCCCTCCCCTCAATCCGGCCTGGGCCTCGGGAACCCCGGCGTAGCGGTAGAGGTAGGTCGGAAGCCAGGTTAGGAAGGCCGTCGACATGAAGGTGTTCCCGATGAAGCCAAGGTAGGTGAAGAGCAGCGTCGGGGTTCCGGTGAATTGCCTCAGGATGTCGCGGCGGCTCATTCGCCTCGCCTTCTCGTCCTCCGACCTCTTGATAAGCTCGATCGTCTTGTAATCCCTGGCGAAGAAAAAGAAGAGGAGGCCGACGAGGAGGCCGGGAAGGGCGACGAGGCCGAAGGCGTGTCGCCAGCCCCACTTCGCCGCGATAACCCCGCCGAGGCCGGTGCCCAGCGCCGATCCCAGGGGGATGGCCGCGTTCCAGAACCCGAGCATCCTCGAGCGCTTTTCCTGGGGATACATGGCCGAGATGAGGGCGTTCCCCCCCGGCGCGTAGCCGGCCTCCCCAGCGCCGACGAACATCCGGGCCATGATGAGGTGGGGAAAGCCGGCGACGAAGGCGCACATTCCCGTCGCGACGCTCCAGACCCCGACCATGAGCCCGATGCTCCGCTTCCGGCTCCAGCGGTCCACGAGGATGGAGGCGGGGAAGGCGAAAATCACGATGGAAAGGTAGACGGCCGAGACGAGGGCCCCGCTCTGGGTGTCGGTCAGGCCGAGATCCGCCTTCATGAAGGGGAAGAGGGAGGCGACGACCATGCGGTCCAGATAATCGAACATGTAGAGAAGGAAGAGCATGCCGAAAAGCCAGTTCGCGTTTCGTCGGGCCGGGGAAACGGCGGCGACGTCGGGACTGTTCCCGTGGATCAGTGTGCGGCTCATTGGGCTACCCTCGAGTCATCGATAATCAGGACTATAGTCTCATCGCCGATGGCGGGCAAGCCTTACCTAGTTCCTCGAAGCTTGTTGGCACCCGACGCTGAAAACCCGTGCGACGACGGTATAGAATTCCACCTGCGATACCGATAGAATAATCCCTCTTCCAATGTGCAAGGGGGACTCATGACGCCCGTAGAAAACCATTTCTTCATGCCGCCCGAGTGGTGGGAACGCGACAGGACCTTCATGTCGTGGCCGGTCAGGCCCGAGGCATGGCTCGAGGGGCTCGACGAGGCCCGCGATGGCTACGCCGAGGTCGCCAACGCGATATCGGAGTTCGAGCCCGTTTCGATGATCGCGAGGCCCGACGCCATGGAAAGCGCGAAGCGTTCCTTGAGCTCGGCCGTCGAACTCATCGAGCTGCCCCACGACGATTCCTGGATGAGGGACAACGGCCCGACCTTCCTCGTCGACGGGAAGGGCGGCATCGCCGGGGTCAACTGGAAATTCAACGCCTGGGGAGGCAAGTACCACCCGTATGAGGATGACGACCTCCTCGCCTCCCGGCTCCTCGATCGGCTCGGAATCAGGCGCTTCGACGCCCCCCTCGTTCTCGAGGGCGGGTCCATCCACGTCGACGGTGAGGAGACCCTCCTCGCCACCGAGGAATGCCTCCTCAACAAGAACCGGAACCCAAGCCTTTCCCGAAGCGAGATCGAGGCCTTCCTTCGGGATTACCTCGGGGTTTCTTCCTTTATCTGGCTCGAGAAGGGGCTCTGGGGCGACGAGACCGACGGCCACGTCGATAACGTCGCCTGTTTCGTGAAGCCGGGCCTCATCGCGATGCAGGTCACCGAGGACCGGAACGATCCCAACTTCCCGAACACCCAGAGGAACCTCGCCATCCTTGCCGAAGCTCGGGACGCGAAGGGCAGGAAGCCCGAGATCGCCAGGATCGGCCAGCCTCCCGCGCGCTCGTGCAGGGGGGAGAGCCTCTCCTTGAGCTACATCAACTACTACCCCGTAACGGGCGGCATCATCCTTCCCCGGTTCTCGGGCAGCGCAAAGGCCTCCGACGAGGCCGCCCGCGGCCTTCTCGCCGAGCTCTACCCCGGACGCACGGTCCACGGAATCG
Organism: Spirochaetaceae bacterium UBA1318; assembly: GCA_002307015.1. Taxonomy (GTDB): domain Bacteria; phylum Spirochaetota; class Spirochaetia; order Treponematales; family UBA1318; genus UBA1318. The sequence goes on from DBTK01000150.1 coordinate 33,799, forward strand.
ACGGGATGAGGATCATCAAGGGCGGGGGGAACGTCCACTGCATCACCCAGCAGATGCCATCAAGAAAGGTGAACAGTGAGGGGTGAACGGTGAACGGGTCTTTGGAGATAGCACGGGAGATTTCCGAGTCATCTCGGCATGCTGCGCTCTTCCTGTTCACCCCTCACCGCTCACCCCTCACCTCTTCAAGGAGGATTCCATGAGAAAGCTCACCGTCGCCGCCTGCCAGATGGCCTGCGGCACCGACATCGGCGGGAACATCGCGCGGGCCGACGCCCTCGTCGCAAAAGCGGCGAAGGCGGGGGCGAACGTCGTTCTCCTCCAGGAGCTCTTCGAGACCCCGTACTTCTGCCAGCAGGAAAAGGCCGAGTACTTCGCCCTCGCGACCGAACTCGGAGGAAACCGGGCGGTCGCCCATTTTTCCGCCGTCGCCAAGAAACTCGGCGTCGTCATTCCGGTGAGCTTTTTCGAGCGGAAGAACAGGGCCCACTACAACACGGTCGCCGTCATCGACGCCGACGGGTCGGTCCTCGGCACCTACCGGAAGTCCCACATCCCGGACGGCCCCGGATACGAGGAAAAGTTCTACTTCAATCCGGGGGACACGGGGGTCAGGGTCTGGGACACGAGGTTCGGCCGGATCGGAATCGGGATCTGCTGGGACCAGTGGTACCCGGAGCTCGCCCGCTGCATGGTGCTCAAGGGGGCGGAGATCCTCCTCTACCCGACGGCCATCGGGTCCGAGCCCCAGGACTCCTCCCTCGATTCGATGGAACACTGGAGGCTCACGATGAGGGGCCACGCGGCGGCCAACCTCACCCCGGTCGTCGCCTCGAACCGGATCGGCAGGGAGGCAGCCGGGAATTCAGGCATCACCTTCTACGGCTCGTCCTTCATCGCCGGCTGCCACGGAGAGCTCGTCGCCGAAGCCGACCGGACGAGCGAGACCGTGATCCAGGCCGAATTCGACCTCGACGCGATCTCGGCGACGAGGGCGGCCTGGGGTATTTTCAGGGATCGGCGCCCCGATCTATACGGGGCTATCTTGACCTACGACGGGGAGCGGACGCTCCCCCACGGGAGCTGAAGTGGAAGACCAATGGGGCATCGCGGATTCTGACGGATTGTACGGGGTTTCACGGTGGGGTTCGGGCTATTTCAAGATAGACGAATCGGGATCGATGGCGGTGCTGCCGCACAAGGACGAGACCGAGATCCGGATACTGGACGTCATAGAGGAAGCGAAGGCCCGGGGCCTGAGACTGCCCCTCCACATCAGGTTCCAGGACATCCTCCAGAACCGCGTGCGCCAGATCAACGAGGCCTTCGCGTCGGCGATCGCGGAATCGGGCTACGGCAACCGGTACCGCGGGGTCTTCCCCGTCAAGGTGAACCAGATGCGCGAGGTCGTGGAAACCCTGCTCGAGGCGGGGGAGGAATTCTCGCTCGGCCTCGAGGCGGGCTCCAAACCGGAGCTCCTCCTCGCCCTCGCCCTCCATACCGACTACGAAAGCCTCCTCATCTGCAACGGCTACAAGGACGAGGAATTCCTCCGCACGGCGATCGCGGGCCGCAAGCTCGGCAAGAAGGTGATCGTCGTCATCGAGAAGCTCGAGGAACTCAGGTCCCTCGTGGCGATCGCGGCGGAACTCGCCGTCAAGCCCTGCATCGGGGTGAGGGTGAAGCTGGCCAACCGGAGCTCGGGCAAGTGGGCGACCTCCTCGGGCGACAACGCCAAGTTCGGCCTCTCGACGGTCGAGCTCCTCGAGGCCCTCTCGATACTCGACAAGGCGGGGCTCAAGGACTGCCTCAAGCTCCTGCACTTCCACATCGGCTCCCAGATCCCGGAGATCCAGGTCGTCACCCGATGCATCCGCGAGGGCGCCCGATTCTACGCGAAGCTCGTGAAGATGGGCTGCTCCCTCGAGTACGTCGACATCGGCGGCGGGCTCGGGGTCGACTACGACGGCACGAGGAGCGCAGCCTCGTCCTCGACCAACTACTCCCTCAGGGAATACGCGGTCGACATCGTCTCGGGGCTCAAGGACGTCTGCGACGAGGAGGGGGTTCCCCCGCCCTGCATCGTCAGCGAGAGCGGCCGGGCCCTCGTCGCCCACCATTCCATGATAGCCGTCGAGGTCATCGGCAAGATCTGCAAGGAAACGACGAACCGTCCCCGGCTCCAGCCGGAGAAGGACGGAAAGATCGTCAGGGAGGTGATGGCGGTCTGGGACACCGTGGAGGCCGGCCACTACGACGAGGCCTTCCACGACCTCGCCTACCTCAAGCAGCAGGCGATGAGCCTCTTCGACCTCGGCTACCTCGACCTGGAAACAAAGGCCGCCGTCGACGCCCTCTACTGGGAGATCGCGGCCGACGTCGCAAAACACTACGAGGGCAAGACACGAATACCGGAGGATATCAGGGAGCTGACCGACAGCCTCAAGGACCAGTACCTTCTGAACTTTTCCGTGTTCAGGGCCCTGCCCGACTTCTGGGCCCTGGGCCAGCTCTTCCCCGCCGTTCCCGTACAGAGGCTCGACGAGAGACCTAAGTTCAAGGGGACGATCGTCGACATCACCTGCGACTCGGACGGACGGGTCGACAGATTCATCGGCGGGGGCGAGGAGCCGAACGACTACCTGCCCCTCCACGAGCTGAACGGCAGGCCCTACTACCTCGGCTTCTTCCTGACCGGCGCCTACCAGGACACCCTGGGCGACATGCACAACCTTTTCGGCCGCATGCACGAGGTCCACGTCCGCGTCGACCCCGACGAGGAAAAGGGATGGTACATCGACGAGGAGATCCAGGGGGATACGGTCGAGGAGGTGCTCGTGCAGAACGAGTACGTTCCGGCCGAGCTGGTGAGGAGCATGAGGCAACAGATCGACCGGGCCATCAAGCAGGACACCCTCAAGCCCGGGGAGGGCATGAGGATGCTCGCCGAGTACGAAAAAAGCCTCAAGCGCTACACCTACCTCGACGTGGGCAGGTCGTGATGCTTCGGCCTACCTGCTGAAGATCGGGGCGTACTTGGCCGCGACGAGAATGGCCTCGGTCATGCTGACCCCGGAGGCCTTGCCCGAACCGGCGATGTCGAAGGCCGTCCCGTGGTCGACCGAGGTCCTGAGAATCGGCATGCCGAGGGTCAGCGAAATCGTCCGGTCGAAGTCCAGGGTCTTGCAGGCGATGTGGCCCTGATCGTGGTAGAGCGAGAGGACGGCCGCGTATTTCCCGGTCAGAGCCTGGTGGAACACCGAGTCGGCCCCGATGGGGCCGGCGACGTTCATGCCCCGCTTCTGGGCCTCCCTGACGGCGGGTTCCACCTCGTCAACCTCCTCGCTTCCGAAAAGCCCGTGCTCTCCCGAATGGGGATTGAGTCCGGCGACCGCGATCGTGCCGCCCTTGAGTCCGAGCCCGTCGAGGGCCGTCCTGCACCTCGCGAGGGCTTCCAGTATCCTTTCCTTCGTGACGAGCTTGCAGGCTTCGCGTAGCGAGACGTGGCGGGTCAGGAAAAACACCCTCAGGTTCCTCGTCTCGAACATCGTGAGCGGATCGACGGTCTTCGTGAGTCCGCCGAAAATTTCCGTATGGCCGATGAAGTTGATCCCGCCCACCTTGAGGGCTTCCTTGTTGATTGGGGCCGTCGCGACGGCGGCCACGGCGCCCGACATGGCGAGCTTCACCGAGCTTTCGATGTACTCGTAGGCGGCCTTGCCGCAGCCTGCCTGCACCCTGCCCCACTCGAAGCTCTCGAAATCCACGTTCGCGAGGTCGATCACGTCGACCGTGCCGCGCCGGAACCTGCCGGCCTTCGGCTCGGCCACGGGATTGATGGTCAGGTCGAGAGCGCAGACGCGGGCGGCGTCCTCGAGGGCCCGCGCGTCGCCGATGACGATGGGCCTGGAAACCTCCCAGGGCTCGGGACCGGCGAGTGATTTTACGATGATCTCACGGCCGACTCCGGCCGGATCGCCCATCGTTACCGCGACGAGAGGTAGATCGTTCATGTTGTCCCCCTTCCATTACCTACAGTCTATCCCCGCGGGATGGAACCCGCAAGCCGCCCGGTCGTCGTCCCTTCCATAGCCGATGCGGGCCGTGCCGCACCCTCCCCGATTGTGCCGGATTTCGAACAAACTGTGCCGGTTTTTCAATTACGCGTTTCGGACTTCCGCCCCTATACTGATTTTCGGCGCGGTCGGGGGCAAGCCTCCGATGCGCGTACGGCCGACGCGTCGCGTCGGTCATGAGAAAAGAAAGGAGAAACACATGAAGAAGATGGTATTCGTGCTCGTCGCCTTCGCCATTGCCTTCGGCGGAGCCTTCGCGCAGGCCAAGCCGGTCATCGGCGCCCTCATCAGGAACCTCGACGAGCAGTTCGTCGCAGACTACGCCGCGAACCTCAAGAAGATCGCCGCCGCCAAGGGCGTCGACCTGAAGCTCCTCGATTCCCGCAGCGATCAGGCGACCCAGCTCGATCAGCTCAACACCCTGCTTACCCAGGGCGTGAAGTACTTCGTCATCGTCCCGAACCAGACCGAAGCCACCGAACAGATGGCCAAGGCCATCCAGGCGAAGGGCGGCGGCGCCGCGTTCTCGAACATCCAGCCCTCCGTCGAGGCCCTGAAGGTCGGCAAGAACTTCTACCTCGCCTCCTCCCCCGAATCGGTCGCCGGCCAGATCCAGGCCGACATCATCGACAAGTATTTCCAGAAGAACCCCAAAAAGCTCGCCGCGGGCAAGACGATCAACGCGATCCTCCTCCTCGGCCAGCTCGGGCACCCCGCTCAGCGCTACCGCACCGACGCCGTCCTCGCCGGCCTCGCCGGCAAGGGCTACAAGGTCAACATCGTCGCCAAGGATACCGCCAACTGGAAGCCGGATGAGGCCCAGCAGAAGATGGA
>DBTK01000023.1:0-15274 GCA_002307015.1 Spirochaetaceae bacterium UBA1318
TTTATGTATTTCTTCCACCAGTTTCAATCCACGCGCCCGTGTGGGGCGCGACAGTAAATTATTCCAATCTACGCCATCATCAAGCGCGTTTCAATCCACGCGCCCGTGTGGGGCGCGACTTTTCACTTCGGCTCCTCCCTCTCTTTATGTCCTGTTTCAATCCACGCGCCCGTGTGGGGCGCGACCAAGGTCGAAGTTCATGATCGGCTCGATGGTTACGTTTCAATCCACGCGCCCGTGTGGGGCGCGACTGTTCAACATCTATCTTTCTATCATGAAAGCCATTATACACGCAAGATTGCGAACCTGCGCGCAATATCATTCGCGGAAGCGTCGTTTTCCATCCCTAGCTTGTCAAACATCGCTGGGAACGATAGATAGCCGTTCCGCGAAACTGCCGGTCTTTTCTGTGTCTTTATGGTTCGCGTTTGGGACTACACTTCAGAGATGGTGCATACTATTGACAGCGGTGATGAGGGGGACCTAGACCGATCGCCAGCCTATCACACGATGAGTGGCTCGTCGAGATCGGTTCCGGGCTTCGCGCCTACGTGCTCTACCCTGTGTTTCCAATTCGACCCGAGGTAGTAATACCGCAGACTGTCCGTCTCCACATCGATGATTCCCTCAAGTTGGTTCTTGAGCGTCACCCATTGCGCGGGCTCGAGGACGCATTCAAAAACGCTGAACTGCACGCGCTGTCCGAAATTCACGCAGGTCTTGGCCACCTGTCTCAGGCGACGCTTGCCTCCCGGCGTCGTTATCGCCACATCGTAGCTCACGAGAACGAGCATGCCTACCTCCAGAAAAAGGGCGGATACCCATCGATGTCTCCGCGGATGAATCGTGCCATGAGGTTCGCCTGGACAAAGTAGAGAAGACCCACGGGGAGCTTTTCGCCGATATACGGATGGAAGACCTCATCCTGCTTCCTATTCTGGTACTCGACGAGGACGACCTTCCGCGTCGCGTCGTCCATCACCACCGATCCATTTTCCGCTCGCTTGAAACCCTTCGCATCCACCTGTCTGCGGTTGATGAGCGAGAGGACGAGTCTGTCACCGATGACCGATCTGAATTCCTCGACGAGGTCGAGCGCGAGGCTCGGCCGCCCCGGCCTGTCTCGATGGAGAAAACCGACGGACGGATCGAGGCCGACGGTCTCCAGGGCGGATCGCACATCGTGGGTGAGAAGGGTGTAGATGAATGAAAGGAGGGCGTTGACCGGGTCGAGCGGCGGCCGCCTATTCCGATCGCTGAAAGAGAAGCCGTCCTTCTGGTCGACGATCAGATGATTGAACACGCCGAAGTAGGATGCCGCGGCCATTCCTTCGATGCCCCGCACGGCGTCGGAGTCCGCGGCTCGTGGCAGTTCATCGATGAGCCGGTCTATCGTCGCCGAGGCAGCCTTGAGGGTGCTTGAGTCTATCCTCCCTCCATGGTCGCGTATGGCGCGATTGATCACGAGGCGGCTATTCGCGAGCTTGCCCGCCACGATGTTCGCCGCTATAGCCCTTGTCGCCGCATCGTCGTCCGCTATGCGGTACTGCGCGCGGCGTAAAAGAACGTTGCCCGATACGGGTCCCTTGACCGAGGCCATAAACCTGCCGTACTCAGTTAGGAAGGCCACGCTTATATCGCGCTCCGCGCAGAATCCAAGAAGAAAGGGCGAGCAGAGCACATTACCGAAGCAGACGATACTCCCGATAGTATGAATGGGTAGCTGCAGCACCTTTTCCTGCTCGCGCTCCACAACGACGGTTTCGCCTTCCTTGCGCAAATAGGAGCCTTGCGAGCTCACGTAGAGCGTGTTGAGAAGCTTGCGCATCAGAGGCACTCCTTTCGGACCGTGGCTATCTCCGACTCGATATATCGCGCAACGCGCTTTCCCCCGTCGCCGGCTGAGTCGGGCATGCAGAGCTCCACGAGCGAGCAGCGGTCGCACTTCTCCTTTTCATATTTCGCCGCGGGGGTCTTCCCCGACTCGAAGATCGACCTCGCCCGTGCGTTGGCCGCCTGGGTTTCCGCGCGCAGTCCAGCCGAGAGATCGAGATTCGTCCTGCGGTGAGCCCCGAGGTAGTAGAAGGCTCCTCGCGTCACGGCGACGCCCAGCATCTCCTCAAGGCAAAGAGCCTGTGCGCAGAGCTGCACCCGGTCGCAGTCATCCTCCTTGTCCTTCCCGCGCTTGAACTCCACCGGCACCGCCTCCGCCACGCCACCCTCGGGCAAGAGGTAGAACTCAACAAGGTCGGCCTTCCCGATTATCCCGTATTCGAGAGACCGCATGGCCATCCCGAACTCCTGCCTGAAAAGCCGCCTCGACTCGTGCCCCTCGGCGTCGACCCGCTCGTGCAGTACCTGCCCCTCTGCCGTATAAAGGTTCTCTTCCCAAAGCTGCTCCACGTGGATGAGCGCGAATTGCCGCTCGCAGAAAAGCACGTGCTGCAGCCCGGAAATCGGAAGGAGCTCGTCCTCGGAATACATGCGCTCTCCTCATATTTAACAATAGTAGCCAGGGGGCGCACAACGACTCTCGTTGCTGCGCCCTCTCGCTCGACTCTTCCTATCTCCCATCCATTATCTCAGGTTTTATCCCAGGAAAATCTTCGGTTTTTATAATGTAGTCATCAATGCTTGTTGGATCGCTTATTTCTGGCTTCACAGTGACTTTCAGCGTCCTGTGCACTTTCGCCGATGAGTATTGCCCGGAAGGGCAATTATGCTGCCACCAAAAAACCTTCACGACTTCCATGCTGCCTTCGGGACGTGCAGAAGAAGAATCGCCTTCGAAGAGGTTAACTAGGGTTTCTTTTATTGCCTGCGCATCTTTGTCGGAGAAGCCGGTCAGAGAAGCAAGCTGTGGGTTCATTGCTCCTTTGAAGACATAGACTCCATGATCGACGCGGTGTTTCATGCCCATCGTATCGGAAGCCCTCTTGGAACCGTCTCCCTCGCCGCTCACGCTTTTGGTTATTTGGATGCTCGTGACGCTTACTGGCTTCACGCTGAAAGCGGACTGCACCGAAACAGGCCCGCGAATACCGATGGAAACGCCGTCCTTCGAGTCGCTCTTGAATGCGAAGAGCTGTCCGAAGGCGCGTACATCCATCCATTTCGCGCAGGCCACGGCCCTGAATTTCTTCTCGTCCTTGAAGGTGGCCTTATCGATTTCACCTTCAGCTCTCGCACGGAGGCTTGGATAATTGTCCTTTTTCCCGTCATCAGACTGGACAAAAACATCATTGCCCATGGCCAGCAATCTGTTTCTTATCTTCCTCTTGATACACACATCGGAGAGTTCGCCAGTGCCATCGTAGTTCGTCCGGGGACGATTGCCATTGAGGGGGTCACCGTTAGGATTGGCGTTTGAGACGTTGATTACAACCGCAAAATCGATCTTGTTCTTCAAACTTTCCATGGTTTTCTCCTTTACTATTTCTTTATTTCCGATTCATCTTCGTTTGACACATCATCCTTGTCTTTAGCTTCTTTGCTTTTATAGAGCTCCGCTCGCTGGCAGTGGTAACCGAGCAGAAACTCACCTCCGAGCGCTTTGTCATTGCAAAAATCAGCAGCAACGAACATGTTCGTTATCTCGTCAATTGTCTTGATGAACCAATCGGCTTGGACGCCGAGGCGGGCTTTGTATGGCGCCAGCGAAAGCTCGATAGTCTTCCAAGTACTGCAGGGATGATCGGCGAATCGTTGCATGAGTCTCGCGGCGGTAGTCGGCCTAGATTCTCCTGCCTTCCATAGAGCTCGCCCTTCGAGTACATCCGCAACGGCGAGCAGCCGCCCATAGAGATAATCTCGAGTATTCCGCTCTTTCTCCAAGGACATCTCATACCCCCTTGATTCATTGTATTTGCGATACAGAGCGCAAGCTATTCCGAGTACCTTCTCCCACTCCCATGCGTTCTCGAATCCGACCCTGTTGCTGGCCCTTCTTGTCGCCGATTCCACGATATCACGGGGAAGTGTCGCCCCATCGACGATGCAGGGCAGCATTCTCTCGATCGTGGCCTTGCGGAGCTTTTCATCAAGGCGTCGGCCGTAGCAGGCTTCAGCAATATCTCGTGGAGCGGGAGCGCCTATAAACTGTCTGTTCTTTCCAAAATTCTGCGGCCATGCACAGGTCTCATGCCACGCCGCAATGCGCGATAGGTACTCTGAGCCCTCGAGCTCGCGGTAGAATTTTATAGCCATTCGCCCAGGCGTCGCCGAATCGACGCACATGACGACATAGTCCCTTGCCGATCCAATTTTTTCTTTGTAGCCGGCGGCCATTTTGTTGAGTTTGAGCGCCAGGTCTTGTCCAGTGAACAATATGCGTTCCGGCTCCGATATCTCTCCACCCGCCATGGCTACGAAGCAACCGAAAGTATCCAGAATTGGGTCAGGTATCATTACTTCTTTTGATACTGCCCAAGCGACGACGGCAAGGTCGCCATCGCGGTTGCCCTGTCGCCCGATAAGCCATCGCAGCGCACTGTGCGCCTTCTGTGTTACCTCGAAGCTTACTCCTGCGACTTGATCGGCATCCGTGAAACGCCCGCGATACGTAAAACCCGATCCGTCGTTCGATGAAATGAGCTTGGCTTTGTCTCCAGCGTTCCGAATCTTCGCGGGATGCTGTGTCGCGATGGGCGAGTTCTCGCCAGTTACAAAGCAAAGGCTACGTCTCTTTTTAGTACTTGTGTAGTACTTCTCCCAGCTCTCCCAGAGGCGCCGATCTGTCCACGTGGTGTCATCGAGTGCCCCCGAAACTGCAACCTTCCATCGCACGAACGCATCACCGGGCGTAGATCCTGCAGCGAGAACTTTGAATACAGGGGGGACGGGATCTCCGTTTCTCCAGTTCTCAAGTAGCTTACCTTGTTCATTAAGGTATAGGATTTTTGCTTTTACAAGATCTTCAATGACACATCCTTTCTCGATATAAGCATTGATCGCAACAACTTTGGGATGACAAAAATCTGATTTTCTCCATGCAGAAATTGATATCGAGTAATTCTGAAATGGCTCTGTCGGATCATTTTGGAAACCTGAAGTTACTATTCCGCCATATTTAATAAAATCCCCAGCAACATATTGAAGCCTATCACAGAGAGGATGGTTTGTAGGTTTGCTCCCAGCTCTGCCAGATGATTCTTCCGTGCAAGGAATGATCGTAACTTCGTCGATCACCTTTGCATTGCGGAAGTTGCCTTCTGCGTCGAGCACGATCTCTATCTGCGCCTTGTTCGTCGTGTGGCAAATGGGAAGGAGCGGAACCCCGTCTTCAGTCTTCCCGATGGCGCTTTCGGGTTGCAGGTTATAGGTCTCGTAGAGTTTCTCAATCCAGCCCATCTTCGAGCCCCTCCTCGGCGAGTCCGCATGAGACAGGCTTCCTCATCTTCTGCTCATGGACGAATTTTCGTATCGTGCAATCCTCGGGACGGATGAACTCGATGATACCATTCTCCATCTTCGGTCGCCAGAACCGCGTCCAGAGCTCGTCTTTACCAATTTCATCGGGATAGTCAAAGCCATGAAACATGAGATCGTAGTGAAGCGGAGGACTGCCGTCGTAATCGCTGGGGCCTTCACCGAAAACACAAGGCTCGACATAGCCCTGGCACTCGCGAGTGCCGAGGAAAATATCGCGCCGGCCGCCGCGATCGATCATACGCTTGGCGACGGCGTAGTGCTTGCCATCGATACGGTCCTTCTCGAGCTCGGAGTAATTCGCGTTCCATTCAAAATGCGCCTGAACCTGGTACTCGACATCGTAGAGATAGGTGTAGATCGAAAGATCGTTACCTCCCCCGAAGGCGAGCGGTTTCACGCCCTTTGACTGCGTCTGTATCCGCTTCATTATCCTGGCCCTGTCGATTATCCAGACGAATGTAGGTTTCCAGTAGACTGACTTAATAACTCCCTTGAGCGCTTCGTACGTCGGGACGTGGTAGGAGCATTTCTCTCCGCCCATCCTTGTGAGCGGGTCGGTAAAGAGGGCGAATCGTCCATAGACCTTGAGATCAACCAGGTTTTTCATCGAACCTCCTTAATATTTAACAATTCAAAAGTTCGAGTTTTCCATCTCCTTTTTCATTCATGCCGAATTCTTTGTCGTAGTATTCTTGGTCGAGGTACAGAATCCCCGTTCCGTCGACTTCGTGTAAGGCCTTTGCCTTGATAAGGCTTTCCCGTTGCCATCCGAAGGTGTTTATGGAATACCTTTGAGCTTTTTTAAGTAGCTCGATTCTCCGATGGATATTATCGGTCGCGAGCAAGCCAGTGATGATGTCTTTGCCCTCGCGATATGGTACGATCACGCCAGAGGTATTCGAGTCGATCGCCTCAAATGCCTTTGATGCGGACATGAAGGATTGCGTGAGGAGCGTCTTGGGGGCATTTCCTTCATGAGCCTGTTGGTAATTAAGCCGCGATACGCTATTGTCCGACAGAAGTGACAAGAGGTTATCGTCGCGCCCGACGGAGGATTTTTTATCCACTGGATAGACCATCGAATCGCTGCGCTTGAAGAAATAGAGTTCGTAATAACGCTTCATTGCTTTGGGGCCGATACGGTCGTTATCGAATTTCTCAGGAGCTTCCTCAAATTCCCTCATGACGCGCTCAGTGCAGTCTATTCCGATCCTTATATCTGGCAGCCATTTTAGATTCTCTTCCGAAGGGTTTATGACTATCACGTGCCCCATTGGCCTGAGTCCGTTTCTATTGCAGCGCCCCGCGGCTTGGGCGATAGAGTCGAGGCCGGCAACGAAGCGGATGACCGAGCCGAAATCGACATCGATCCCGGCCTCGATGAGCTGGGTGCTTACGCAAATTACGGGGCGAGCATGCGTAAGAAGCCAGCGGATGTGGCGAAGTATCCTCAACCGATGCGCAGGGCACATGTTGGTGCTCAGGTGGAGGACTTCTATTCTGGTATTGCGCTTCAGTTCTAGATAGAGTTCCTTCGCTGATCGTTTCGTATTCACGACGACGAGGGAGCTGCCGCTCTCCTTTTGCTCTTCAATGGCGCGTTGCGCAACTTCTGAGATGCTCCAACCACCATCGCGGCACTCGTATTTGACATCGACTCGCTTGAGGTCCGCAAATAACCTTTGGACGTCGGGCATTAGCTCCGCGTTCGGTGGTAAAGAGAGGGAGCCTCTCTTGGGATCGACATCCTCGAGGAGAGGCTGTGTTGCCGTACACATGACGGCAGTGGAACCGCAGTTGTGCACAAGGAAGTTGATGGTATTGTTGAAGAGATGGACGCACCGAATCGGTAGCGTTTGAACTTCGTCGAAGATGATCACCGCATCTGAAAGCTGGTGCAACCGTCGAATCCCACGAGTTCCATGACCAAATAAAGCCTCAAGAAACTGGACGCTTGTCGTGAAAACGATCGGAGCATCCCAGTTTTCCGCCAGGATTTTTTGTTGGGAAGTTTCCTCTTCGGGCGTCAGGTTCGAGTGGTGTTCAAGCACAATCCTGCCACGTTGCTCCGTCCCGTATTTTGCGCCCTCCAGTATCATCCGTACATCATCCGCATTCTGGTCGATGATCGATGTATATGGTATGACATAGATAATCCGTTTCATACCATGTTTCTGTGCGTGGCGCAGAGCGAATCTGAGACTCGCGAGCGTCTTTCCCCCGCCCGTCGGAACGGTCAGGAGAAATATGCCTTTATCCCTATCGCCTGCGACATAGCATGTAGCGGATATATGTCCTCTGATCGCGTCGACCTCATTCCGCGCGATGAACTCGGATAACCTGGCATCGAGCCGTCGTTCCAGATCATCCCATCCTGCGTACATTCCATCATTTTTCAGAAGCATGCGCTCCGGTTCATTGAAATCAGCAGTATCCTGCCGGTCGGCATCGATAAGGCAGCTGAGGAGAAATTTGATCAGCGATCCGACGGTGAAATGGAGCGGGCTCAGATAGGGGGTCATCTCCGAAATCAACTTTATCTGATTGCTAAAAGCTTGCCATGTATCCACATCGTCGATCAGCTGATGAATTTTCGCTTCTATTTCAGGAGGCAGCCTCGTAGTGATTTCCCGATAGTGTGTCTTGTCATCAGCTTTCTTTAGCCGAGTTGAAAGAACATCCTCCCCATCCGGAGAGAGCGCATCAATCAATCCTGAATGGTGCGACGCCAGACAAAGGGCTAGGACCTCTCCTGCATATACAACCGTTTTATCCCTAGCAGCCGTATTCTCGACGATGTACTGCGCTCCAGCTGTCGCATGATCTATCTTGCCCTTGAGGCCAGACGCGGAGACGTAGTCATCGGCATCTTCATCGAAGAGGCCTGTAGCCGATCCAATGTACTTTTGAAAAGCGGCGCTCCATTTTCCGATGTCGTGCAGAAGTCCCAGGAGTTCGCCCATATTCTGGAGACCAAGGGCCTGCGCATTTTCTCGAGATAATCTAGCAACGCCGAGTAGATGCTCGGATACGCTTTGATTTTTTCCATCCGATTCCCTGTAATGCGCGATTGCAGAATCTGCTGGCGGTGCTACTTTTCCACTTATCATTAATGCCTCATCAAACAAGTTATAGGTTGTTCCACAAGATCAAGATTGGCAAGCTTTTGATAGTATTGAGCTTCCTCCTTTGGAAAGATGGGCGCGGGAGGAAAACCTTTGGCTCGAAAGGTTGTCCTCCCGCACTCTTCCCTATTCGAAAGATCACGCATCATACCTCCGGTAAAACGTAGCGGTACCGAAAGATTTTCTCCTGAATATCCAGAAGGGCGAGGAAGGAAACGGCTTTGTCGTTGTATGGAATGAAAGGCCTTGCGAGTTTTCCGGAGGTTCGCTCTTTCAAACAGTCGGTGAATCCTTTGGAAACGATTGGGGTATTGTGATGATCGAGGAATGCTGAAAACCGATCACAGAGAAAATCGATATGCGTTAACCGTTCCAGTTGGCCCATACGAGCCTCCGTTTTGTTATCGCTTCATTTCGGTATCGTCACTTCTATCGGACGATTATTCCCGACATACAAGCTTTTCCGTCGGATATGCGCAACCGGTGATTTGTATTCCCCTCGATACAATGATATAGTTTTTTTATGAATACCGCATCAACACTGCCTCCACGTCGAGGCGCGTCCATCGGGTGGTCCATTCCCATACTCGCGGTTGCCTTGGCCGTCCTGATACCGGTACTGGCCTCGGCTACTCTCGGCCTTTCCCCGGTGATCTCGGCCTGCCTCGCCTTTGTCGTCGCGATCCCCGTCGCCCTGGCGGGCGCGAGGGGCTCGTCGCTCAGGGCGGGAAGGCTGGCCGCCGCGGAAGCCGCGCTCGCGAGGCTCGGCACGGAACAGGGAACCCCTGAAGAAGAGGTTGCCCGCCTCATGGGCTCGGCGGAGGACATCCTCGGCATCCTCGGCGAGAACTCGAGGCGCACCGTCGCCTTCATCGGCGAGCTTCGCGACTCGGTGTACCGAAGCGCGTTGATCGCCGGAGAGACGAGAACCCTCGAGGAGGTCGTCGCAACCCTCGCCGATAGCATCGAACGGTCGGATTCGGGGGTGAAGGGCATATCGCGCGCCGAGAGCGAACTGGCCTCGAAGGTCGAGACGCAGGCTTCGGCCGTCAGCCAGATCGGCGCTTCGATCGAGGAGATGAACGCGTCCATACGGAGCATCGCCGCCATCGTCGCGCAGCGGAGCGAGACGATCCGGGCCCTCTTCGCGAGGATCGAGGGAAGCGAGCGGCAGGCGGCCAAACTCGAGGAGCTTCTGGGGATCGCCACGGCCGACGTCGGCCTCATCGTGGAGATGACCGGCGCCATCCAGGATATAGCGACCCAGACCGACCTCCTCTCCATGAACGCGGCGATAGAGGCGGCTCACGCGGGAAATGCCGGCCGAGGGTTCGCGGTCCTGGCAGGCGAGATACGGAAGCTCTCCGAATCGGCATCCGCGAACGTCGATACCATGGCCAAGGCACTCGAGCGCGTCGGTAAAAGCATCGCGAGCGTCCGGAAGGCGAGCAGCGAAAGCCTCTCGAACTTTTCCTCGGCGAAGGACGAGATGCAGAATTTCGTTTCCTCGTTCCAGGAAATCGGCGGCGCCACAACGGAGGCCGCGACGGGGAGTCAGGAGATCGTCGAGGCGAGCGGGTCCCTCACCGAGATATCCGAGACCGTACGGGAAGGCACCGTCTCGATCAGGACGGGGCTCGAGGCGATCGAGGACTCGATGAGCTCGATAGGGAATGCGTTCGAAAGGACGAAAACCACGGTGACCTCCCTTACCGAGAACCTCAAGGACTCGAACGAGGGCTTCGACCGGCTCGCGAAGGCAGTCGTGGGGATCCGCGACGACATGGTCAGAATCGAGGAGAGGAGCCGGATCGGCGCATCCCACAAGGGCGTCGACGTCCCCAGGCTCATGGTCCAGCACCTCCTCTGGGTGATCAAGGCGAGGCTCGCCCTGGACGGCAGGCTCCCCGCCGAGGCTCAGGGTCTCGGGGACCATACCAAGTGCGACCTGGGAAGATGGATAGGCTCGGACGACGCCGACCGGTTCCGGACCACGGCCGCCTTCAAGGCCCTCGACGAATCCCACCGGCGCATCCACGAGACGGCGAACCGGATCATCTCGTCGGCGGGAAAATCATCCGTCGATGAAAATGAAAGGCTTTTCAGTCAGCTCCTCGAAACCTCACGGGATATCATGGGTCAGCTTTCCGGATTCTTCAGGGACGAGAAAGGGCTCTCCCCGCGGAGATAGTTCCGATCCATTGCCTGAGGTTGCCCCCCTACTCCGCGCCGTCGTCGGGGACGGGGAAAACCCGCTCAAGCCCCCGAGCGAGGTCGGCGTCGGAGAGCACCCGCCGGGTCGTGTTCTCGAGCAGGACTCCCCTCTCCGTTTCCGGAACCAGATAGCTGCGTGACCAGCCGAAGAGATTGGGGCCGTCGCCTCGCACGCGAAGGTAGCCCATGAGGGTCTCGATGCAGTACGCCGTCGCCCGG
This sequence comes from Spirochaetaceae bacterium UBA1318, assembly GCA_002307015.1. Lineage (GTDB taxonomy): Bacteria > Spirochaetota > Spirochaetia > Treponematales > UBA1318 > UBA1318. Next base: position 10,989 of record DBTK01000023.1, read on the forward strand.
ACGTTGGTCAGGAGGTCGTCGCGAAAGAAGTTTTTCCATCGCCCGACGGCGGCCTCTTCCATCGCGCCGAGCCCCTCGCGGTAGGCGTCGAGCGATCGGGCCGCCAGGGTGAAGGCCTCGGGAAGCGATCCGGACTCGAAGGCGAGGAAGCTTTCGCAGAGGCGGACGGAACCGAGGCAGCCCGTGTAGTGGAGCCGTATCTGCAGCAGCACCGTGTCCCGGAACCGGAGGCCGTCGGGGGTGTCGGCGGCGAGGGCCTCACCCTGCGCCTTGAGAGTGCGCCACGAAGCGAGGGCCGGCCTCACCGTTCCAAGGAACCATCGAACCTGATCCCGGAAACCGATACTTCCGGCAGCCCAGATCAGGTCGGCGTCGGTCTCGTCGAGGGAACCCTTCAGCCACCAGGTGACGATGGACCGCGGCACGTGGTGGTAGAACTCCTCGCCGGCCATGTCGTCGGGATTGGGTCCGTAGCGTATGGCCGCCTTCCAGTACGCCCGGCAGACGGCACGAACGTCGGCGGCGATCGAGGGAAAGAAACGGTCGCAGAACCCGTCGACGGTCGAGTCCGCGTCAGCGTCGCTCGAAAGCCAAAGCCTCGCGGCGAGATCCAGGAACAGGACATGGGGCCGGATGTAGCTCGAGTTCACCAGGAGATAGGTGTCGGCGCCGGCGTCGAACGCGCGGCGAAGCTCGCCGCGAACGAAGGCGGGCGGGGACTGAAGCATCGTCAGGTGGTTCGAGGCCTGAAGGTCGTGGAAGGCGACATGGTAATAGAGTCCGTGAGGCCCCGGATCGTCGGCCGGGGGCAGGGCCGGATGGCGGGGGTTCGCATTCCACTGACGCCTGGTCACCAACGCGCCGTACCCGTTATCCGCCCAGATCTTGATGGTGCCCTCGGGAAAGGTGATCCAGCCTCCGAGATAGAGTTCGGTCAGTTCCCCGTAGATGTAGGCGCAGAACACGGGCTTCTCGACCCGCTCGGAAACGATTTCGAACTGGCGGCGTATCGCCTTCGAGATGAGCGCCCCGCGCCTTGCCGGCGTGTCGTAGTCCGGGTTCGTCTCCCAGAAGGGACAGTCGCCCTGCCCCCTGAACCCGAGAGCCCAGACGGTCTTCCGGCCATGGGCGGATTCCACGGCCTCGCCCCAGAGGCGCTCGAAGAGCTCGGGGCTTTTCCCGTAGTCGGCCACCGCATCGGGATAGGCCCGGCGGAACATCTCGGCGCCGAGGGGTTCCGCGTGGTGCTGCGTGATCCAGAGCCCCATCTCGGAGGCGAGGCGGTTATGGGGTCCGTCCCGCGGCAGGTCGGTGCCCGCAATGACCATGTTGCCGCCGAGCCTGAGCAGGGACTCGAAGACGGGGAACCACACCTCCTCGGGCGGCGGGTAGACATCGGTCCAGCCGATGAGGGCATCCTCGTCATTGACGAACCAGCCGCGGTAGCGAACGCGCGGCTCCGGCATCAGATAATCCGCGGGGCTCACCCCGACGGAAGATCGCCTCTCCGGCTCCCTGTCCATCCAGAACCAGAACGGGTCGACGCCGAGGAAGGCCCCGCTTACATGGAGGAGGCCGTACACGAACCCGAGGTCGTCGTTCGCGACGATCTCGAGGCGTTTGGACGGTCCCCTCTCCGGCCTGTCGAACGCGAGGCAAAAACGCTCTTCCTTCCCGTAGACGGGATCGCCCGGCGCCGCGGGACGCAGGAGGATTTCGCCCCCCGAGGCCGAACTCCGGGCACCGAAAACCTTCGCGACATCCCGCTCCAGGATTCGGAGGGCGTATTCGACCGGTCGCCCGGCGCCCGGAAACGGCGAGATTCGAAGGGATCCGTCGAGGATGAAGGAGCTCGATTCGGACGGCTGCATCGATCGGTTACGCTTCCTTCTCGGGCTCGGTCCAGGGGTAGGAGAAGCGGTAGCTTCCCGAACCGATCTCGGCCTCGACCCCATCCCTCGATTCGACGACGCGGACGGCGCCCGAGTCGATCTCGAGGCCCCGTGCCTCGGGAAGGATCACATGGGCGCTCGCGTTGTGGGGAACGGCGACCTCGATCGTCATCCGGTTTCCCTCTATCTTCCACTCGATGGCCGCCCGGCCGTAGGGAGTCATGAGCCCGGCTTTCGCCCAGGTGAGTCCGCCGCCCGGCTGGGGCTTGAAGAGGATGCGTTTGTAGCCGTTCGCGCCCTCCTCGAGGTCGAGGCCGGCGACGGTCCGGTGGAGCCATTCCCCGACGGAGCCGTAGGCGTAGTGGTTGAAGGAGTTCATGTCCGCGCTCCACATCGAGCCGTCGGGCTTGATGCCGTCCCAGTGCTCCCAGACGGTGGTCGCGCCCATCTTCACCTCGTAGAGCCATGAGGGGTATTCCTCCCTCATGAGCAGGGCGTAGGCGGTGTCGAGGGCCCCGGATTCGGAGAGGGCCCGGCAGAGGTAGGGCGTTCCGAGGAAGCCGGTGACGAGGTGGCCGTCGTTCTCCTTGATCAGGGCGACGAGGGTTTCGGCGACCCGCTTGCGGTGCTCGCTCGGGGCGAGGTCGAAGGCGAGGGCGAGGACGCAGGCGGTCTGGGTTCTCGCCGCTATCCTTCCCGTCGGGGTGAAGAACTCGAGCCTGAAGGCGGCGACGATGCGGTCGTAGAGGGCGATCCAGGATGCCTCCTCCTCCTTCAGGCCTAGGACGGCGGCCGACTTCGCCATGATGTCGACCGAGACCGCGTAGAAGACGGTGGCCGTGAGGTCGTTCGGCGTGGCGCCGAAGTAGCTCCCCTCCTTCGCGTCGAGGGCGACCCAGTCGCCGAAGTGGAAGCCCGTGTCCCAGATGAGGCCGTCGCGGGCCTGGGAGCGGATGCACTCGACCCAGGCCTTCATGCTCGGGTACTGCTCGGCGAGGAGCCTCTTGTCGTCGAAGCAGCGGTAGAGGGTCCAGGGGCAGATCGTCGCGGCGTCGCCCCAGCCGGTGGCCGAATGGCTCGTCATCACGTGGCCGTCGGGCATGACCCCATCCACGAGGACGCTGGGCACGACGTGGGGAACCCCTCCCCCGGGGAGCTGGTCGGCGGCGAGGTCGCGGAGCCACTTGCGGTAGAAGGGATCGGTCCCCATGAGGAAGGAGGCGGTGCGGATGAAAACCTGGGCGTCGCCGGTCCAGCCGAGCCTCTCGTCGCGCTGGGGGCAGTCGGTCGGGATGTCGACGAAATTGCCCTTGAGCCCCCAGAGGATGTTGGCGTGGAGCCGGTTCACCAGGGGGCTCGAGCACTCGAAGCTCCCCGTCTCCTCCATGTCGGAATAGATGGCGACCGCGGTGAAGGCGGCGGGATCTATCCTGCCGGGCCATTCCTCGACCATCACGTAGCGGAAGCCCTGCCAGGTGAAGTGGGCCTCGTAGGTTTCGCTCGCCCCTCCTTTGAGGACGTACTCGACGCGGGCCCTGGCTTTTCGGAGGTTTTCCGTGTAGAAGTTGCCGTCCTTGTCCAGGACCTCGGCGTGCCTGAGGACGACGCGGTCCCCCGCCCTTCCCGTCACCGTGAACTCGACGCGGCCGGCGATGTTCTGGCCGAAGTCGAGAACCTTCTCGCCCTTCGGGGTGACGATGAGCTCGAGGGCCTTGAAGCGCTCGTGGCGTCCGACGGGAAGCCCGTCGTGGGGTACGAGTCGGCCGAGATCCTCATCGAGGACCGAGGCCGGCTTCCAGGAGGAGTCGTCGAAACCGGGCGAGTCCCAGCCCTTTTTCTCGAGCCGGGCGTCGAAGGTCTCGCCGTGGTAGATCTCGGAAAGGAGGATCGGGCCTTCGCTGGTCTTCCAGCTCGGATCGGTCACGACGGTGGCCTCGCGGCCGTCACGGTAGCGCACGACGAGCTGGGCGATGAGGGCGATCCGCGAGCCGTAGACGTTGCGCCTGCCGAGCCAGCCGGCGAGGTCTCCCTTGTACCATCCCGGGGCGACTGTCGCGCCGATGGCGTTCGCCCCGCGGCGGAGAAGGGAGGTGACGTCCATCGTCCGGTAGAGGATACGCTTTCCGTAGGAGGTCCAGCCGGGGGAGAGGAGCTCCTCGCCCACCGCCTCGCCGTTCAGCGAAAGCTCGTAGAGCCCCAGGGCGCTCGCGTAGATGCGCGCGCTCGCGATCTCGCCGGAGACCTCGAATTCCTTCCGGAGGAGCATGCCCCGGGACGAGGCGGCGGCGTCCGTCCCCTCGGGCGTTACGAACCTCGCCTTCCAGCCCGAGACCCCGCCGAGGGCCATCTCGAAAAAGGCCGTGCGGCTCCAACCGCTCGCCTCTCCCCGCCTGT
>DBTK01000023.1:15526-16004 GCA_002307015.1 Spirochaetaceae bacterium UBA1318
AACCGCTCGCCTCTCCCCGCCTGTCGCGGACGTTCGCCCGCCAGAAATACCGGGTGCGCGGCAGGAGCGGGCTCCCGGCGTACTCGACATGGACGGACTCGGACGAGGAGACCTCGCCGGAGTCCCAGACGATGGAGCGGAAGTCGGCGTCGAGGGCGACCTGGACGAGGTAGGAAGCCTGGACGACGTCGAGGGCGTCGGAGCCGAGGACCCAGCCGAACCGGGGCTTCGACTCGCCGATCCCGACCGGATCGTTCAAACCTTCGCAACGGAGACAATCTATGGTAATCATGCAATCCTCCCGTGAGATGACGCGATGGGTCGTCAGGCCTTGATCGCGCCGGCTGTCATTCCGGCTACGATGCGCTTGTTGAAAAAAATAAACAAGATGAGGGGCGGCAGCGAGATGAGCACCACGTCGGCGAAGAGGAGGTTCCACCTCGTCATGTAGAGGCTCATGAAATTGTAGAGCGTGAGC
>DBTK01000094.1:0-14256 GCA_002307015.1 Spirochaetaceae bacterium UBA1318
TCGCCGGGGGCGCGGTCAAGGGGTAGTACCTGAAAGGATTTCAACGTTTTCTCATGCGGCGGCACTTGAGGTTCCATACGCTTTCGGTCAAAATACGATCGATAGCTAATATGGAATCAACCGATACAGGCAGGAAACATGACCAAATGTAGAACCTTTTTTGCCGCGCTGCTGCTCACGTCCTTCGCTTTCGCGTACGGAGAGAACTCAGGATCCGGCACGGACTGGTCCCGCATGATAACCCAGTTCGGCTTCGGCTCGACCGTGGGCGATCCCCTTTCCTCGAACGACCTCGGCTTCACCGTGACCTTCCGCAATTTCTTTTTTCTGAATCCCAAGCTTCCCGACGGAGCCTATGTCGGTTTTTTCGGAAGCACGATCGTCCATACCGCCGGAAAGACCGAGATCGGGGACATGAGGTGGGGAACCCTCGGATACCGTTCGGTTTTCGGCCCCGAATGGCTTTCCCTCGACGCCTCGGTTTCCTTCGTCCAGGGCAGTCGGATGACGGGTTCGGAACTCAACGGTTCCGGATACATCGGCATCGGTCCGGCCTTCGGCGCCTATGCGGCCTGCGGGGACAACCTGGATCTCGGCGTCTCCGTCGAGCCTGTCTTCAACCTCCTCAGCCTCAAGTCGGACAGTTCGGTGAAGGCGAAAAGCTACACCGACATCGTTTTCTTCATCTGCTTCAAGAACCTGCTGAAAAGCGAAAGACTTCCATGGAGGGCGCGGGTGGAATAACCCGAGGCTCACGGACGCGACTCGATCCGAAAACCATAGGTAGCGGCCGACTTTTCGTTTGCCAGATATTCCCGCCTGGTCCATACTTCGTAGTAAGCGTCCACCGTTCGGGAGAAAAGCATGGGAAACAAAGTCAAAAAGATCCTGCTCGTCGAGGATGAAGCCATCATCGCGATGCGTGAATCCCTGGAATTGAAGGAAGCGGGATATTCGGTCCAGCAGGTTTCCTCCGGAGAGGTGGCGGTGACCCGGCTGCAATCCCGCGAGGAGATGCCCGATCTCATCCTCATGGACATCGACCTCGGGAGGGGAATGGACGGAACCGAAACGGCCGCCATCATCCTGAAGAAACATGACGTTCCAATCGTGTTCCTCTCCTCGCATACCGAAAAGACCATCGTCGAAAAGACGGAAAAGATAACCTCCTACGGCTATGTCGTAAAGAATTCCGGCCTCACGGTCCTCGACGCCTCCATAAAAATGGCCTTCAAGCTCCACGAGGCCCACCTGAGCAACAAGCAGTCGAGGGCGGAGATAGGGATCGCGAACGAAGAGCTGAACGCATCCATCGAGAACCTGAAGGCGACGAACGACAAGCTGGAGAAGGCCTATCGGGCCCTCGCCACCAAGGATGAGCTCCTTTCCATGACTGGCCGCATCGGCAGGATCGGCAGCTGGGAATACGACCCTGCGACGGCGAAGTTCGAATGGAGCGAAGAGATCTATCGCATCCACGATATCGACCCGACCGAACCGATCGATCTGAAATCCACGATCGGCTGCTATGTCGGCGAGTCCCGGATCGAGATTCGGAAGGCGTTCAGAAGTCTGTTCGAGTCGAAAAAGGAATTCGATCTCGAGTTCGAAATCGAAACGGCACAGGGAATCCGCAAATGGGTCCGCACCATCGGCAAGTCCGGAATCGGCGACGGCCGGGAAGAAAAGCAGTACGGGACCATGCAGGATGTCACCGAACGGAAGCTGGCGGAGCTTGAGGTTCGGAAGACGAACCGCGTGTACACGGTCATCAGCCAGATAAACCAGATGATCGTCAGAGCCCGCGACAAGGAGGAGATTTACCGGGAAGCCTGCCGCATCGCGGTGGAGTACGGCGGATTCCTTTTGGCGTGGGTCGGCCTTCTGGACGGCGAAGGGAAGACGGTGGTTCCCGTCGCGTGGACCGGGAACAGGGTCTACCTCGACAAACTGAAATTCATACCGGTCGACGATACCGCATGGGGAAACGGCCCCACCGGTCTGGCGGTGAAGCGCGGCCGGTATTACGCCTGCAACGACATCGCCACCGATCCCCATATGGCGCCATGGCGGGACGCGGCCCTCGAATCGGGATTCCGCTCATCGATATCCCTCCCCTTCACCGTCGAGGGAAAAACGATCGGGGCCTTCACCCTCTACTCGTCCACCGCCTCCTTTTTCAGCGAACAGGAAACCCGGCTGCTCGACGAGGTGACCAGGGATATATCCTTCGCCATCGAGACCCTCGAGAACGACGCGAGGAGGAAGGCCGCGGAAACCGCCCTCAGACAAAGCGAGGAACACTACCGGTTCCTGACGGAAAACATGAAGGACGTCGTCTGGACCCTCGACACGGAAACGATGCGGTTTCTCTACGTGAGCCCCTCGGTCCAGAGGCTTCGGGGCTATTCGACCGAAGAAATCATGGCCGGCCCTGTCGATGCGGCCCTTACCCCGGAAACCGCGGAGGCATTGAAGACCTCCATCCGGCAGCGCGCAGCGGAGTTCATCGCCGAAGGCCGAAAACCCGAAGCATTCTATACCGACGAGGTGGAACAGCCGTGCCGGAACGGCGGAACGGTGTGGACGGAAGTCATCACAAGATTCGACATCAGCAAGGAGACGGGCCATGTCCTTTCCCATGGAGTCACTCGCGATATAACGGATCGGAGAAGGCTCAGGGAAGAGTACAGGATCAAGGCGGAGGAACTGGAAAATTTCTTTTCACTGTCCCTCGACCTTCTCTGCATCGGCAATACCACGGGCCATTTTCTCAAACTCAACGCCGCCTGGGAAAAGAACATGGGCTACACGCTCGCCGAACTGGAAGGGATCAGATTCCTCGATCTGGTCCATCCCGACGACCTGCAGTCGACCCTCGACGCCGTCGACAGTCTTAAAAACCAGGAGGACGTGGTCGCCCTCGTGAACCGGTATCGCCACCGGGACGGCAGCTACCGGTGGATCGAATGGCATTCCCATTCCTCCGGCACCCTGGTCTACGCCGTCGCAAGCGACATCACCGAGCACCGGAAAACGGAGGAGGCGCTGAGGAGTCTGGTCACCCAGAAGGAAACCCTCATGAAGGAACTGCAGCACCGGGTGAAGAACAACCTCGGGATCATCTCCTCCCTCCTGAGCCTTGAGTCCGGGCGGTTATCCGAAGAATCCTCCCGCGAGATTCTCGACAACGCCATCAACCGGATCCAGGCGATAACGAGCCTCTATGAGAGGCTCTACCGGTCTCCCGATCTGGCAAGCATCGATATCGCCCTCTATATCGAGGACCTGACCGATTCCATCTTCAAGACCATCAATATCGACGGCGACCGGATAAGGCTGACGACCAGGATCGAGCAAATCAGCCTGGACATGAGGCACACCGTTCCCCTTGGCCTCATCCTGAACGAGCTCATCATGAACGCCCTGAAATACGCCTATCCGGGGGACACGGGCGGAACAATTCATGTCGAACTGGAGAGTTCGGGGACGACGATCACCCTCAAGGTTTCGGACGAAGGGGTCGGACTGCCCGAGCTCCTCGACCCTGACGCGAGTTCCGGCCTGGGCTTCTCACTCGTCAGCCTCCTCGCAGGCCAGCTTGGAGGCGAGGTCAGGGTCGAACGCGGCAAGGGAACCCATGTGGCCGTCAGTTTTCCGATCTGACCGGGCGGTTTCCTTTTCACGAAGTCCATAAAAAGCTAGAGTCTTACCTATGGTCAAGTCATCCGCCTACCTCGCCCTCGAAGCCATCGCCCGGAATCGGATACTCATCCTCGACGGGGCGATGGGCACGATGATCCAGAGGCTCGGCCTCGACGAGGCCGCGTTCCGCGGCTCGAGATTCGAAGCCCACCCGAAGGACCTGAAGGGCAACAACGACATTCTCAACCTCACCAGGCCCGAGGCGATCGGCGCCATCCACCGAGCCTACCTCGAGGCTGGCGCCGACATCATCGAGACCAACACCTTCAACACGACCTCGGTGAGCCAGGCCGACTACGGAACGGAGGCTTTCGTCCGCGAGATGGCGCTCGAGGGGGCGAGGATTGCCCGGCGCGCCGCCGCCGAGTTCACGGCGAAGGAACCCGGAAAGCCCCGCTTCGTCGCCGGCTCCATGGGGCCGACGAACAAGACCCTGTCGATGTCGCCGAACGTGCAGGCCCCGGGCTACCGCGCCCCTTCCTTCGACGAGCTCGAGGCCTCCTACCGGGAGGAGGCCCTGGGGCTCCTCGACGGCGGGGCCGACATCCTCCTCGTCGAGACGATCTTCGACACCCTCAACGCGAAGGCCGCGATCAGGGCCATCGGCAGGATCCGGGAGGAACGGGGAATCGAGACCCCGGTCATGATTTCGGGAACGGTCGCCGACGCCTCGGGAAGGACCCTTTCGGGACAGACGGTGAAGGCCTTCTGGTATTCCCTCCGGCACGCCAGGCCCTTTTCGGCCGGCTTCAACTGCTCCTTCGGCGCCGAGAAGCTGATCGGCTTCCTCATGGACCTCGCCCCGATCGCCGACTGCCTTCTCTCCGTTCACCCGAACGCCGGCCTCCCGAACGAGCTCGGCGAGTACGACGACACCCCCGGGACCATGGCCCGGGTCCTCGGGGATTTCGCCTCGGGACCCGTCGGCCTCAACATCGTCGGGGGCTGCTGCGGAACGACGCCCGACCACATCGCGGCCTTTGCCAGGGCCCTTTCCTGCGTCGAACCCCGAAAGGTCCCGGGAACGCGGGCTCTCACCTGCCTTTCCGGCCTCGAGCCCCTCGAGATCGGAAGCGAGAGCCTCTTCGTCAATGTGGGCGAGCGGACGAACGTCTCAGGCTCGAGAAAATTCGCGAAGCTGATCAAGGACGGGAACCACGCGCAAGCCCTCGAGGTGGCGCGGGAGCAGGTGGAGGCCGGGACCCAGGCCATCGACGTGAACATGGACGGGCCCCTGCTCGATTCCCCGAAGGAGATGTCGACCTTCCTCTCCCTCCTCGCCGCCGAGCCGGACATCGCCAAGGTTCCCGTCATGATCGACTCCTCCCGATGGGAGACGATCACGGCCGGGCTCCGCCGCATCCAGGGAAAGGGCATCGTCAATTCGATCAGCCTCAAGGAGGGGGAAGCGGCCTTCCTCGAAAAGGCGAGGGAGATCCGGTCCTTCGGGGCGGCCGTCGTCGTCATGGCCTTCGACGAAAAGGGACAGGCGGATACCCTCGAGCGGAAGATCGCCGTCTGCTCCCGAGCCTACCGCCTCCTGACCGACCGGGCCGGGTTTCCGGCCCAGGACATCATCCTCGACCCGAACATCCTCGCGATCGGCACCGGGATCGAGGAGCACCGGCACTACGCGGTCGACTACCTCGAGGCGGCGCGGTTCATCAAGAAAAACCTGCCGGGGGCCCTCGTCTCGGGCGGGGTCTCGAACGTATCCTTCTCCTTCCGCGGGAACGAGCCCCTCCGCGCCGCCATCCACACCGTCTTCCTCTACCACGCGAAGGCGGCGGGCATGGACATCGGCATCGTCAACCCGGGGGCCCTCGGGGTCTACGACGAGATACCCTCCGACTTGAGGGACAGGATAGAGGACCTCGTCCTCGACCGCAGGAGCGACGCGACCGAGAAGCTCCTCGAGGTCGCGGGCACCGTCGAGGCGGCAGACGCCGAGGAGGGGACCGAGGCGCCGTGGCGCTCCCTCGACGTCGGGGAGAGGATCGTCCACGCCCTGGTGAAGGGCATCCGGACCTTCATCGCGGCCGACGTCGAGGAGGCGAGACCGGCATACCCCAAGGCGGTGAACCTCATCGAGGGGCCGCTGATGGACGGCATGAACCGGGTCGGCGACCTCTTCGGCTCGGGGAAGATGTTCCTGCCCCAGGTGGTGAAGAGCGCCAGGGTCATGAAGGAGGCGGTCGCCGTCCTCCTTCCCCACCTCGAGGCCGAGAAGGCCGTGGGCTCGAAGCGGGGCCGGATCGTCCTTGCGACGGTCAAGGGCGACGTCCACGACATCGGGAAGAACATCGCCGCCGTCATCATGCAGTGCAACAACTACGAGACGTTGGACCTCGGGGTCATGGTGCCCTGCGAAACGATCCTCGACACAGCCGAGCGCGTGGGGGCCGACGTCGTCGGACTCTCGGGCCTCATCACCCCATCGCTCGAGGAGATGGTCAGGGTGGCGGGCGAGATGGAAAGGCGAGGGATGAGGATTCCCCTCCTAATCGGCGGGGCGACGACGAACCCGATGCACACCGCCATGAAGATTGCCCCGGCCTATTCGGGCCCCGTCGTCCAGATCCGGGACGCGTCCCTCGCCCCGGCCGCCCTCGAGCGCCTCCTCGCCCCCGGGAGGCTTCCCGCCTACCGGGCCGAGATCGAGGCCCTCCATGAGAAAAACCGCGAGTTCCAGAGGGCCAAGCGGCTCTCGAGCGACTACCTTCCGTTAGCAGAAGCGAGGGCGAGGCGTCTCAGACCCTCCTTCGATTCCCCGAGGCCGCCTAGGCCCCTCGAGCCGGGACCGGTTTCGCTCTCCTACGCCGTCGCCGACCTCGTCCCCTACATCGACTGGAGCTTTTTCTTCGAAGAGTGGGACATGCACGGCAGGTGGCCCGAGATCGTGAACGACCAGATCCTGGGAACCGAGGCGAAACGGCTCCACGCCGAGGCCCTGGCCATGCTCGAACGCATCGAAGACGAAGGCCTTCTCCGTACGGCGGGCGCGGCCGGGATGTTTCCGGCGGCCTGCGAGGGCGACACCGTCGTCGTCTACGAAGACGAATCGAGGATGGCAGTGAGGGCGAGGATTCCCTTCCTGAGGCAGCAGCGGAGGAAGCAGGAGGGGGACTCCTACCTCTCGCTTTCGGATTTCATCGCGCCGGCCGATTCGGGGATACCCGACTGGATCGGGGCTTTCGCGGTGACGGCCGGGATAGGCCTCGACGAGAGCTCGCGGAAGATCGCGCTCGAGGGCGACGACTTCGGCTCTATCCTGCTCAAGATCCTGGGGAACCGCCTCGCCGAGGCCTTCGCCGAAAAGCTCCACGAGGACGTGAGGCGGCGCTACTGGGGCTACGCCCCGGAAGAGAGCCTTCCGAAGGCCGACCTTCTCCGCGGACGCTACCGCGGGATCAGGCCGGCTCCGGGCTACCCCGCCTGCTTCGACCACCGCGAAAAGGGCATCGTCTTCGATTTAGTCGAGGCGAGGAAAAGGTCGGCTATGGAGCTCACCGAAAGCTACATGATGCTTCCTGCCGCCTCGGTCTCCGGGTGGTATTTCAGCCATCCCGACTCCCGCTACTTCGCCGTCGGGAAGATCGGCCGGGACCAGGCGACCGAGTACGCCGCGAGAAGGAACGAAGCCATCGGCGAGACCGAGCGCTGGCTCTCGGGCGAACTCGCCTACGAGCCCTGAGCGGACAACCGATGGTCATTACCGGCCGCCGGCCCGTAGCGATCAGCGCGTGAAAAGCCCCGCGTACTCCCCGTAGCCGGCCTTCTCCAGGTCCTCCTTGGGGATGAAGCGCAGGGCCGCCGAGTTCATGCAATACCTGAGTCCCGTCGGCGCGGGCCCGTCGTCGAAGAGGTGGCCGAGGTGGGAGTTCGCGTGGAGGCTCCTCACCTCCGTCCTCTCCATGCCGGCTCTTTCGTCCTTTTTCGTCACGATGTTTTCAGGATCGAGGGGACGGGTGAAGCTCGGCCACCCGGTTCCCGAATCGAACTTGTCCTTCGAGCTGAACAGGGGTTCCCCCGAAACGATGTCGACGTAGATGCCCTCCTTCTCGTTGTTCCAGTAGGCGTTCTGGAAGGGATACTCAGTCCCGTCTTCCTGGGTGACCGAGTACTGAAGCGGGGTGAGCGTTTTCAACAGGACCTCCTTACTGACCGGCGCATAGACTCGAACGACCTTCTCCACTCGGGCCCGGTCTGTCCCGGTGGACGACAGGGAAATGGCCGGCAGCGAAAGCGCCGCGCCCGCTAAAAAACACAGGATCATGATGCTTTTCATCAAGCTTCCTTATAAGGCTCGACTGGATGTTTTCAAGATAACAATAATGCTACATATTGTCAAAGCTATATATTATCCACCATTTTCGTGGAAGGGAGCTGTCAGCTGAATAGTCGTAAAAATCCATTGACCTCGATCGGGGCGCGTACGAAACTGGAGGTGTACCGGCATCCAGAGCCGGAAGAAGGTCGGGAGTGGTAGTACGATGAATTTTGAGGACAGCAACGGCCTATTCCTGGAAGAAGCCAGGGATCTGCTCGCAAAGATCGAGAACTCCCTCGTGGCGTTGGAAAAACAACCCGGCGACAAAGAGCTCGTAAACGAGATTTTCAGGGGGCTCCACACAATCAAAGGTTCGGGGGCAATGTTCGGCTTCCAGAAGGTCTCGGATTTTACCCATCACGTGGAAAACCTCTTCGACGAGGTTCGTAACGAAAAAGTTTCAATCGACTCCCGAATCATCGACATCGGCTTACGCTCCACGGATTGCATCTCGCTCCTTCTGGACGGTTCCGACGCGGGCGAGGAACGGAAGGGGATCATCAGCGATATCGCCCGTATCGGCGAGGAAAAGAAGAAACCGGAAGGACGGGAGGAGGGCGAGAAAGAGCCTGCCGGTCAATCGCCTTTCGCCGGGGAATCGAACCCTACGGCCGGGGAATCATTGGATGCTCCTACCCAGGTCTTCCGAATTGTCTTCAAGCCCCAGCCCCAGATACTGCATCGTGGCGTCAAGATCGAGCCCCTTTTCCAGGAACTTTCCGGGCTCGGCATCTGCCATGTCGAAGCCCTATGCCGGGATATCCCCGATCTCGATCAGCTCGATCCGACGGCCCTTTACCTTTCCTGGATACTGACGCTGTCCACCGTGGAAAGCCCGGCCTCGATCCGCTCGGTTTTCATGTTCGTCGAAGACTATTCGGAACTCTCCGTCACTCCCGTTGAAATGGAAAACAACGCCGAGGAAGCAACCGTGCCCAGGCTCGGAGAAATCCTCGTCAACCTCGGAATGATCAAGCCCAACGAGGTTGAGGAAATTCGAGCCGCCCAGAAGCTCTTCGGCGAGGCGGCCATCGACTCGGGAAGGGTCTCCAGGGAGCAGGTGGACGCCGCCCTTGCCGAACAGGCCATAGTTCGGACAGCAACCATGGAAAGGGAGGTGCACAAGGAATCCGCGACCGTCCGGGTACGGAAAGAAAAGCTCGACAACCTCATCGACCTTGTCGGCGAGCTCGTGATCCTTCAGGCGATGCTGGAACAGGAGGCAAAGGGTGCGGCCTCGGGCATCTTCGGGACCATCTCCGAAAACCTGTCGCGGCTGACGGCCGACCTGCGCGACAGCATCATGAGCATTCGCATGGTGCAGCTGGCCGAATCCTTCGCGAGCTTTCAGCGTCTCGTTCGTGACCTCGCGGCGCAATTGGGCAAGGAACTGAGGCTCGAAATTTCGGGCGCGGATACCGAACTCGACAAGAATGTCATCGAACTGCTCAAGGATCCCCTCGTCCACATCATCAGAAACTCGGCCGACCACGGCATCGAGCTCCCCGAGGTGCGGGAAAAGGCGGGCAAGCCACGCGCGGGCACCATCTCGCTCGGGGCGCGGCAGGTGGGCTCGCGGGTCGAAATCACCATCGCCGACGACGGGGCGGGACTTAACATTAAAAAGATACGGGAGCGGGCGGTCGAGAGGAAGCTCCTCGATCCCACCGTGACCGATGAGACCAGGATCATGGCGATGATCTTCGAGCCGGGATTTTCCACGGCGGAAAAAACGACCGGCGTGTCCGGCCGGGGTGTGGGCATGGACGTGGTAAAGCGCAACATCGAGAGCCTGAGGGGCGAGGTATCCCTTCGATCCGAACCCGGCAGGGGAATGACGGTAACCCTCTCCATTCCCCTCACCCTCGTCATCATCGAGGGCCTTCTCGTACTGATCGCCGGGCATAACTACGTCGTCACCCTGAGCCAGGTCGAGGAATGCGTCGACCTGACCGACTCGGTCCGGGTAGGCGGCAGCGACGGGTCCATCATAAACCTCAGAGGGAAAACCATACCGGTCATCTCGCTGCGCGAGGCCCTTAAGCTTCCGGGGAACTATGGCGAAACGCCACGGCTGGTCATCGTATCGAGCGAGGGAACGACGGTGGGACTCGCGGTCGACAAGGTATTGGGGAGAAAACAGGTCGTCATCAAGCCTCTTTCGGGCGCCGTGAAGCGCATCAAGGCGATTTTCGGCGCGACCATTCTGGGAGACGGTTCGGTGGCCCTGATACTCGACGTCACCGAAATCATAAAGACAAGAACGAGCGAATAGCGCTCGGAACAAGGGGGGTACCATGGGTCTTCGCGTAAAACTGCTTCTGTGCTTCGTGGGAATCAGCATGATCGCAGCCGTCATCGGGCTGGTGGGTATTTTCAGCCTCACAACCATCAAGACGGCGGACGCCAACCAGTACACGTATGGGACGGCATCTCTCATCACCGTACAAAAAATAACGACGGCCTATGACGCCATCAAGGTATCCATCCGCGACGAGGTCATCTCGTCGGACGAGGCGGGAAACAAGGCGGCCCAGGACGCCTACAACAAGGGCGTCAACGACATGCAGCAGGATCTGAAGGAATATACCGGCTCGTTCAGCAACGAAGAGGACAAGGCCAACTTCGCCAAACTGGAAGCGGCCTGGGGCTCGTACCTTCCGCTGACCAAGAAGGTTATAGACCTCGGGGCCGCAAACAAGAGCGCCGAGGCGGCGGCCGTCCTGCGCAGCCTGGAAATGGCCAAGGCACGGGCGGATATTGCGTCCCAGGTCCAGACCTTGGTTGACTTCAACATCGCGTATGTGCAGAACGTCTTCAAGGCCAACGTCCAACTCACGGATTTCTCGATTCTCCTCATGATCGCGATCATCGCCGTCGCCGTCCTGATCTCGATCGCCCTGGGCATCGTGATCACGAACTCCATCCTCAAGGTCCTCGCCTCGATAGAAGGTGCCGCAGGCAACGTGACGGTGGGTACAAGCCAGATTTCCGACTCGTCTCAGACCCTGGCCCAGGGTTCCAACGAGCAGGCCTCGAGCGTCGACGAGGTGTCGGCGAGCGTCGAGGAGCTTACCGCCACCATCAAGCAGAACGCCGACAACGCCAGCCAGACGGAGAAGATCGCGAACAAGTCCGCCACCGACGCGAAGGAAAGCGGGGTGGCGGTATCGCAGACCGTCAAGGCGATGCGGGACATCTCCGAGCGGGTGCTCGTCATCCAGGAAATCGCAAGGCAGACCAACCTCCTCTCCCTCAACGCCGCCATCGAGGCAGCCCGCGCCGGGGAGCATGGGCGCGGTTTCGCCGTCGTCGCCAACGAGGTCCAGAAGCTGGCCGAGCGGAGCCAGAGCGCGGCAAAGGAGATCGAGGACCTTTCGAAGAACTCGGTAGCCATCGCCGAGGGAGCCGGTCGGATGCTCGAACACCTCGTGCCGGACATCGAGAAGACCGCCGATCTCGTCACCGAGATCAACGCCGCAAGCAGCGAGCAGGCGGGCGGGGTCCAGCAGATCAACATGGCGATTCAACAACTGTCGAACGTCGTCCAAGAGAACGCGGCCAGTTCGGAGGAACTCGCGGCGACCGCCGAGGAACTATCGAGCCAGGCGATATTGATGAGCGAATCGGTTGCCCTTCTCAAGACGGGACGCCGAGGCGGGCACGGAAACGTGGAGCCGAAGGAGAGGTCCAGGTTTTCCTCGCCATCACGACCCGCCCCCTCGACGGCGAACCAGGCTGGCGCGATGCGGTCCGCCCATCCGGAAAGAACGACCGGGATCGTCCCCCGCAATCCCACGCCACAGGAATCGGCGGGCCACGACGGGACGAAGTCCAAAGGGGCGCGTATCGTGCTCAACGACAAGGAAGACGACGATTTCGAGCGCCTCTAGGCAAGGAGCGAAACATGGATGACCTACAGGCAACGATGCAATTGCAATTCCTCAGGTTCAATCTGGCCGGACAGAATTACGCCTTCGACGTGCTCAAGGTGCATGAGGTTCTGTCGCTTGTGAAAATAACCCCGCTCCCGAGTTCCATGGACTTCCTTTCGGGCGTCATCAACCTTCGGGGGAGCGTCATTCCCGTCGTCGACCTGCGAAAGAAATTCGGCATGAGCGAGGCCGAGAGTACCGTTGATTCCTCCATCATCATCGTGGATCTCGTTCACGAGGGGGAAGAAACGATGATAGGCGCCCTGGTCGACGCGGTGAAGGGCGTCCTGCGCTGCGAGAGCAAGGACCTCGAGCCGCCGCCCCGCTTCGGCATGAAGCTCAACACCCATATCGTCCAGGCGATCGCGAAGAAGGATGGAGACTTCGTCGTCATCCTCGATACGGAAAAGGTGTTCTCCGATCAGGAGCTCTGGCTCATTCGCGAACAGGCCGCCGCCGACTCGAGTATCGGCATGCCGATCGCCGGCGATCAGACTCAGGACAGGCCGGCGACCTGATGTCCGGGAATCTGGCGAACGTCCCCCCGATGACCGAGAACGAACGTAGAGCCATCAGCGCCTACATCGAGAACGAGTTCGGCATCAGGATGCCAGCCATCAAGAAGACCCTTCTCGAAGGGCGCCTGGCCAAGCGGGTCGCGGCCTGCGGCCTCCCGGACTACGGCGCCTACTTTGATTTCGTCACAAAGGATCTCGCCGGCCAGGACGAGTACCTGCATTTTATGGACCTCGTCTCGACCCATGAGACGAGTTTCTTTCGCGAACAACGGCATTTCGATTTCCTGAGCCGGAACGTCCTTCCGGCCCTTTGCGGGGACGAAGGACGCCGCTCCATCTCGGTCCTCTGCGCGGCCTGCTCGACGGGCGAGGAAGCCTACACCCTGGGGATGCTCATCGACTCAAGCCTCCGTGAGCGGCGGCGGAACGATATGAGCTTTTTTGTCGAGGGGCTCGACCTGTCGAACAAGGCGGTGAACATCGCCGAGCGGGGGGTGTATCTTTCAGAAAGGATTAAAAAGATACCCGATGAACTGCAGAAACGCTACGTCATGACGAGCAAGGATAGGACGAAGGACCTTTGCCGTTTCGTGCCGGAACTGAGGAGGAACATGCGCTTTCACACGGGCAACCTGCTCGGCGACCTCGCCCTTCTCCAGCATTTTTACGATATCGTGTTTTGCCGCAACGTTCTCATCTATTTCGATCGCTCGAACCAACACAGGGTCATCGCGACACTCCTCAACCGCATGCATCCGGATTCCTTCCTGTTCTTGGGACACTCCGAGACGATGCTCAGTTTTGACTTTCCGCTCCGATCGGTCGCCCATTCGGTCTACATAAAAAAATGAAAAGGGGATGTTGACATGAAGAAAAAGATCAAAGTCCTCCTGGTCGACGACTCCGCCTCGGTCAGGCAATCCCTCACCCGACTTCTCAACGACTCCGATGACATCGAGGTCATGGGGGCCGTGGGCGATCCCTTTGCAGCGGCCGACAAGATCGCCGAGGAGCTCCCCGACGTCATACTGCTCGATATCGAAATGCCCAGGATGGACGGATTGACCTTCCTCCAGCAGATCATGACACAGCACCCCATCCCGACCATCATCTGTTCGAGCCTTGCCGTCGAGGGTTCGGATTCCATCATGAAAGCGCTTGCATACGGTGCGGTGGACGTCATCACGAAACCGAAGCTCGGCACGAAGCAGTTCCTCGAGGAATCCGACATCCTCATCAAGGATACGGTGCGTGCCGCGAGCGTCGCCCGCCTTTCCCGCGCCCGGCCGCTCGAAGAACTCCACCCCAGCCCCAAACTTACCGCCGATGCGGTTCTGCCCGCCGCCAGGAAAAGGATCCTCACCGAGACCACCGAGAAGGTCATCGTCGTCGGGGCCTCGACGGGCGGCACCGAGGCCCTGAGGGTCTTCCTGGAAGCCCTGCCGGAAGACGCTCCAGGCCTCGTGATAGTCCAGCACATGCCCGAGAATTTCACTCGGTCGTTCGCCCAGCGTCTGGACTCACTCTGCATGATACGGGTCAAGGAAGCCGCCAATGGGGACGCCGTCCTTCGGGGACGGGCCCTGATCGCGCCCGGCAACCTGCATACCCTTCTGAAACGAAGCGGAGCCAATTACTACGTGGAAGTCCGGGACGGCCCCCTCGTCACCCGTCATCGCCCTTCGGTCGACGTCCTGTTCAGGTCCAGCGCGGTGAACGCCGGAAGAAACGCCATCGCCGTCATCATGACCGGCATGGGGGACGACGG
>DBTK01000094.1:14502-16901 GCA_002307015.1 Spirochaetaceae bacterium UBA1318
TCATGACCGGCATGGGGGACGACGGGGCGAAGGGCATGAGAGAACTGAAGGATTCGGGAGCCCTGACCATCGCCCAGGACGAGGATAGCTGCGTCGTCTTCGGCATGCCGAAGGAGGCGATCAAGCTCGGCGCGATCGATCATGTCCTGCCTCTCACAAAGATCGCCGGCATGGTCTACACGAAGGGGCTCGGCAAGGCCTGACCCGGCACCGCGCGGGGACCCTGATCCGTTCTCGATGAGACCCGGCAACTGATGCGATAATGGCAGTATTTGCGGCATCGTTGTCATTGATGCCATCCAGATTCTGTGCGATATTCTAGTCATGAAAGAAATGCAGAGCGTCCGGTTCCCCGGCCGGAACCCAGCCCATGGCCCGATCGTGATCGCGGTCGTCGTTCCGCCTTCGGGCGTCCTTCTGGACGTGGCGGGGCCCTGCGACGTGTTCAACCGTGCATCGACAATCGAGCTCGACGGCAAGGCCCCGTCGGCCCCACGCTATGAGCTTCATATCGTCGCGGGCTCGGAAAATGGGAAAGTGGCCTGGACGAGCGGAGCCTTCCTCTCCTGTGCGGAGACGCTCTCGAGTTTCAAAACTCGAGCGGACACTATCCTCGTGACCGGCTCCTCGGCCGCCCTCGAGCCCAAACAGGGAGATCCCATCGTTGAGTGGTTCAGATGCCACGCGCCCGAGGCGCGGAGGGTCGCATCGGTCTGCGGCGGGGCCTTTTTCCTCGCCGAGGCGGGGCTTCTCGATTCGAGGCACGCGACGACCCACTGGAGGCTCTGCCGCGAGCTCGCACGCCGCTACCCTTCCGTCAAGGTCGAATCCGATCCCATCTACGTGAGGGACGGAAAGGTCTCGACCTCGGCCGGGGTATCGGCGGGCATCGACCTGGCACTCGCCCTGGTCGAGGAAGACTACGGTGCCGCTCTCGCGCTCGCGGTCGCGAGGACCCTCGTCGTCTACCTGAGGAGGCCGGGGGGACAGGACCAGTTCAGCGCGGCGCTGAAGCGTCAGACCGCCCTCGATTCCCCGATCGGGAAAGTCCAGGCATGGATCGGCGAACACCTCGACGAGGACCTCGGGGTCGACAGCCTCGCCGCCATCGCGGTGATGAGCCCCCGCAACTTCGCCAGGGCCTTCGTCAGGGAAACCGAGACGACGCCGGCACGCTACGTGGAGGAGCTCAGGCTCGGGGAGTCGAGACGGATGCTCGAGGAGACGGACGAAACGGTCGACGCGATAGCCGGGATTTGCGGATTCGGAAGCACGGACAGCCTGCAGAGGCTTTTCATAAAGCGCCTGAATGTGACGCCGAGGGATTATCGAGCCAGGTTCAGGAGGACAACGGCCTGACCGGGCCTCGAGGCCCTCGGAACCGGCGGTCGCGAAACCCGGGACGGGCGATCGCGGCGCCGGCATATCGACAATTTTTCGAGGAGGACAAAATGGTAAAGGTAGGGATCAACGGATTCGGGCGCATCGGGCGCAACATGTTCCGGGCCGCGTACGGCCGGAAGGACATCGAGATCGTTGCGGTGAACGACATCACGGACGCCCCGACCCTGGCCCATCTCCTGAAGCACGACTCGATTCTCGGCAACTTCAAGGGAGAGGTTCGCGCCGTGGAGGGAAACCTCGAGGTGGACGGAAGGAAGGTCGTCGTGTTTTCGGAGAAGGATCCGGGAGCCATCCAGTGGGCGAGCGTCGGAGCCGAGATCGTCGTCGAATCGACGGGACGCTTCACCGAGCGGGCGATGGCCGAACTCCACATCACCAGGGGCGGGGCGAAGAAGGTCATCATCTCGGCCCCGGCCAAGGGCGACGACCTCACCATGGTGATGGGCGTCAACCACGGTTCCTTCGATCCGGCGAAGCATCGGGTCGTCTCGATCGGGTCGTGCACGACGAACGGTCTCGCGCCCTTCACCAAGGTCCTGAACGACAGCTTCGGGATCAAGTACGGCCTGATGGTGACGACCCACGCCTACACCAACGGGCAGCAGATCCACGACCAGCCCGACAAGGACCTCAGAAAGGCCAGGGCCGCCGCCCTTTCGATCATCCCCTACTCGACCGGCGCCGCCAAGGCCATCGGCAAGGTCATACCGGAACTGAACGGCAAGCTCTCCGGGTTCTCGCTCAGGGTGCCGGTTCCCGTCGTGTCCATCGTCGACCTGACCGTCGAGGTGGGCAGGGAGGTCACCGTCGAGGAGGTCAACGCCGCCCTCAAGGCCGCCTCCGAGGGAAGCCTCAAGGGCATCATGGGCTACAGCGACGAGCCCCTCGTCTCATCCGACTACCAGGGCGACCCCCGGTCCTCGATCGTCGACGCCCTCTCCACGACCGTGATCGGCGGGACGATGGTCAAGGTCCTCTCCTGGTACGACAACGAG
>DBTK01000094.1:17171-88595 GCA_002307015.1 Spirochaetaceae bacterium UBA1318
ACGAGTGGGGCTTCTCGAACCGCCTCGTCGATGCGGCTGTTTTCATCGCGCGGTGAAATGGATTGAGCGCGGCCCCCAAGGGCGTACCGAGCCCCGCGGGTTCGGTACGTCAGGGCGGCGGCCTTTAGGTCGCCGCCTTTCCCCGGGCCATCAGGACCTTTCCGGTCCTGACGAGCTCCCGGATGCCGAAGGGCTCGAACATGGTCTTCATCGCGTCGAGCTTCTCGGTCGTGCCCGTCACCTCGACGGTGAGGGTGTCGGCCGAGAGGTCGACCGTCCTCGCCTTGAAGGCGTCGCAGATCTGCAGTGCCTCGGTGCGGACCTCCGCGGTGCAGTCGATCTTGAAGAGGACGAGCTCCTTCTGGATGACGTCCTCGAACGAGTAGTCCTTCGCGTGGATCACGTCGACGAGCTTGTTGAGCTGCTTCAGGATCTGCTCGAGGGTTTCCCGGTCCCCCGAGGCGACGATGTTCATCCTCGAGAAGCGCGGGTCCTGGGTTTCCGACACCACGAGGGAATCGATGTTGTAGCCCCGCCGCGAGAAGACCTGGGTGATGCGGTTCAGGACCCCAGGCTTGTTCGACACGTAGAGGCTTAGGGAGTGCCTTCCGATCTCCTTCATTCCATTGGCCATTTCAGGTACCTCCCGTGGGCTTCTCGAGCTTCCGTTTCGGCGGCTCGAGGATCATGTTGCGGAGCGCGGCTCCGGCGGGAACGATGGGAAACACGTTGTCGTGCTTCTCGACCTCGGCGTCGATGAGGCAGGGGCCCTCGTTGTAGTCCATCGCCGCCTTCAGCACCCGGCGGATGTCGGCGGGACGGGTAATCCGGAAACCCTTCAGCCCGTAGCTCTGGGCGAGCTTCACGAAATCCGGGTTGCCCTCGAGGTCGACGCCGGAATAGCGCTCGTCGTAGAACAGGTTCTGCCATTGCCGGACCATGCCGAGGTAGTGGTTGTTGATCACGACGATCTTGATGGGAAGCTTGGCGATCCCGGCCGTGGCGAGCTCGGCGAGGGTCATCTGGAAGCCGCCGTCGCCCACGATGGCGACGACCGGCTCGCCGGGACGGCCGAGCTGGGCCCCGATGGCGGCGGGAAGGCCGAACCCCATCGTTCCCGCCCCTCCCGATGAGATCCAGTTGTTGCCGGAATCGGCGAGCATGTACTGGGCCGCCCACATCTGGTGCTGGCCGACGTCGGTCACCACGACCGCCTTGCCGTCGCAGAGCCGGTAGAGCTCCTCCATCACATGCTGCGCGCGAAGCTTTCCCTCCTTCTTGTACTTGAGCGGATACTCCCGCCTGAACCTGCCGACCCGCTTGACCCAGTCGGCGGTATCGCCGGGCTCCAGAAGCGGCAGCATCTGGGCGAGAACGGTTTTCGCGTCCCCGATGATGCCGACGTCGACCTTGACGACCTTGTCGATCTCCGCAGGGTCGATGTCGATGTGGATCTTCATCGCCGCCGGGCAGAACTCGTCGTAGCGGCCGACGATCCTGTCGTCCCACCGCGAGCCAACCGACATGATCAGGTCGCACTCGATGACGGCCTTGTTCGCGTAGGCCGTCCCGTGCATCCCGAGCATGCCCAGGTTGAGCGGGTGGGTCTCGGGAAACGCCCCCTTGCCGAGCAGGGTGTTCACGACCGGAATCTGCATCGTCTCGATCAGGGCCTTCAGCTCGGGCGAGGCGTTCGAAATGACCGCGCCGTGGCCGACGAGGACGAGGGGGCGTTTCGCCTCCCCCAGGAGCCTCGCCGCCCTCCCGATCGCCTCCTCGTCGCCCCGAGTGGGAACCACGTAGCCGGGGAGGTGGAAGTCCCGGCCGTCTTCCTTCCCGCCGTACTCGAGGAGGGCCGCGGAGATGTCCTTCGGCAGGTCGATGAGGACGGGGCCCGGCCTCCCCGTTCCGGCGAGGTAGAAGGCCTCCTTGACGACCCGGGGAAGGTCGGCCGGGTCCTTCAGGAGGTAGGAATGCTTCACGACCGGATAGGTGATTCCCGAGGTGTCGGCCTCCTGGAAGGCGTCGAGCCCCAGGGACGAGCTCGGGGTCTGGCCGCAAATGACGACCATCGGCACCGAATCCATCAGGGCTGTCAGGAGCCCGGTCACGGTGTTCGTCGCCCCGGGACCCGAGGTTACGAGCACGACGGCCGTTTTCCCGGTCGCCCTCGCGTAGCCGTCCGCCATGTGGACGGCCCCCTGTTCATGCCTGGTCAGGATCAGCCTTATCCTCTTGTCGACGAGGGCGTCGAAGACCGGTATCGTCGATCCCCCGGGAAGGCCGAAGATGAACTCGACCCCCTCCTCGATCAGGATGTCGACGAGGACCTCGGCCCCTGTACTCTTTTTCACGGCCACGTTCACCTCTTTCGGACGGATCTGTCCGCCTATTTCAACGATCGGTTGAAATCCTAGTAAATATCGAAGATTCTGTCAACAATCAATCGATAAATAGCAGATTTCATATGTATTTTTTTACACTTTTTCCTAGAAAACATCGAATGTTTCTATTCATAGATACTTCAATTAAAAAAACGGACACTTTGCCACAAACGGAATCTCAGGAAATGCACGAGGGACCCTCGCGAGGCCGGGCAAAAAAAAGGCTGCCGGGCGTTCCGGCAGCCTTGAAACGAATCGACGAAGGCCTATCGAGGTGCTGGCAAAGCGCCACCTCGGGGATTCTCTAGTTGTGGGCTCTCATCGAGTAGTCCCAGGCCGTTCCCGGTTTCCCTCCGACGATGGTCACCTTGAAGCTGTTCGTCGTACCCTTGGTGAAAAGGCTGTCCTGCTCTCCGGCGCCGGTCCCGGCGATGCCGCCCGGATAGTACGCGTCGCCTTCGTACGAACTGGCACCCCGCCATCCGGAGTTCCAGATGACGGTGCCGACCGGATACTCGATGATGCATTTGTCGGGAATGCTGTACATGTCGTATTCGATATCGAACTTCGCCCCGGTCGGCAGGGTGCTGATGTCCCAGATGTCGACCGTAAGCCCCTGCCCTCCCGAGTCAGCGGCCGTCCATGTATCGAGGGCCGTGAGCTGGTCGTTCCTCGTGGTCGCCGTGCCGATAACGATCGGGGCTGTCGCCGAGGCGAGCACGGTCGTGCCGTTGCTCGCCGTCACGGAGAGGCCGAAGGACGACTGTGTGGTGAAGCTATGGCTGATCGTGGTCGACGCCTGGCTGTTGGTCACCGTCGCAGTGGCGCTTCCCGTGGCCGTGGACGAGCCATCACCGAAGTTCCAGGCGAAGGTCACCTGGGTCACCCCGGAGGGGACGTTCGTTTCGGTCAGGGTGAAACTGTAGGAGGTGCCGACCGTCCCCCCCGTCACCGTCGCCGGGTTGATCGTCAGGTTCGCCGTCGAGGTGGAGGACGCGGTGCCGATGAAATCGGTCAGGGTGAAGGCGGGGGCGAGGGTGGAGGTGAGTCCCTTGTACACCCGAAGTGCGTAGATCCAGCTCAGGGATTTCGAGCCCGAGGTCGTCGCGTTCAGGACGAGGGTGTAGGAACCCGCGCTCAGGGTCGCGATCGAATAGCTCGCGGTCGAACCGCTGATCGTCCCGGTGAAGGCCGTTGCCGTCCCGCCGACGGGGGTGATCGTTCCAGATACCGTGCTGACCGTCACGGTCGAATCCCAGCTCGCGCTCAGGGTGAAGGTACCCGTGCCCGAAAGGGGAAGGAGGGTCACCGAGGCTGAGGCCGTCTGTCCCGCGGTCACGGTGACGGAGGCCGTTCCGGAGGCTATCGCGGCTCCCGAGGCATCGAGGCCGTTCACCGTGAGGGTCCAGGAACCCGCGGAGAGTCCCGAGACGGTGAAGGGAGACGCGGACTCGGCCGTGGCGGCGAGGGTCGCCCCGCTCGGTCCGGAGCCAGAAACGCTGTAGCTCGCCACCGCGATCGAGGCCGCGGGGGGAAGGATGGTTCGGGCGCCCGAATCGCCGGGAACCTTCAGCACGACGCTCCCCGTTTTCCCGCCGCTTGAGGAATTGAACATCTGCTGGCAGCCCGTCATCACCACGAGCGAGGAAACCAGAAGAAGGACGAAGGCTATCGAAATTCTTTTCATGATTCAGCTCCTTATCGCCGACCGGCCGTCTTGGGGGGCAGGTTTCCGAAGAGGACGCGCTCCTGGGCACTGAGCCACGCCTCCCCTCCGCGGGAAATTCCATGGGTGATCACGTTGGCGTCGCTCGATGCGTAGAACATCGTGTTGATCGGCGTGATCGTCGAGCCGTTCAGCTTGAATACCTTCCAGAGGGTGCCGGCCCCGCTCGGGACGGGGAAGGTCGTCTTCAGGCTCGACCCCTGGTATACCTTGACCACGGCCCCCGAGGAGGCGAGGGTCGAACTCGAGCTGGAACCCATGTCCGAGTAATTGTTGACATAGTAGGTGTAGTCCCCCGAGGCCTGGGTGTAGATCGTGATCGTTTCAGGGCCGTAGGACGTCGTCACGTCGTTGTCCAGGGCGGCGTAGGGCGAGTTTGTCGAGCTTCCCTGGTCGCTATAATACACGTGATAGCTCGAGGGGGTGAGGAGATGGGAATCCAGGTCAGAGGGCGTCGATCCCCACGTGAGGACAAACCGCCACTGTCCGGAACTGGTCGCCGGGGCGATCTGGAAATTTTGGTTCGACTTGGTGATTCCGCCCAGGATGTAGAGGGTGAAGGTCGTCGTCGAATAACTGCTCATACTGAGCTGGGCGGTGTAGGCGCCTGCGGCGGCGGTAATCGTATAGGCTCCCGAGGAACCGGTGGTAGCTGTCGCTACGACCGTTCCCGTCGTCGTGTTCACGCCCGAATAGAGGCTGATGGCGACGCCCGAAAGGCCGCTGCCGTTGAAGGCGTCGGCGACGGTTCCCGTCGCGGTTCCCGTACCGCTGGAGTAGGCGGTGGAAATCTGCAGGAGGGATTCGAGGTAGGTCGTGGTGGAAGAGGTCACCGATACGTTGTTGTAGGAAATGGTCATATATCCCGATTTCACGAAGGAAACGGAGTAGCCGGTTCCCGGGGCGACCGAGATCGAATAGGCGCCAGAGGAATCGCTCGTGGCCGAAGCGAGGGCCGTCGTAGAGCCGGAGGCATAGACGCTGACCGCCACGCCGGAGATGAAGCTTCCGCTGTAGGCGTCTTTGACGGTTCCGGAAACGGTCCCCGCCCCTCCCACGGCAAAGCTGAACTGCTCGGAGGCTTCGGCGGTCCCCTTCACGACGATGAGGGTCAGGACGTGGGAACCTGCCGCGAGGGTCGAACCGAACGAAACGGAATCCGTGGTCGCCCCGGAAATCACCGTACCATCCACATACCATGCGTAGCTGTCGGGCGCCGGGCTGACGGCTGCGGTCACGGTCATAGACGAACCGGTTGCGAGGGTTGCCGTTTGGCCCGAAAAGGTGATCGTGGCATTCCAGGGATTCGTGACGGTGACCGTTGCGTTGCCAGTACTCGATGAGGAGCCCGTTGCCGACGAGCATGCGGCGAGAAGCAGGCCGGTGAGCACGAGCGTCGTGAAAAATGGCAGTATGACGTGTTTACATTTCCTTAGCATGAAGCCCTCCTGTTGAAAATCAGCGATCAGGTATTTCGCACTAACGATCATTTTTAAACTTTACGATCTCCAAAAATGTCATTTTGATAATAATCGTAATACGTTTGCTCCCAATTTATGAGATACGAGATATAAAACAATGCTATTCATTACTGTACCTGAGTCAATCGGCGGATACAACTTTTTTTTGAAATAATTCGGCTGAGGTTAAGGGCATCTCAGAGGATGCGTTCGAACCTTTCCAGTCCGATTGAACGACAATGGGTGCTTGCGTTCCCCCGAGCGACCGGGGTGGGATCAGGAATCCGGATTTTCATTGATCCGCTTCACCGTCTCTCCCGGAGAAATGATGGATCTGCAGATATAGCCATTGATGTCGTAATCAGGCTTGTCGTTGAGAAGGTTCAGCATGATCTGGGCTGCTGCCTTCCCCATCTCGTAAAATCGTTGAATGATGCCCGTAATTTTCATCGGCATGAAATTGTTCATGTACTCTACTTCATAGGACACGAGCGACACGTCCTCGGGAATAGACAGTCCCAATTTCCCGATTCCGGTCAATAGGTGCCCGGCGATGTTGTAGTTGGTCGCGAAGAAAGCCGTGGGGTTCTGGGTGTCGAAACGGTCCCGAAGCCATTCGGTCGGGAAGTCCGGCAGTTCCTCGTTGGAGACATGGAGGAGTATATCCATTTCGTTCCTGAAAGGGATTCCGTTATCGTAGAGAGCCTGCTGGAAACCCATCTTCCGCTCAATGACGGTTGAAACGTTGCAATTCCTGACGAAGGCGATCTTCCGGTGCCCATTATTGATCAGGTGCTGCGTCACCTGGTAGGAGGAGTAGAAATTGTCGCTTGAGACGTAGGGAATGGGAATGTGGGAATTGTAGATATAACGGTCCATACAGACGATCTTAATGTTCTCGAGAAGGGACTCCAGTCCCTTGTAATAGGACAGATCGTTCTCATACGCCAGGGCCGGATACAGAATGATGCCTCGTACCCCTTTCGTGATGAGGTCCTCCAGGATACGCTGCTGTTTGTAAATATCGTTGTCATGGCTGGATATTATCAGTCCCAGTCCACGGGTTTTCAGGGTATCCTCGATACCCCGAAAGGCTTTCGAAAAAATGTAGCTGTTCACGTCGTCAACAACGGTAGCCACGGAATCGAAATTTATCGAACCTGATGGGGACTCCTGGGGAATGGCCTTTTCGGTAACGAAGGTACCGCGACGCTCCTCCCGATGCAGAAATCCATCCCTCTGCAATTCCTTGAGGACCTTCTCGATGGTATTGATGCTGCAGTTGTATACGGCGGCCAATTCGCGGCTGGAAGGAATTTTTATCCCCACCAACCAGGTTTTCTCAAAGATCTTCTTCTTGAGATCCCGCTTGATGGTTTCATACGCAATACCCACGAATAAATATCTCCGTTATCAACAATCGACCCAACGGTCGGGGTGAAAAACTTTTTTCACCCCGACCTCATCACTATTTTTTCAGAAAGGCATTGAGCTGTTTTTGCAGTTCAACCTGGACCTTTTTCAGGCTAGGGGCTGCCTCGGACTTGAATTTCGCCATGGTCGTCGTCGGATCGAGAACTCCGTTGATCAAGGCGGGATAATACTTGGCCTCGATGCCCTGATACTGGGCAATCTCGTTCTTGACCGGTTCGGCGTCGAAAGAGAAGCCCGCGGTGATATCTTTCTGGAAGTAGCTCGCGTCGGCGATGAGCCGCTGCATCGCGATGGCGTTGTCATCGTCAGATTCGGGGAGCAGCGCGTACGTGGGGTTCCACGTCAGTGCATAAGCCTGGATGCCGAATTCGGAAGTCCCCAGGTTCTTCCATTTGTCGGTACCGACTCTCTCCCAGTCCTTGCCGGGAATACCATGCTCTATCAGGTTGTAGTTGTCGCTGTTCTTGTTCATCCAGTCAAGGACCTTGATCGCCAGTTCCTTGTTTTTGCTGACGCTGGTCAGGCAGATGAAGTTGTCCATGACGAAATTGGCGATCACCTTGCCTTTGGTCTTGGTTGCCAGAACCACCGGCTCCGAGCTGCCACCGAGGGCCTTCAGGTCGTCCAGAAGGTTCACGCTGCGGGTGTTGCTGAAAAGCCGGACGTCGAGGATCGCTCCCTTTCCGGTTCTGTAGAAATCATCGGTAGGATTCTTGATCGAAAGGATATCCGGATTGATCAAACCGTCCTGGTAAAACTTCCGCGCTTCCTTCAGGGCCGTCATGATCTTCGGATCGGGTTCGTCGAACAGATTGTGGGCGATTCCGTCGTTGTTTCGGTAATAGAGCATCAGGCTGGCGGGAAAGGCATGGGTGAACCGGACGTTCGTATCGCTATCGTCCAGCATCTTCCAGTTGACCATGCCGTACTGGATATTGCTCACGTTCCCGTCGAAGTCAAAGGGATACATCTTGGGATAGGCCTTCTTCACCGCATAGGCGTACTTGACCAGATCGTCCCAGGACTGAAGCGGCTTGAGGCCGAGTTTCTGCCTCAGATCGGCTCGCACGACATACCCATGGGGTTGCTGGAAGAAAAGGCCGAGGGGAACGCCCATGATTTTTCCGCCAAACTTGTTCGCGTCCCACATCGATTGAGGCCTGGTGCGCAGGACATTTTGACCGTTGGCCTTGAGCAGGTCGGAAAGCTCGGTATAGTAGCCCTGGGCAATCATCTGGTTCATATGGAGCCAGGGAGCGTCGAAAATCAGGTCGACATCGTCCTGTCCCGCCAGCATGACCTGTGTCTTGGTCGACAGATCCGACCATGGGACGAAAATGAAGTCGAGC
Organism: Spirochaetaceae bacterium UBA1318; assembly: GCA_002307015.1. Classification (GTDB taxonomy): domain Bacteria; phylum Spirochaetota; class Spirochaetia; order Treponematales; family UBA1318; genus UBA1318. Next base: position 25,525 of record DBTK01000094.1, read on the forward strand.
TTCACGTTGATGCCGTCTTTCTGCAGTCCCTGCTCGATGACGGGCAGAAGATTGTCGAAAATCGGCATTTTGTTGTCGGGCAAAACGATGGTGATCTTCGTCGGCGCATTGGCAGCGAATGCCCCCATTCCCAGGCAGGCTATCATCAGCGCTGCCGCGAAGAAACGATTGAATCTCATGTTCCCTCCTTAAAATCTTCCTCTTCAGCCCGTATAACGCGGGTGTTCATCCAAACTGAATTACCCCTTGACCGACCCCAGGGTCAGGCCTTTCACGAAATATTTCTGCACAAAGGGATAGAGAAAAACGATCGGCCCGATCGTGATGCAAACCGTCGCCAATTTCAGCCCCTCGGAGGGAACGTTGGCGACATGCAAGGTCCCGCTCGAAACATACTGGGCGGCGTTGATCTGCGACATCAGGGATCTGATCATCATCTGCAGGGGATGGAGTTCGTTGTGGTTGATGAAGAGGATGGCCAGCCACCAATCGTTCCAGTAGGTCAGGGCGTAAAACAGGATGATCGTGGCAATCCCCGGAATCGAAACGGGAAGGATTATCCTGAAAAAGACGAGGATGTCGTCGGCACCGTCCATGTAGGCAGACTCGTACAGCTCATAGGGAAGAGCGCGGTAGAAATTGACCAGGACGAAAACCAGAAACGGGTTGAGCAGGTACGGCAGGATCAGAGCCCAGAGCGTATCCTTCAGGTGAAGCCATTGGGCGACAAGAATGTAGAAACCGACAAGCCCGGTTCCCATGACCATGGGAATGTAGGTCAGGAATGCCATGATGTTCCGGTATTTCACTTTTTTGTGGGCTAGCACATACGCGAACATCGTGGTGATCGCAGTCGCAAGCGCGGTTCCGACGACGGTTACGAAAATGGTCACCCCGTAACTGACATAAACCTGTTTTCCCTCCATCAAGTAGGCATATGAATCGAGGGAGAAGGCCTTGATGTATAGGAGATAGCCCTCCTGATTCAACACTTTGTTGCTCTGGAATGAATTAAGCAACACAAGATAAAAGGGGAAAAGGCAGACAAAGGCGAACAGGATTATGACCGCGTATACGACAGACATGTATACCAGGCCGTTGGACTTCCTTCGATAATCCACTCTTGCAGCAGCACCCATCCGTGACTCCTTAGAACAGCCGTACATCGGGTTCGGCTTTTTTGATGAGCCAGTTGAAGAACACAATGGTAACGACCCCCATGACCGACTGATATAAAACCACCGCCGAAGACATGCTCAGGTTGCCTACCTGTCGCAGCGCCCGATAGGAATAGGTGTCGATAACGTCCGTCGTCGGCAAAAGGACACCGTTGTCCCCCACGATGCCGTAAATCATTCCGAAATCCCCGAAGAAGATGCGGCCTATGCCCAAAAGGAGCATGATGAGAAAGATTGGGCGCATGAGGGGCAAGGTAATTTTCAGCACCTGCTGAAACCGGGAGGCGCCGTCAATCCGGGCGCTTTCATAAAGCTCTTCCGAAATTCCGGTCAGGGCGGCCAGGAAAATGATGGAGTTGTAGCCGGCGTATTTGAAGATATTCACCACGGTAAGGATGGAAGGCCAGAGGCCTGGACTCCCATACCAGTTCACCACGGGCAAACCCGCCCCGAGCAGGACCGAATTGATGAACCCGTTGGAGGAATTCAGCAAAGCGTACACCATCAAGGCGATGACCTGCCAGGAGATGAAATAGGGCAGAAAGATAAAGGATTGCGCAAGACGTTTGAACCCTCGAAGCCGGATATCGTTGATGAAGATGGCCAGAACGAGGGAAAAGGGCAGCCCGATACCCAGGAACAGCGTATTGAGAAATACGGTATTGAAGGTGACCGTAATCCAATCGTTGCTTCCGAAGAAAAACTCGAAATTCTTGAACCCGACGAATTTGCTGCCGAACAATCCGGCGGACATCTTAAAGTCCTCAAACGCCAGGATATGTCCGAAAAGGGGGAGGTAGGCGAAAACGACCAGAAAAAGGATTCCCGGCAGGGCCAGGATGTACAGGGACCGGTTTTTTGAAATTTCCCGATAAAAAGCGCGCATCGTGTTCTTGATCTCCCTTTTATATCGAGCCACATTGTATTATTACTGTATCATCTGTGTCAATTAAATTATTTTTATATCGTCCGGACCTGGGAGGTATCCCTCTTCCGTTATTCCGTCACGACGGAAGCCGACCTGACGCCAGATCCGGGGGAACATTCTTTTCGCCGACAAGGCTTCCGGCGATCCCGGAAAGCCTCTCGATCCACCGCGACCTGGCCTCCCATCCGGCATTGCGGGCGTCGTAAAGGATTTCGATCGCAACCTCCCCGACTCCGCACCAGGAGAGGATTCGTTCCCTCCAGATGACGGCGAGCGGATCTTCCTTTCCGTCTTCCGGACTTTCCCGGTCGGTCGAGATGACGACGAGGGCACGCTTTCCCGCGAGAAGGCCGACCCTCTCCCTTCCTCCGGAATCGTCGCCCGTCCATTCGTAGGCGGTTCCCGAGGAGAACACCCGGTCGACGAAGCCCTTGAGCAGGGCCGGTGGCCCGCCCCACCACTCAGGATGGACGAAGCAGAGAACGCCGGACTCCCGGACGAGGCTTCCCCACGACTGGACCGTGGAATCGAAGCTCATCCGCCGGTCGATCTCGTCCTTCGCCAGCACCGGGTCGAAACGGCCTTCAGCCGCCTCTCGGTAGAGGTCGACGGCCCGCGTCGAGAAACCCGCCGACCCGAATCCCGACACGAGGGAGGCCGCCGCCGCAGCGGTCAGGGAAACGGGGTCGGGATGGCACCATACGACCAACGCTTTCATCATCATCCTCCGATCGAGCATCGAGTGTGCCGTCCATCGGACCGGCCTACGGTAGAGTATAACCACGGAAGGAAATTCCGGTCTCTTTTTCGGTGTTCTTTGGAAATTCTTCCATCCATACGTATCTTGATCTGGAGGAACAACGCGATACGGGAAACGGAGGCTTCGCATGGATGAAAAGCTCATCGAAATACTGAGGGACGTGATCGACCCGGAAACCGGGCATTCGATAGTCGATATGGGGATGATATACCGCGCGGAAATGATCGGCGACCGGGCCGAGGTCGACTTCACCCTCACCTATCCGGGCTGTCCGATCGGCGAGGAGATCGAGGAGGAGATCCGCTCGATCCTGAACGTCCGATCCGGCGCCAAGGAGATCGTCGCGAGGATGGTCTGGACGCCCCGCTGGACCGAGGACCGGATGAGCGAGGAGCTGAGGCTCGAATACGGCTATCCCGTTTGAACCATAGCCAAGCTTCATGCCACCGAAACCTCTTGACATGGTAGGGCGTTATTTCCTACTATAAAACTAGGAGATTAAACGATGCGATCATTGACGATACACGGACTGAAGGCCGAGATCGACGGGAAGCCGATACTGCAGGGGGTCGACCTCGAGATCGGCCCCGGCGAGATGCATGCGCTCATGGGACCCAACGGCTCTGGGAAAAGCACCCTGGCGAACGTGATCATGGGCCACCCGCGATACACGGTCACCGGGGGCTCGATCGAGCTCGACGGGATGGACCTTCTCTCGATGAGCGTCCATGAGAGGGCGAAGGCGGGGGTTTTCCTCGCCTTCCAGTATCCGGTGGAAATCGCCGGGGTGACGGTCGGGAAGTTCTTGAAACGAGCCGCCGAGATCAGGGCCGCCGCCGGCGGATCGAAGCTCAACGTCGGCTCCTTCCTCAAGACCGTCAGGGCCGACATGGGCTTCCTCGAGATGGACCAGGCCTTCATCAACCGCTACCTGAACGAGGGCTTCTCGGGAGGGGAAAAGAAGCGGATGGAGATCCTCCAGCTCCTGACGATCAAGCCGGGGTTCGCCATCTTCGACGAAACCGATTCCGGATTGGACATCGACGCGCTCAGGGTCGTCGGCAACGGGATCAACCGTGCGAGGACGCCGGACTTTTCGGGGCTCGTCATCACCCATTACCAGCGAATACTCGATTACGTGAAGCCGGACGTGGTCCACATCATGTACCAGGGCAGGATCGTCACCTCCGGCCGCGGCGAGCTGGTCACCGCCCTCGAGGAAAAGGGCTACGACTGGGTACGCGAGCGCTACGGCATCCCGGAGGAAACCAATGTCATCTGAAGCGGTAAAGACTCTAGCACCTGAGGCGAACCGGGTTCCGGTTCTGCAGGGCGCGCCGGCAGGCTCGGTACCTGCCGCCCAGCCGGGGGACATCGTCGGAAGCTACCAGTACGGCTTCAGCTACCCCGAGCGCTCCGTCTTCAAGACGAAAATGGGCCTCGACGAGGAGGTCGTGGAATCCATCTCGAGGAGCAAGGGCGAGCCGGACTGGATGCTCCAGTTCAGGCTCCGGTCCCTCGAGGCTTTCAGGCGGCTTCCGATGCCGAATTGGGGGGCCGACCTCTCGGGCATCGACTTCGACGAGATCTACTATTACATCAAGCCCCTGGACGAACAGGGCCGCACCTGGGAGGACGTGCCTGACGACATCAAGAAGACCTTCGACCGGATCGGCATCCCCGAGGCCGAGAGGAAGTTCCTCGCCGGCGTCGGCGCCCAGTACGATTCCGAGGTCGTCTACCACAACATCCACAAGGACCTCGAGGCCCAGGGCGTGATCTTCATGGATCCCGAGTCCGGGGTCAGGGAGCATCCCGAGATCTTCAAGAAGTACTTCGGGACCGTCGTCCCCTACAACGACAACAAGTTCGCCGCCCTCAATTCGGCGGTGTGGTCGGGCGGCTCCTTCGTCTTCGTGCCCAAGGGCGTCAACGTCGAGATCCCGCTCCAGGCCTACTTCAGGATCAACTCGAAGAGCTTCGGCCAGTTCGAGCGCACCCTGATCGTCGCCGAGGAGGGCAGCTTCGTCCACTACATCGAGGGCTGCACGGCCCCGATCTTCACCAAGGACTCCCTCCATTCGGCCGTCGTCGAGATCATCGCCCTGCCGGGCTCGAGGGTCCGATACTCGACGATCCAGAACTGGTCTTCGGACGTGTACAACGTGGTCACCAAGAGGGCCCACGCCCACGCCCACGCGACGATGGAGTGGGTCGACGGGAACCTCGGCTCCAAGCGCACGATGAAGTACCCTTCGGTCTACCTCATGGGCGAGGGAGCCCACGGCGAGGTCCTTTCCATCGCCTTCGCCGGCAAGGGACAGGAGCAGGATACCGGCGGCAAGATGATCCACATGGCGCCGAACACGACGAGCGTCATCACCTCCAAATCGATATCGAAGGACGGCGGGATCTCGACCTACCGCGGCATGGTGAAGGCCGCCCCCGGGCTGAAGGGAATCCGGAGCAAGGTGAGTTGCGACGCCCTCATCATCGACCCCCTCTCGACGAGCAACACCTTTCCCCTGATGGACATCCACTCCGACGACGCGACCATCGAGCACGAGGCGAAGGTCTCAAAAATCTCGGAGGAGCAGCTTTTCTACTTGATGAGCCGGGGAATAGACGAGGATGAATCCTCGAAGATGATCGTCAACGGCTTCATCGATCCCCTCGTCAAGAAACTGCCGATGGAGTACGCCGTCGAGCTGAACCGCCTCATCGATCTGGAAATGGAGGGATCCGTCGGATGAACACCACAACAGTTGAGCGCATGACGCCCGCCTCATCGGCGACCGGTGGAGCGCCGGCGCCCGTCCAGTCCCATTCCGGGAAAAAAGACGACCGCAAGACGGCGATTCCGCTTTCGGCACTCAGGGAACGTTCCCTCGCCGCCTATGCCGAGATGGAATGGCCGGCGAGGAAGGACGAGGCCTGGAGACAGACCCCGGTGAGCCTCATCCCCCTGGAGCGGTTCAAATTCGCCCCCGTCATGAAATCGGCCGAACCAGATTCCGTCGCGGCGGGAAAGCCCGAGGCCGGCAATTTCACGAGCCTCGCGGAAAATCCGGCCGATTGGTCGGGCGTGCTTTCGATCTCGGGCGTGCCCTCCCGGGACTCCTCGTTCAGGGGCGGAGCCAGCCTCGAGCCGGAACTCGCCGCCCTCGGCATCGAGCTCGGCCTCGTCGGCGGAAACCGGAAGCTCCCGAACGGAGAGGGCATCCCGGAGCCGCTCGAGGAAGAGCCGGGCCGAGGCGATGACGACAGGTTCCAGAGGCTGCACTGGGCGGCCCTCAGCCACGCGGCACGGCTCTCCGTTCCCGCGCGGGTCTCGCCGCCCCGCCCCATCCTGATCGAAGCAGAGGCCTCGGACCCGGGCGCCCTCCTCTCGCCCCACCTCTGGATCGAGCTCGGCACCCTGGCCGAGGCGACGGTCGTCGTCCATTGGGGAGGCGGGGAAAACTCGGCCCTCGATACTGGCCTCACCCTCGCCCTCGCCGACGGCGCGATCCTGAAGCTCGTCGTCGTCCAGGACCTCCCCGACGGCTCCTTCAGGGTCGACAGCTCCCGGGCCTACCTCGGAGCGAACGCGAAGCTCGAGTATCTCGACGTCTCCTTCGGCGCCGCCGTCACCAAGACGGGATTCTCCGTCTTCCTCGACGGGGAAGGTGCCAACGCCTCGGCCTCGGGCATGTACGGCTCGAAGGGGAAGGAGCACCGCGACATCTCCCTCCTTCTCGGCCACCGGGCCCCGCGGACCTTTTCCCGAGCCAACTACAAGGGAACGGCGAGGGATTCGGGGCGGGCCATCTTCCAGGGCCTCATCGAGGTGAAGGAAAACGGCACGGACACCGACGCCTACCTCTCCAACCGCAACCTCATCCTTTCCGAGGGTGCCAGGGCGGTGAGCCTGCCCCAGCTCAAGATAGGCACGAACGACCTCAAGTGCGGCCACGGGAGCACGACAGGGAGGCTCGACGACGAGGAGCTCTTCTACCTGGAGACCAGGGGATTCTCCCCCGAGGACGCGAAACTGATCGTCGCGATGGGGCTCTTCGGCGACCTCATCGATTCGGCTCCCGCCCCCATCAGGGCGAGGCTCGAGGCCCTCGCGGCGGCGGCCATACTCGATGAGGGAGGAAGAAAGCCATGACGGCTATCCATGAAAAAAACAAAGTCGCCGCGCCTCGCCCGGAAACAGGCCGGGGATCCAAGAACGGGGCGGAGGCCGTCTCAGACATGAACGACAGGGCCCTCGGCCTCCGCGGGGATTTCCCCATACTCTCCTCGACCGTCGGGCGTGACAAGCTTCCCCTCGTCTACCTCGACAACGCGGCGACGACCCAGAAGCCCCGGTCCGTCATCGACGCGATATCGGGGTACTACGAAAGGGACAACTCGAACGTCCACCGCTCCATCCACGAGCTGGGCGAAAGGGCGACGGCCCTCTACGAGGCGGCGAGGGAGCGCGCGAGGCTCTTCGTCGGGGCCGAATCGGCGGACGAGATCGTCTTCACCCGGGGCACGACCGAGGCGATCAACCTCGTCGCCTACTCCTTCTGCGCGGGACTCAAACCCGGCGACGAAATCCTGCTTACCCAGATGGAGCATCACGCGAACATCGTCAGCTGGCAGATCGCGGCGAGGCTCTTCGGCCTCGTGGTAAAGTTCGTGGGGATCACCGACTCGGGCGAGCTCAGGCTCGAGGATTACGAGAGGCTCGTCGGCCCGCGCACCAAGATGGTCGCCGTCACCCAGATGTCCAACGTCCTCGGCACGGTGAATCCGATCGCGAAAATCGCGGGAATCGCCCACTCGAAGGGGATTCCCCTCCTCGTCGACGCGGCCCAGGGGGCGGCCCACGAGGGAATCGACGTCGCGAGCCTCGGCGCGGACTTCCTCGCCTTCTCGGGCCACAAGGCGGCCGGCCCCATGGGGATCGGCGTCCTCTACGGCAAGCGCGAGTTCCTCGAGCGCATGACGCCCTGGCAGGGCGGCGGCGAGATGATCAGGACCGTGACCCTCGAGGGCTTCGAGCCCAACGACCTTCCCTACAAGTTCGAGGCGGGAACCCCGAACGTGGAGGGGGCCGTCGGCCTCCATGCGGCCCTCGACTACCTCGACTCGGTCGGCACCGACTGGATTCGGGAATGGGAAAAGGTCCTCTCCGAACGGGCAATCGCGGGCCTCCGGTCCATACCAGGCCTTGAAATTTTCGGATCGGCGAGGGAACGGGGCGGCATCGTGAGCTTCGAGGTTCCCGGGATCCACGCCCACGACATGGCCGCCTTCCTCGACTCGCGGGGCATCGCGATCAGGGCCGGCCACCATTGCGCCCATCCCCTCGCCCAGAGGCTCGGGGTCGTTTCGACCGCCCGGGCGAGCTTTTTCCTGTACAACACCCTCTCCGAGGTGGATTTTTTCATCCAGACGGTTGACGAGGCGCGGAGGCGACTTTCATGAGCGATTTCGACGAACTTTACCAGGAAATCATACGGGACCACTACAAACACCCGAGAAACAGGGTGCCGCTCGGGAAGGATTGCCCCGCGTTCGACAACCCCTCCTGCGGCGATCGGGTGAAATTTCTGATCGAGTGGGAGGGAGAGGGAGAGGGGGCCGTCATCAAGGCGGTCAATTTCGACGGCTCGGGCTGTTCGATCAGCATGAGCTCGACCTCGATGATGACCGAGCTCCTCGCCGGCAAAACCCGGAAGCAAGCCCTCGAGATCGTCGATCACTTCCTCGGCATCGTCCACGGCGAGAGGGACTCGGGCGACCTCGAGGAAATGGGCGACGTGATCGCCCTCGGCGGGGTCATCAAGCTGCCGGTCAGGGTGAAATGCGCCACCCTCTCCTGGAACGGCATGAAGCGCCTCTTGAGCGCTTCGTGACCGCGGCGGCAGCGGTGCCGTTTCGTCCCGACCGAGGCCGCGGGACGACGGCATGAGCCGGGGTGACAAGGCGAACCATGAGGCCGCCAAGAACCGGGAGCTCGCCCTTCACGGATTCCCGCCGGTTTCCCATCCCGGGGACCGCGTCCTCATCCTCGGCTCATTCCCCAGCGTCTCGTCGCTCGAAAGGGCCGAGTACTACGGCTTTCCCCGCAACCATTTCTGGCGTCTCATCGCGGACATCGCCCGGGAAGCCGTGCCCGAAACCTACGGGGCGAAACTCGCCCTGCTCGAACGGCAGGGAATCTCCCTCTGGGACGTCATCGCCGCCTGCAGACGGGAGGGCAGCCTCGACTCGGCCATCACGGACGAAGAGGCGAACCCGATCGGTGATTTCCTCGCGGAACATCGGTCGATACGGACGGTTTTCTTCAACGGGCTGAAAGCGGAGGAGAGTTTCGGCAGGTTCTTCACAGGGATGGGTCTCGAGGGAATCGAGTTTGCGAGGCTACCCTCTTCCAGCCCGGTTCCCGGGCGGAAGATCAGCACCTACGAAAAAAAACTCGAGGTCTGGAAGGGCGCCTTCGCTAGGCTTCCTGGCTGACCAGGAGATTGTAGGCCTCGAGGGGGGCCTTCGCCGCGAGGAGAGCGGTTTTCAGGTCCTTGTTCTTGAGCTTCGAGCTGAAGAACGAGAGGGTCTGGAGGTAGTAGGCGTGCTGGTTGTAGGCGGCGGCGATCATGAAAAGCAGCCGGACCGGCACGTCGTCCAGGGTCTGAAAATCGATGATGTCGACCTGGCTGATGCCGACGGATACGACGAGGTCGGTGACCGAGGAGAGCCTGACGTGGGGGATGGCGATGCCGCGGCCGATGCCGGTGCTCATCAGATCCTCGCGCTTCAGGATTTCCGAGGCGAGCTCCTGCCGGTTCTTGATCTGGGGGGCGGTCGCAAGATTGTCGGCGAGGGCGAGGAGGGCGTCGCGCTTGGTGGCGTGATTCAGGAACACGATCCGGTCGGGCGAAAGAATATTCTGGACCTGAACCGTATTGAAGCCGGGGTTCATCTTGTTGGTGGAAAGGCGATCGTTGACCCACTTCTCGATCTCGGTTTTCTTGAACCGCCAGACGGTTCCGATCTTGCCCGAAGGGATCTCTCCCTTCTGCGCCCAATCGTAAACGGTCCGCTCCGAGACGCGCAGGTACTTCGCCACTTCCTCGATCGTCAGGATATCATCGTCCATAGTCGCCCCTTTCCGAATGATGAAAAAACAACTATCTGCCATGATTGTGTAACAAATGGTAAGATATGTCAAGTCTTTTTTTGATCCGCGGCCTCATACCGAAAAGTAACGGTCGAAAATCAGGTCGATCGCGCCGCGTCCTGCCATGACCGGATCGTAGCCGTCGGCGAGGATATCGGCCTGAAGTCCCTCGGCATTCGCGAAGATGGACCGGACGTATTCCCCGCCGAAATCGGCGAGGTACCGCGAAAGCCGAACCGACCGGCTCACGATCAGGAAGCACTGGGGGCAGAAAATCTGGTACAGGTTCCGGAGCAGCATCGCGAGCAGCCTGGCCTTGTCCCGGAGCACGTCGAGCACCGCGTCGCTGGGAGATTTCAGGGTCTCGTCGAGCTTCGCGATCGAATCGATCTCCAGTTCAGGCGGCATCGAGGCGCAGATGGCGTCCTCGGAAAGGTAGGACTCGAGGCAGCCCCTGCGTCCGCAGCTGCAGAGCGCGCCGTCGGGAACCATGCAGACGTGGCCCAGTTCCAGGGCCGTCCTGTCGCGGATGACGAGCAGCTTCCCGTCGTTGATGAAGGATCCCCCCACCCCCGACCTGATGAGGACGGTCAGCATGGAACTGACATCCTTCGCCTTGCCGTAGCGAAGCTCGCTCATCGAGAGGACCGAGCAGTTGTTGTGGAGGAAGACAGGAACCGAGATAATGGACTTCATCCGCTCCCTCAGGGGAAAATTCCTCATTCCGTCGATCCGCGAGTAATAAACGATGGTACCGCTCTCTATATCGACCCTGCCCGGGGCGCCGATACCGACGCCGAGAACCTTCTCGAGGGGTATGGAACGCGCCTCGATCGACTCCTGGATCAGGGCTCTCAGACGGTCGACCAGTTCGTCGGCCGTGAGGGGCTTGCCGAAGCCCTCGGTTTTCTGGTAGATGACGGTTCCTGAGAAATCGGCGATGACGATAGCCGCCGAAAGGGCCCAGAAATCGATGCCGATGAGGTAGAAGGCGGTCGGCTCCACCGAATAGAAGACGGGCTTCCGCCCCTTCCGGTCGGCCGAGTCCACCTTCTCGCCTGAAATTCGGACGACCCCCTGCCTCTCGAGCTCCGTGAAAATGCGAAAGACGGTCGGGGGCTTGAGTCCGGTGAGCGCAGCCGCCTGGGATTGCGAAAGTATCTTCCGCGAATGCATGAGGTTCAGGATGAGCTTTTCGTTCCGTTCCCTGATATCGTTGCTTCTCAAAGGTGTGGTATTCATTTCTTTCCTTCAGTAAGTATAAGGATCGAAACCCTTCCGATCAACTTTTTTCGCACATGACGTACCCGGTTCTCGGGGGAACCGGTGAGCGCCCCATGAATAAGCTTGACCGCGGGAGCGCGAAGGGCTATCGTACCGACGGAGGAACTCATGAAGTACGTTTTTTCCGTCAACGACATGAGCTGCGGCCACTGCAAGGCCCATATCGAGGAAGCGCTCGAGAAAAGCGGCTCCGTCAGCAGTTTCGACGTCGATCTCGGATTGAAAAAAGTCGAGGTGGATACGGTATTGAGCGCACCCCAGGTAGTAACCATCATCCAGGAAGCCGGCTACACCGCCGAGCTTCGCACGTAGGGGGCGGCGTGGACCTTTCTCCCGATCCGCTCAGGTCGATCGCCTCGGGCTACCGTACGCTTCTGAAGCGGATCGGAACCGTTCTCGCCTTCGCGACCGCGACGGTGGCCCTGAGCGCCGCTATCGTCTATCCCCTCTGGTACCTGGCGAGTTTCCGCAAGGATATTTTCGACATCCTCGTCATCGCCGCGGCGGCGGGATACCTCATCGCGGTCCTCGTCCGTCGGATCGTCAGGAAACCGGCGAACGGCGTCACGAGAGGGAAGATCGCGCTCGGCTTCGCGAAGAAGCTCGGCGTGATGATTGCCGTCGTCGCCGCGGCTTACGCCTTCGTGCTTCTCGTGCTCGCCGGGAAAACGGCGATCGCGATTCCCGTAGCCGTGGTCTTCCTCGGCGTCTTCGGCTACCTCGTCTATGGCAAACGATAGCGGGAAGCGGGCCCTCCTCGCCTTCATTTTACTCGCGGTCTCAGTGACCGCCCACGCCGACTACCCCCTGGTCTCTTCCCTGACGGCCGCCGATCCGGTGTTCAGGCAGCTCCAACAGGACCTGAACGACGGCTACAAGGCGGAGGCGACCGGAAATCCCCATAAAAACCTGACCGTCTACAGCTACCGCCTCCCCGGTGACACGGAGCTCTTCGCCCTCGCCGCCCTCGCCAACATTCCGTACGACTCGATAGCCACGCTGAACCGCTATTCCTCCGTTCCCGTCCTCAAGAAAGGCATGGTCCTCCTCCTTCCCGGGACGCCCGGGGTATTCCTTCCCCGCAAGCCCGCGAACGATATCGAGTACTTGATGGCCTCCTGGAGGCCCGAATCCCCGGCGCCGAGCCTCGCCGTGGAAATCGAGCTCAAGTCCTCGCCCACCGCGTTCTACTTCTATCCGGGTTCACGGTTCAGCGCAGAGGAGAGGGCCTTTTTCCTTTCGGTCCTCTTCCGTTTTCCCCTGCCGGTACGGAGGATCACCTCGGACTTCGGCGTCAGGATCAGTCCGATCACCGGGAAGCGGTCCATGCACACGGGAATCGATCTCGCCGCCCCCAAGGGCACCCCGATCCACCCGGCTAGAGAGGGCGTCGTGATCCAGACCGGCTACAGCGAGGTCTACGGAAATTTCGTCCTGCTCCAGCATTCGGGGGGCTGGCAATCCCTCTACGGGCACATGAATTCCGTCGCGGTACGGTTGAACGATCGGGTCGGTTACGCTATGATCCTGGGAACGGTAGGCTCGACGGGGGAATCGACGGGTCCCCATCTCCATTTCGAGATCAGGAACGGGGGCGTTCCGCGAGATCCGGCAAGCCTCATGCCGACACGGTAAAGGGTACGCAATGAACAGGACGATCGCTGCCGCATTCGCTTTGTGCCTCCTCGTTACGGGAAGTCTCCTCGCCGACGATTTTCGCGGCACCCTGGTTTCCTCGGTGACGGTACCGGACCCGAGCGCGAGCGACGAAACTGCGCGGTTTTCACTCGGCTACCTCGAGATCGGCTCGATCGACATCGCCCCGGGAACCCGGTTCCTCCAGGGCATCGAGATCGAGTTCAGGATCCCGAAGGCCGTCCAGTCCTTTCCCGGCAGCTACGTGTTCATCCTCTACAAAAACGTGAGCCCAACCCCGGAGTCCGGCGTCCTCGGATATTCCGGCACCCAGATCCTGATGCAGGTACCCCAGCGGATATCGACGATAGTCCAGATGCCGATCGTCGAGAACTCGACCCTCAAACCCACCCCCTATACCGTACTCCTGAAGGGGCCGGTCAAACCCGACGACTTCCCTATCGCGCTTTTCGTGATGCCGGTCATGAAGGGACTTCCCACCGAGGTCGAAAAGGCCGTCTTCTCGGTCAGGGTCAAACCCCTTTTCTCCGACGAGGGGGCCCTCAAGCTCGATTTCGTCTATCCGGAAGGCAAGGAAGGGAAACCCGTATCGGTATTCATCGACAACAGGAAGATTTCGGGGCCGATCGACGACATCATCCTCAAGACGGGACTCCACTACCTGAAGCTCTCCGCCGACGACTTCCGGGACGAGGTCAGGACCTTTTCCATCGATCCGGGCAAGGAAATCGACCTCAAGATCGCCCTCCAGGACATCACCCCCATCCTTTTCCTCGAGGCCCCCGAGAACGCACGGGTGCTTTTGGACAACGAAAAGCTCGATTTCCCCGCAAAAAACAGCTTCCAGGTGGCCGCCGGGGACCATACCGTGGTGTTCAAGGTGGGCGACTATACCATCAGCCGGGTGATCTCCATCCAGAAGGCGAAAACCTACAAGGTTTCCCTCAACATCCAGATCGACGTCCAGGAGAACTAGGCGGCGCTTGCCCGGTTTCCGGATGCCTTAACGGAAAAATGAAGCGGATTTCTTGTTTTTTTCATTTATATATCGTACGTTTATACCGATAATATGGATGTCGGCTGTAGCATAGTTCCCCTCCCAGTTTACTATGCTGCACCGACACCCAGCAGGGTAAGGCCGGCGGCATCGCCGGCCTTTTTTTGTCCCCCCGCTACTCGCTTGACAAAGGGTACGCCAAAACGTAGGCTACCCCCATGCCTATCGACGAGAAACGCAGAAAGACGGCAAAGGCGTTCGTGATCGTCGCGATAGCGATAGCCCTTATTTCCGGGATTGCCCTTGGCATCGCCCTCGCCGCGACAAAGAATATACAGAACCAGGAAAACTTCACCGAGATCCAGCCGGCCCTGCCGACGAAGCTTCTCGACATCAACGGGAACCTCATCACCGAATTCTCATCGGACGAGAAACGAGAGATGGTTTCCATCAGCGAAATACCGCGCCACCTCATCTACGCCGTCATCACCCGCGAGGACCAGGATTTTTTCAGGCATCACGGCTTCACCCTACGCGGCTTTTTCCGCGCCCTCTGGGGCAAGGTGACCGGACGGAACCTGGGCGGCGGCTCGACCATCACCCAGCAGCTCGCCGGCACCCTCTACGCCGACAGGGCGGACATCTCGATCCGCAGAAAGCTCGTTGAGCTCTGGTGGGCTTTCCAGCTCGAACGCCGTCTCACGAAAAACGAGATCCTCGAGCAGTACCTGAACAAGATGTACCTCGGCTCGGGGACCTACGGCGTCGAATCGGCCTCGAAGTTCTACTTCGGCCACTCCGTCAGGGAGATCACCCTCGCCGAGTCGGCCATGCTCGTCATCCAGCTTTCGAACCCGGTCATCTACTCGCCCCTGAGCCACCCGAACGCGGCCAAGCTTCGCCAGCGGGAGGTCCTGAACCAGATGGTCGACCTCGGCTACGCGACCAAGAAGGAGGCCGACGAGTCCTTCAGCGACTATTGGGTCAATTTCGACTATACCAGGATCAACACCTCGGCCTACTTCATGAGGGACGACAAGGCCCCATGGTTCTCGGAGTACGCCCGAAGGCAGCTCGAAGAGATGCTCTACGGCAATCTCGACCTCTACAAGGACGGGTTCGTCGTCCATACGACCCTCAACCTCGATTACCAGCTCAAGGCCGACGAGTACATGAGGAAGGGAATAATCCAGGGTAACGAGAGCTATCGCGCAAGCTCGGGATCCCGGCTCCAGATTGCCGACTCGACCTACAAACCCATCGTCGACATGCTCTCCCTCGCCTTCAATCTCGACACCATGCACGGTTCCGATTCCCAGGTCAGGCTAAACGCGCTGAGCTACTACAACAAACGGCTCAATACCACGATCGACGCAGCCGCCATGCTCTTCGGCCTCGACGAGCTGAAACAGGCGACAAACTCGAGCTATACGGGATCAAAGGCCGATGCGGAACGGAACACCGTCGAGGGCGCCCTGATAACCCTCGAGAACGATACGGGCTACATTCTGGCCCTCGTCGGGGGGTCCAAGTACGACGGTTCAAACCAGTACATACGCGCCACCCAGTCCCAGCTGATGCCGGGATCCTCGTTCAAGCCGCTCTACTACTCGGCGGCCATCGACTCGCGAAAGTTCACCGAAGCGAGCCTGATCTACGACGAGCCGGTCGTCTTCTACAACGAGAACGGAACCCCCTACATCCCGCTCAACTACAAGGGCGAATGGAAGGGAACCGTCCTTCTCTGGCAGGCCCTGGCCAATTCGATGAACGTCCCTTCTCTCAAGATTCTGGACGGCATCGGTTTCGATGCCGCAATATCACGCGCCGCTTCACTCCTGGACATCCACGACCCCGACGAGATCACCCGCACCTTTCCCCGCGTCTATCCGCTGGGACTTGGCGTCATCGGCGTCACCCCGCTCAAGATGGCGAGGGCCTTCGCCGTTTTCGCGAACCAGGGCAAGGAAGTGACCCCGCTCGCAATCCGCCAGATCGAGGACAGGAACGGCAGGATCATCCTCGACCCCGAAAAGGAACTCAGGATCCAGCAGAAAAAGAAGGGCTCGGATATCCAGGTAGTTTCCCCGCAGAACGCCTATATCATGACTGACCTGCTTCAGGGGGTCATCCAGGCGGGAACCCTCGCCGGGGCTACCGGAAGCGGAACGATCTTCACCTACAAGGACCAGAAGGGCCAGAAGTATGTCATACCCGCGGCAGGCAAGACGGGAACGACCCAGAACTGGGCCGACGACTGGACCGTCGGATTCACGCCCTACATGACGACGGCGATCTGGTTCGGGTTCGACAAGGCGGGAAACTCCCTCGGGGTACAGAACACCGGCGCCATTTTCGTCGGCCCCATCTGGGCCGGCTACATGCACGACATCCACGAGAATCTGCCGCCGAAGCAGTTCTCGAGGCCCCAGACGGGACTCGTCGAGGTGACGGTGTGCGCCAAATCCGGGCTTCTGCCGACTCAGGCATGCAACGAGGGCCTCATCCGCCGGACCTTCCTTGAGGGAACGGAACCGACCCAGTACTGCGACATCCATCCCTACAAGCAGGAGAGGGACGAGTTCCTGCTGAACCGTCTCGAGAGCAAGTCCCAGCAGTTCGGCGGCAACCTCAAGACGATCAAGGGATCGGACCTGCCGAGCCTCGACCTGCCGAAGCCCGACTCCGCTCCCTCTCCCGCCGCCCAGTCCACGGGGTCGCTTCTGGATTGAGCCTGCCCGGGATGGGAGGAATCGTGAGCGAGGAAGAAAGAGGACCGGACGGCTCGTTTTCGAGGGGGAAATTTGAGTCTCGCCCTCGGATAGATTACGACGAGGCCTCGAAAACCTACGACCATACCCGATCACCGAGCGACGGGATCGTCGAGCTTCTCGACAGGGGCTTCCGGTTCTCGCCCTCCACCGTCGTACTGGACTTCGGCTGCGGAACCGGAAACTACCTGCGTTTCATCTACGCGAATTACCGCTCGACGTGTTGCGGGGTCGAGCCTTCCGAGGGCATGAGAAAAATCGCACGCGGAAAGGATGGAGCCCTGGACATAAGGGCGGGCGATCACCGGAACATCCCCTTCGCGAACGGCACGTTCGACGCGATTTTCATGACCGACGTTATTCACCACGTCGACGACATGGACACGCTTTTCCGCCAGCTCCGCCTGAAGCTGAAGCGGGGTGGCAAGCTCTGCGTCGTCACCGAGTCTCACGTCCAGATCGGGAACCGCTGGTACAACCCCTATTTCCCCTCGCTGATCGAAAATGAGCGGAAGCGCTACCCCGACATCGGGGACATGGACGATTCGGCCTCAAGGGCCGGCCTATCGCCCCTGTTCCAGGAAATTCGTCCCTCCGATCCGGAGGTCGTCGTCGGAGCCGAGTTCGTGAAAATGGTCGAGGAAAAAAACTATTCGATGTTCAGACTCATTTCGGATGAAGAGTTCGGCACGGGTCTGGCGAGGCTGAGGGCCGATATCGGCAAAACCATCCGCTGCCCCCATCATGGCGAAACCCTCGCCTGGTACCGGAAGGGCTGATTCCGACCGGGAAACGGGTCATACGCCCCAGGCATTCCCCGAATGACGGGGGCGTGGTGCTCACCTCTTCCCGTTCACCGTTCACCGTTCACCGTTCACCGTTCACCCCTCACCCCTCACCCCTCACCCTTAATTGATGCTCAGGAAATGACGGTCGATGTATTTCATCCGGTCGTTCGCGGCGTTCCAGGTCTTTCCCTCCGGATACTCGTCCCTCACCTTCTTGTAGTACTCGTAGGCTTTTTTCACGTTCTTGATCGGGGTGTTCATCTCATAGATGGAGCCGTAGAGGTAGTAGACCTCGTCGCTTCCGACGGGATAGAGCTTCACGTAGGTGTCGAGGGCGTTGAGCGCGGTCTGGAGCTGGTTCGCCGCGATGGCGTTCTTGGCCGCCGTGATGAGATTCTCGGGACTGTTCGGATCGCCCGATATCGGTTGCTGGGTCGAGCCCGCTGAGCCCTGGGGCGCCGCGCTCGAGGCCGAGGCGGGCGTGGTGGCCGCGGTCCCGGCGGGACCGGCCGTTCCCCCAGCGGCCGGTGAGACAGTCCCTGCCGTTCCCCCAGCGGCCGGCGAGGCGTTCCCGGCCGTTCCCGAAGCCTGCGAGGAAGCCGAGCCGAAGGTCGAGGCTGAAGCCCCCTGAGCCGGGACGGACGACGAAGCCGGGGAACCGGGGAAGGCCGGGGCGGCACCCGGAGCCGTCGAACCGGCCTCTGTCGCTTGAGGCGCCGCGGCCGAACCTCCTCCTTGTGCCGTCGTGCCGGAGATGAGCCCTTGAGCCTTCGCGGCCGCGGCGTTTCCCGCGTCGGCCCCCGTAAGCCCGCCCGAGGTTCCGGTCCGCTTCGGGCCGATGACGGCCTGCACGACCTGGATGGTCATCGAGTCCCGGACGAGGTCCTGCTTCTGGAACCTCAGGTCGTAGCTCCCCTCCATCATGGGATTGAAGGTGAAGGAGGTCTTCTCGTTCGCCACGTCGCGGGAATCGTAGTAGGCCCCGTCCTTGGATTTCGCCTCGCCGAGGTAGATCCAGCCAGTGCCGTCGAAGCCGATCACGAGGGGTTCGCCGACGAAGCCGTTCACCGTCCTCGAGGGAAGGACCTCGTCAGGGGCCTGCTGGAGGGCCGGCACCGGGTCGAAGAGCTTCCTTGTCGGAGCGGGCTTCGGCTTCGCGGTTTCGGCCTTCGCCTTGTCGGCTGCGGGCTTTTTAGCCTCCGGGGTGGCAGGCTTCGCGGCCGGGGAAGGCTTCGCCACGGGTTTTTCCGTTTTGGCGGCGGGAGCCTGAGGCTTTTCGGCCGGTGCCGGTTTCTCGACGGGAGCCGTGGCCGCGGAGGCCGGGGGTTTTGCCGGGGCTTTGTCCGCTTCCGAGGCGGGAAGTGCGGGAACAGGAAAATCGGGCTTTTTGAGCGGGGTCGCCTGGGGAAGCGGGGGAATGTGGTCGACGACCGTCGCGAGAGGGGCTTCGACGGCGGGAACGGGCGCCTCGGTTTTCGGACCGGCGAGGGCGGCGGGAGGCGCCGGAGTGTCGGGCACCGTCACCACCGGCTTCTCGGCCTCCTGCGGAGCCGGAGGGGTTGCCGTTCCGGGAGCCTCCTTCGATGCAGCGGCGGGAAGGGCCTGGGCGGCGGGCTTCGCGGCGACTTCGGATTTCGGGGATGAGGCGCAGGCCGAGATGGCCAAACACAAGAATACCGCCGCCAGAATGCGGAACGGTCTTGCCTTCATGAAGGGGAATCCTGAAACGCCCGAACAAGGACGAAAAAAACGATCATTCACGAAAAGCCCCCTGACAGACGGCCCGAGTACGTGCGGGCGATGAAAACCGGCTGAGGCTCATCCCTCGTTTGAATATCGGCAGAATCCTACCGATCCTTCGGCGTCTCGTCATCCGGATCGGCATCCTCATCCGAGGCGGCTTCGGAGACTGCGGCCTCCTCGGGGGCCTCGGGACCATCTTCCGTTTCGGAAGCGGCGTCCGACGGCTCGGAGACCCGCTCCGAATCCATCCGATGGGGGGACTCAGCTTCGGCGGCCGACTCCGGGTCGGACGCAGCGGCCGGCTCGGGCTCGGACTCGGGCGCAGGCTCGGACTCGGGCGCCGGCTCGGCGCCGGGAACCGTTTCGGCGACGGGCCGTGGACCACGCTCTATCCCGGCCTCGATGTCGAGTTCGGTGCCCGTCTCGTACTCGACGTCCTCCTCGGTGAAGGGCTCGCCGTCGGATATCGGCGCCTGCTGCTGGAGCGGCTCGTTCTCGAGCTTGATGGTCACGACCTTGGTGATTCCGGATTCCTCCATGGTCACGCCGAGGAGGCTCCTCGCCCCGGTCACCGTCTTCTTGTTGTGGGTGATGACGATGAACTGGCTCTTCTGGCCGAACTCCCTCATGACCTGGACGAAGCGGAGGACGTTCTGCTCGTCCAGGGCCGCGTCGATCTCGTCGAGGAGGCAGAAGGGCGAGGGCTTGACCATGTAGGTCGCGAACAGGAGGCCGACGGCAGTCATCGCCTTTTCCCCTCCGGAAAGGAGGCTGATGTTCTCCAGGCGCTTTCCCGGCGGCTGGGCGTAGATCTCGATGCCCGACTCGAGCACGTGGTTGGGATCGACAAGGCGGAGCTCCGCCCTGCCGCCGCCGAAAAGCCGGCGGAACATGTTGTGGAAATTCTTCTTGATGCGGTTGTAGGTGGCGAGGAAGAGCTCGGTCGATTCGATCCGGATCTCCTGGGTGATCCGGTCGAGGTCCTCGCGGGCTTTTTCGAGGTCGGCGAGCTGGCTGGTCAGGAACTCGTAGCGCTGCTTCGCCTCGCCGTACTCCTCGGGGGCCATGAGGTTGACCGAGCCGAGGTCCTTGAGGTCGCCCTTGGATTTCGCGAGCCTCTCGCGGAGCTCGTGGGAGGAATCGGGGATCTCGAACATCCTCTCCTCGAATTCCATCAGGTCGCGCGAATGGGTGTCGGAGAAATTCTCGAGGATGTTCTTGATTTCGGTTTCCGTCTGGGCCTTGTCGAGGTGGAGCTTCTCGAGGACGGTCTGGAGCTTGCCGAGGTCGGCGATCCGCTTCTTGAGCGATTCCTGCTTGGAGGAGACGTCGGTGTTCCGCGAGGAGATGTCCTTCTCGAGCTTCTCGAGCTCCTGGGTGAGGACCCTGCCCTTCCGCTCGACCTCCATGAGCTCCTCGTCGATGTCGGCGAGCTGCTCCTTCATGTCCTCGAGGCTGCGGGTCTCGTTGTCGATCTCGTCTGAGATCTCCCTGAGGAGGGCCGTCTGGCCCAGGTGCTCGCGCTTGAGGCCCTTCACCGTTTCCTCGGCGGTGCTCTGCTGGCCCAGGAGGCGTTCGCGGCTGACGCGGAGGTCCTCGAGGGTCGCGCGGTACTCGTCGATCTTGGCGTTCAGGGTCCGGTTCTCGTCGGCCAGGGCCGCGATGTCTGACCTAAGGGTGCCGGCCCTCGACTTCGCGTCGAGGAGGGAGGAATCGATCGCCCGCTTCTTCGTGATGATGCCCTCGGGCGAGAGGAACTCGTCGATGAAGGAGGGCGTCGATTTCTTGTATTCGGCGTACTCAGCCTCGATCTCGGAGACGAGGCGCTCGGCCTCGGCGAAGCCCTGGCCGACGGCGTCCAGGAAGGCGGCCCGGTCCGTTTCGCCGCGGTCCTTGACCGCCTTGTAATCCTCGACGATGCGGCGGCGCCCGGTGGCGAGAACGCGGAGCCCCCCGAGCCTCTCCTCGATGGCGGCCTCGTGGCCCTGGCGGGACTGGATGGTGTAGCCGGTCTCCCGGAGCCTGGCGTCGAGCTGGGCGACGATGTCGTCGGTGATCGCCTCGAGCTCCTCCTGGAGCCGGGAGGCCTCGCCGTCGCAGAGTATGGCGTCGCGGTCCTTCGCGGTCATCACCGACTCGTTTTCCCTGATCCGGGCCGAGGCGAGCTTGATGTTGTCCTCGAAGGAGGAGATGTTCTTCTCGACCTCCTCGATCCGCTTTTTCAGGGTCCTGACCCCGTCTTCCTTCTCGTCAATGTCCTCCTGGAGGACCTCGAGCTTTTCCTCGACGCCCTTGCGTCGGACCTCGTTGACGTCGATCTTGGACTTGATCTCGGATGAGCGTTCGAGTATGAGCTTCCGCTGCTTTTCCTTGCCGTTCTTCTCCACCGCCAGGCCGTAGATCGTCTTCTGGTGGTCGACGAGCTTCGCCTCCATGGAGTTGACGACGTCCATGTTCTCCTCGAGGCTCCGGTTGATGCCGTCGATCTCGTCCCTCGCCTTGTCGCGGGCGAGCTGGATCTTCTTAATGTCCTCGTCGCGGGCGTCGCGGTCCTCGCGGAAGGAGCGCAGCCTGAGCAGGGCGATGTCCCGCTCCAGGTCGAAGATGGAATCGCGGAGGCCGCGGTATTTCAGGGTCTTCTCGGCCTGGTTCTTGAGGGAATCGTGGGCCCTTCTCACCTCGTTCAGGATGGCCTGGACCTGGTGGACGTTCTCCTCGGTCTTCTCGAGCTTCCTCTCGGCCTCGGCTCCCTTGACCTTGAAGCGGGTGATGCCGGCCGCCTCCTCGAAGAGGTAGCGCCTCTCCTCGGGCTTCGAGGAGAGGATCTGGTCGATCTTTCCCTGTTCCATGACGGAATAGGCGGCCTTGCCGACCCCCGTATCCCAGAAGAGCTCCCGGACGTCCTTGAGCTTGACCGGGGCGCTGTTGATGAAGTACTCGCTCTCGCCCGAGCGGTAGAGGCGGCGGCGGAGGGTCACTTCGGGCATGTCGATGGGCAGGAGGCCTGCGTCGTTCGCGAGGGTGAGGGTGACCTCGGCGACGTTCAGCGGCTTCCGGTTTTCCGTGCCGTTGAAGATCACGTCCTCCATCTTTTCGGCGCGGAGGGTCTTCGTCGCCTGTTCGCCGAGCACCCACTTGATCGCGTCCACCACGTTGCTCTTTCCGCAGCCGTTCGGGCCGAGAAGGGCGGCGATCCCGTCCGAAAACTCGATCCTGGTCCTGTCTGCAAATGATTTGAATCCGAACAACTCAAGGCTTTTTAGGAACACGATCTCTCCTGGGCGCCGTCACGTGCTTGTTGTAATGACGAAATATCCGATTACTGTAGCATTACGCGGCCCCCGCGGTCAAGCAAAGCGGGCGACCGGGACGGTTCGGGCACCGGAATGGTTCGGTCGCCGTCCCGGTCGGGTTACCGCTTCGCGAGGACGGCTTCCCTCACGCTTTCCATCGTGCGCCGCCTCTCCCTGAGCGGGGTCTTGGCATCGGCGTAGACGTGGAGGCTTTCCTCGAAGGAAGGGCGCTCCGAGCTCTCGTAGAGCACCCCGAGCGGGAAGGGCACCTCCTCGAGGGCCTTCGCGAAGGCCTGGGCCCTGTCGTCGCTCCGGTAGTCGGCGGGAAGGGGATAGGTGTTGGCCTTGAACCACTTGAAATCGTTCACCTTGTTGAAGGAAACGCAGGGCTGGAAGATGTCGACAAGGGCGAAGCCCTTGTGCCTGACGGCTCGTTTCATGATTTCCTTCGTGCCCTCGATGTCGCCCGAGAAGCACCTGGCGACGAAGCCCACGTTCATCGCGATGGCGAGGGCGACGGGATTCAGGGGACCGGCGGTGACCCCGAAGACCTGGACGGGGGTCTGGGTCCCCGGCCTCGTCGTCGGGGCGGCCTGGCCCTTGGTGAGGCCGTAGATCAGGTTCGAATGGACGAAGAGGGCGATGTCGGGATTCCGCCTCGCCGCATGGAGGAAATGGTTCCCCCCCTCGCCGTACATGTCGCCGTCCCCTCCCTCGGCTATGACGGTGAGGTCCGGTGCGACGGCCTTGATCGCCGTCGCGACGGGGAGGCCCCGGCCGTGGAGGCCGTTGAAAAAGCTCGAATTGATGTACTGGGGCATCTTGGCGGCCTGTCCGATTCCCGAAACCATGACGAGCTTCTCCCGTTCGACGCCGAGCTCGTCGAGGGCCGCCATGAGGGATCGCCTGATGGCGAAGTCCCCGCATCCCGGGCACCAGGCGATATCGCGTTCTTCGCTGAAATCAAATTTGCTGGTAGTCATCATTCATCCCCTTACAGGTACGCGGAGATCCGCTCCGCCAATTCCTCGACGGAAAACTGGTAGCCGTCGAACTTGAGCACGCGCTTGTCGATCCGGATCCCGGTCTCGAGCTGGAGGAGGTCAGCGAACTGGCCCGTCGCGTTCCCCTCGATGTCGACGATCGTGTCGGCCGCCTCGAGGTACTCCCGTACGCCCTCGGGCAGCGGGTAGACCCAGGGAAAGTGAAGGAAGGCGAGGTCGTTCCGCTCGAGCTTCGAGATCGCCTCGATGACGGGTCCCTTGACCGATCCCCAGCCGACGAGCAGGACCCGGTAGTCCTTGTCACCGTAGAGCCGGGGCGGAATCACGTCCTCCTGGACCGCCGTGATCTTGGCGAGCCTCTTCCCGACCATGTCTACCCTGACGGAGGCGTCCTCGGTGATGTAGCCCGCCTCGGTATGCTCGTCCGAATCGGCGCAGACGATGCCGTCCCCCCATCCCGGGATGCCCCGGGGGGAGAGCCCGTCCTGGCTTTTCAGGGCGTATCGCTTGTAGTCTTTGTCCGTCTTGACGACGTACCGGATCGGAGCCTCATCGGGCACCCTGAAGGCCGGGACGGTATAGTAGGAGTCGACGAAATACTGGTCGGTCAGGAGGAAGACGGGCGACTGGTAGTGGTCGGCTATGTCGAAGGCCGTTTTAGCGAGCTCGTAGCCCTCCTCCAGGTCGCCGGGGGCGAGGATCACGCGGAGGAAATCGCCATGGCCGGAATGGACGGCGAGGTTGAGGTCGGCCTGCTCGGTCCTCGTCGGAAGCCCGGTAGCCGGCCCCGGCCTCTGGGCGATGTGGACCACCATCGGGGTCTCGATGGCCCCGGCGAGGCTCACCGCCTCGGTCATCAGGGCGAAGCCCCCTCCCGAGGTCGTCGCCATGGCCCGCGCCCCGGCGTACCAGGCGCCGATCGTCATGTTGGCGACGCCGATCTCGTCCTCGACCTGTTCCACGAGGATGTCGAACTTCTTCGAATACTCGGCCATCGTCTGAAGGACCGTCGTGCCGGGGGACATCGGGTAGGCGCACACGTAGTCGCAGCCCGCCGCGATGCTTCCCAGGGCCACTGCCTCGGCGCCGGTGAGCATCACCTCGTCCTTCACCGCCGGATCGGTGCCGATGGCGACCTCGACCTCGCTCCGGAGCGCCTTTCCCCGCTCGTAGCCGGCGAGGAAGGCCTTGCCGTTCCTTTCCTGGACCTCTTCGCCCTTCCTGGCGAAAAAAGCCCTAACGTAGCCGGCCGAACCCTGCTCGTCCATGCCCAGGAGGGCGCAGATCGTCCCGACGGCGACGGTGTTCGAGTAGATCGCGCTCCCGATCGCCGTCGCGATCTCGGTGAAGGGCACGTCTATCATCCGGCCGTAGCCGATGGTCCCCTTCTCGCCGACCACGACCGTCGATTCCGTGATCCTGGACTCCAGATGGGGAATCGACTCGGGCGTAAGCGGAACGAGGAGATCGATCCGATCGACCCGGGCCGAGACCGGGGTCGAGGAGATCCGTATCTCGGTGCTGTTGCACCCTCCCCTCACGCGGGACATGTACTCCTTGGTGGCGAAAACATGGTAGGAGGCCCGTTTCGCGAGGGAGGTCAGCATCGATTCGATCGATTGGATGCCCTGCCCCGCCTCGCCCGCGAGCACGATGGCTATATCGTCAACAATCTTCATGAAACACCTCGATCGATCCTTCGCCGGTACCGGTCGCACCGCTGCCGGACTCCGAAGGTTCAAATACAAATTTATACAATTCGGATAGCGGGTCAACTGCAAAGAGCATTAAAAGTAGAAGACGAGCTTTATGACGGTAAGGTCGCGTTCCTTGATCTGGGTGACGAGGGATTCGAATTTCACGTTGACCTTTTCGCAGGCCTCGCTGAGGTAGGAAAGGTAGTAGAGGCCGAGCTCGGTATTGGCCTCGCCGTCCGGAATTTCCTTGTAGAAATCCATCAGGGTCCGCTTCTTGAGGTCGGCGGCCTTTCTCTCCTCGATGATGGCCTTCGATTCCTTGTAGTTCGATTCCTTGTTGTACAGGGTGATCTGGAGCCGCCCCTGGGTGCCGATCGATCCGCTTTTGCCGCCGATCCTCCAGGAAAGGTAGACGAGTTCGCCCTTCTTCTCCAGTTCGTCGCTCAGTTTTTTCCGGATGTTCGGGTCGAAGAGGGCCGAATTGAGATCGAGGCTCCCGCGGTAGAGCTCCTGGGCTTCGTGCCTGAGGTTCGTGTTTTCGGCGTTGATGGCCAGTTCCATGATCATCAGCGAGATGTACTCGGCGATCTTCGCCTTTTCCATGTACTCGTTGAGGGCGAGACGGATCGACCTGACCATGGTGTCGTAGCCCTCTGCCCCCCGGAACTTGGTCATGATGAACCAGACGAAGGGGCGGAGGTTCGTGAGAAATTTTTCGCTCAGGAGGAGCTGGATGTTCTTCTCGTCCGGGAGAAGGGTGGAGCTCTTGCTGATATAGGAGTAGAGCGGCGCGAGGATGTGGGTCTTGATCTCCGAAATCGCCTTCTGGTTGTCCTTGAGGAGGCCTTCGATGAAGGATTCCTTGAACCGTGTTTTCTCGTCGATGATCGTCCCTGGGTTCGCCCGGTTCCACCTTTTGATGACGTCGGAGCCGAGGATGTGGCTGAAAATGGCCACGTCGTACTGCCGGTAGAGCATGCCGTAGACGATCAGCTTGGAAAGATCCATGACCTCGGACCGGCTCGACATGAACTCGCTCTTCGATATCTCGAACTTCGATATGTAATCGATGAGAACCATCCGCTGGACCGACGAAGCTGAAAAGTTGTCGAAGGCGAGGCCGTACTCCTCGACGTTGTCGGCGAGCTTGAACCGGTTCAGTTTCTTGTTATTCTTGATGAAGAAAGAGGATCCTTCCTCGGTCAGGACGAGCTTCAAAGGCAGAGCGATGATGTTTTTTCTTCCCTGAACCGTCATGGACCGCATTATATCAATATTTCCAGCAACAATACAACATTATCGCGAAACAGAATGCCGTAACGTGACAACAACCCCGTAGCCGCGGGGTTGTTGTTGACTAAAATCCCCGTATTTCCTAAGCTTCCCTATAGTGAAAAGGGGTCTTTTTTTTCGAGCCGCAATGGCCGCCGCCTGCCTCGCCCTTCTGCCGAATGTCGGTTTTTCCGATACGTTTTCCCGGCTCGAAGATGGCTATGACTTTTTTTCCCGACTTCATCCGCGGGAGGAGGGCCTTCCCGGCGAGACCGCCGCGATCGACGCGATCGTTTCCTTCCTGAAAGCGGAGGGCGTGCCCTTCGTTATCCAGGATTTCCACGAGCCGGTTTCCGGGTACTCCTTTTCGAGCAGCATCGTTGCGACGATAGCCGGAGCTGTCGGTTCTTCCGCGATGGCCGGTTCCTCGGTCGAGGGGTCCGGCGAGCTGGTCATAGCCGTCCCCCTCGATGCCGAGCCGGACGCCCCGGCGGGATCGGACGGTTCCTACGGACTGGCCCTCGCCCTGAGGCTTGTCGCCCGGTACGCGGGCACCCGCCCGCCCCAGACCCTCGTGTTCGCCTTCCTCGGCGCCGAACGCCCCTACGCCACCGGAGAACACAGGGGGGATTACCCGATGGGATCGAGGAATTTCATCGCGGGGCTTTCGACCCCTCCCGGAGCCGTTATTTACCTCGACCTCGACTCCCCCCCGGCGACCCTCGCCGTCAGGAACGGTGGCGCAGGACTGGTAACGCCCTTCTGGCTCTACCAGTCGACGGTCGCCGCGGCGCGGACGGCCGGCCTCCCCTTCAGCGGAAGGCCGGACGACGGTCCCCTCTACCGGCTCAGGCTGAACGGAGACCCGACGGCGATCGAGCCCTACCTCGAAGCCCGCATTCCCGCGATCACCATCGCCTGCGGAACGGTGGGCGCCGCCACGGAGGCCTCGGTCGGAAACTGGGGGAAATTCCTCGACGGGATCCTCTTTTCGGTCGGGAAAGGCTTCCCCGCCACCTGGGATTCCCACTACATCACCCTTCCCTTTCCCGGAAGCCAGCTTCTCCTCGGCGAGGGCTTTTCAGTCAAGCTCATCCTCGCCATCATCCTGGCCGTCGTTTTCTATCTCATCGTCTACTCCCTCGTCTCGAGGGTCCGCATGAAACGTAGGGCCGAGGCCTTTCTCCTTCGCGGGGGATGGGAACTGCCCCTCCTCGCCGTCGTCCTTTTCGCCGTTCTCGTCGCGTCGACCTTCGGCATCGGGTTGCTCAGGTCGGCCAAGGGCCCTGGGTTCAGGTGGCAGGACCGGTATGCCGATTTCCTCTACCTGAAGACCCTCGTATCCTTCCTCTTTTTCGTGATCGCGTTCGACCTGCTCAAGAAACTCCCGCTATCGCGGAACACCGATTTCTATTCGATCGCGGCGACCGTGGTCTACGGGATCGACGTCGTCTTCTTTTCCTTCGTCGACATTTCCTTCTCGTTTTATTTCATCTGGGCCTTCCTCTTCTCGGTGCTTTTCGGAAAAACCTACAACCGCATCCTCGCCCCGCTGATCTTCATCGCTTCCCAGGCCTTCTTCATCTATCCGAGCCTGAGTCAGCTGAGGGAGCCCGAGTTCTCCCTCGTCGGGGGCATCCTCTTTTCGACGTGGAAGGGGAACCTCGTGCTCGCCATGCTTCTCCTTCCCACGATGCTCATGGTCATCCGGATCGACTACCTCTTCTTTCATCCGGTGAAACGAAGGAAGAGGATTACGATGATGAGCCTCAAGATCATCATCGCGGTGATCTCGGCCGTTCTCGTCCTGTCCATCGCGGGGGTTCCCGCCCGCGTTCTCCCGGCGCCAGCCGCGAAAGCGACGCCCGGAAGCATGGAACTTTCGGTGTCGAGCGATCGGTTCCTCAAGCGGAAGTCCCTCCATTTCACGATCATCGCCCCGCGGCGGCCCCGGTCGATGAGCTTCAGCCTCGTATCGACGGGAAGCACCGTCGTCTACGATTCCTCCTTTCCCTGGGAACTGAGGGAATCCGGCGGCGGGGATCGCATCGACCTCGCGATCGGGGTCAATCCGCCCACCCCCCTTTCCATTGACATCACGGTCCCCGCCGGGTTCACCGGAACGGCCAAGGCCGTGGCGAGCTTCCCTCCCCTGGGCGGGGCGAGAACGGGGACGACCCTCGATCAAGTCATTCCCATCGAGTAGGCCCATGGAAAGGACGATCTTCCATATCGACATCGACGCCTTCTTCGCCTCGGTCGAACAGCGGGATCATCCCGAATACCTCGGGAAACCCGTCATCGTGGGGGCGAGACCGGGGCATCGGGGGGTCGTGTCGACCTGCTCCTACGAGGCCCGCAAATTCGGCGTCCATTCGGCCATGCCGATATCCCGGGCGGTCCAGCTCTGTCCCGGCGCGGTCTTCCTGCCGGTCCGCTTCGACCGCTACCGCGAGGCGTCGCGGATTATCATGGGCATCTTCGCCGACTACACCCCCGACGTGAGGCAGATTTCCATCGACGAGGCCTTCCTCGACATGACGGGCACGACGAGGCTTTTCGGGCCGGCGGAGGGTTGCGCGAGGTCGATCAAGAAACGGGTCAACGACGAGACGGGCCTCACCATCTCGGTCGGGGTCGCACCCAACCGCTACGTGGCGAAGCTCGCCTCGGAACACTCGAAACCGAACGGGCTCCTCGTCGTCCCGGAGGGCGGCGAGGAGGACTTCATCGCCCTCATTCCGCTCAGGAAGCTCTGGGGCATCGGCGACAAGAGCTACGCCAGGCTCGAGGAGCTCGGCATCGATTCGATCCAGCGGGCCAGGTCCTACAGCGAGACAATCCTCCGCTCCCTCCTCGGGGATTCGTTCGGCTCCTTCCTCTACGGCGCCATCAGGGGGCGGGATCCCGGCATCTTCCAGGACGAGGCGAAGAGCCGCTCGGTCTCCACCGAGACGACCTTCGAGCGGGATGTCGTTGATACAGAGATCCTGAGCGAAACCCTCCTCCAGATGGCAGCCCAGCTCGCGGCCACCCTCTACGAGGAGGAAATCAGGAGCCGCACCGTCTGCCTGAAGCTCCGGTACGACGACTTCACCACCGTCTCCTGCCGGGAAACCAGCGAACGCTTCCTTTCCACGACGGACGAGATTTACGGCGAGGCCGTGAGGCTCCTGGAACGGAAGCGCGAAAAGGGAAGGCCGGTCAGGCTCATCGGGGTCGGGCTTTCGTCGGTCGAGAGCTCGAGAAATTCGGGCACCCAGACCGAGCTTTTCGACGAGGACAGGGAGAGAAAGCGGAAGGTGGAAAAGGCCGTACTCGGCATGAAGCAAAAATTGGGAAAGGTCGACATCACCCGGGCGAGGCTCCTGAAGCCCCCTCAGGATGGCCCCGGGGACTGAAGGGGACCCCGAAAAGCCGGGGGTTTTCGGGTCCCCCGAAACCGCCCTCAGTTCCGGTCGAGGGCGTCGAGGACCGGCTTCCGCTCCGCCTCGAGCCGGGAGACGACCTGGGCGACGGCCTTTCGGCAGGCGTCGGAAACGGCCTTGTCTCCCAAAGCCCCCTGGCCCCGCACGTTCTGCACCTGGATGGTGTAGAGAATGGACCCGTCGGCTTTCAGGAGACGGAGGGTCGAGCTCGCCTTCGCGGCCCAAAGCTCGTAGGTCTTGCCGTCGAGGGTCACCTGTTCGGGAGCCGCGCAGTCGGTCAGGATCAGGGCGAAGCGGGAGGCGGTCCTGCCCGCGGCCAGGTTCCGGAGCGATGCCCCATCCCCCCCGAAAGCCCCGAGAAACGAGGCCTCGTCTCCGGCTGAGCCTGCGGAACCGGTTGAACCGGCGGGAACGGCCTCGAGCGAGAGCGAGGCCAGGGCGGAAACGACGGGATCCACGAGGGCGGATCCGGCGCCCGCCTTGCCGTCGAGGCGCTGGAGGGCGGCGAGGATGACGGTCTCGGGCCGGTCGACGAAGGAAAAATCCCGATACACCGAATCGAGGGCGTAGGCGAAGGAACCGTCCCTGATGACGACGGAGGCGCGGATCGTCTGGTCTGAATCGGGATCGGCGAAGGAGGCCACCGTCGCGTTCGCCTTCCCATACGGGTCGGTCGAAACCACCGGGGTGAGTCTCCCCTTCCCCTTCACGAACGAGAAGCTGACGGGCATGTCGGGAACGGCCGCCTTGCCGTAGCCGAGGTTCACGCTCAGCAACACCGCGGGCCCCGGGGCGCCCGAACCGGCCAATCCCCTCGTGGAACGAGAGACCTGATTTCCGCCCGAGTCCAGCCACGAGGGATCGGGCTCGATCGTCATGGCGGCCTCGAGGGCTTCGAGGGCCGACTTCGCCCCGTCCCGTAAGGAAACCGCACGAGAGTCGGGATTTTTCGACGCGTCGTAGAGCCTGAGCACGGCAACGTAGCGCCTCGCGCCCTCGGCGACGTGGTTTCCCTCGAAAGCCGCCTTCGCGTCCTCGAGGGCCCGCCTCATCTGGGCGAGCTCGTCATCCGAGGGGTTCGCGGCGGTTCCGCCGGCTTTCATGGCGCGGCCCCCGGCCGGGGCAGCCGCCTTCGGAGTACCGGCGCAGGATGCGAGGAAAAGAATACCGACGAGGACGAGACCGGCAATTTTCTGGAACATCTCCGACTCCTTTGGTCAATATCTGATCGTCAACTCGACGGGCTGGACGGCGTTCACGAGATCCAGGGTCGGGACGGAGTAGGTTACGGTGCGCTTCGCCGCATCGAGGCTCCCCGCGCGGATCGACTTGACGGGGGAGGGAAAACGGATGGAAAGGTTGACCGCATAGTTCCTGAAGAGGGCCGTGGCGGTATCCCTCATCTGGGCATCCGGGACGCTCTTGCCGTTCGAGAGGACGAGATGGAGGACCGTATCGGCCTCGGAGGACTGGATCTCGAGGGTTCGCCCTCCCCCGGTGACGAAAGAGGAGAGGGCGGCCGTATCCGCGAACGAGAGGGACGCGGTGATGACGAGGTCGGTCTCGGTACGTTTCTCCTCGTAGGAGGCCAGGGTGAGACCGGCCGTCGTGGCCGCGGCCTCGAAATCCGCGCGGTCGGTCGGAAACGGCAGGTATTTCGCCGTCGGGTCCATGGCGCCGAGGGACTCGAGCTCCCGGGGAACGGTGTAGACCAGGGAGAGGGTGCCCGAGCCGTCGGAGGCGATATCGGCGTTCGCGGTGAGGGAAAGGCAGGACGAGAGGGACAGGAGGACGGCGGCGAGGGCGAGGGCCGACGCGACGTTGAGTGCGAAGCGGGGCTTCAAAAAACCTCCGAATAGATCTGCACGTCGTGGATTCGAACCGGCTCCTGATCCTCCACGAGCATCAGGGCCTTCTGCATCACCTTCTCCCCGAACTCCTTCGAATTGGAGACGAGGGCCCCGCCGATCTGGGCGAAGGCGAGGGAATCCTGAAGGTCCACCTCGGCCACGGACATTCGGAACTTGATCCTCAGCTTGTCCCTGATCGAGCGTACAACCCGCCTTTTGTCCTTGATGGTTCCGGACTCGGGGAGTTCTATCAGTATCTGAATCATCGATACGACCATGGCTTGCCGTTCCGTTCTCTTGCCGTCATAATACCGAATTGGTGGAAAAGAAAAAAGCCGTAAAAGCGGCGCTTTCGCTGCTTTTACTTTGCTCCCTCATCCAAGTAGCCTCGGCCCAGAATGTTCAGTCAGAAATGATGGGGATGGTCGCCGCGACGACGGATTCGGGAACGGCTTCTGCGGGCCAGAATCCGGCCGCGTCGGCCTTCCATCCCTTCCATTCCGCCCTGATCCCGAAGGATCAGGAAGCCCCCCCTTCCATATTCCAGACGAGCGTCGCCTCGAGCGACGTCGAACTCTTCCTGCAGGGTTCGTGGGAAGCGACCCTCTCGGGATCCTTCGGCTTCGGCTTCAAGCCCGGGATGGGGGCCTATCCCCTTTCGAGCGGATCGCCCTTCCTTTTTTCCCAGGTCCCGGACCTGACCCTCTCGCTCTGGCTCATGAAACGCTACTTTTTCGAGGCGAGTTTCCTGGATGGCTACCAGCTCAACACCTTCCTGCTCGGCTACGAGGGCAAGGGGAACGAGCCCCTCCAGTACGTCCATGCCGGCAACACGAGCATCGATTTCCCCGACTACGACCACGTTCCCATCGCGGCCTCCCCGGCCGAATCCCCGGGTGTCCTCGTCGGGATGCAGTCGCCCATCTCCCAGCATCAGCTCCTCGTCCGCTACGACGGGGTGAAGCCCACGACCAAGCGCTTCGTCGGCAAGAACGAGGACGAACTCACGGAGATCGAACCCGGTTCCTACCTCGCGGGGAGGTTCTTCCTTCTGCCCGACGCCGACATCGACTCTGGCTCCCTCGTCCTCTACGAGGAGAGCAGTTCGGGAACCTACCTGGGGCAGGACTCGCGGAAGTACCGGAAGCTCACTATTTCGGGGACGACGGTCGAGGCCGACGTATCCTACCGCACCGGCGAGATCGCCCTGAAAACCGCGGCCGCCGGGCGGGTCCTCGCCTACTACACGAAAAACGGAAAGGAGGTCGGGTCCTCAGGGCTCGGAGCCGGGGCCCTCTCCGCCGTCGACTCGTCGGGTGGCCTCGATCCCGACGGCACGGCAGTCGATTTCTCCTTTTCCTCCTCAACCTACCTCGGCCGTCTCCTCTCGAGCTACGAGGTGGGGATCGGGACCCAGGGCTGCGTGATCCTGAGCGATCCCGGACGATTCTCGCCCTTCGAGGAGAAGAACCGCTACACGGCGCCGACCGGCATGACGAATTATTCCTACCACCTTTCGGTCGTCGACCTCGGCGCTGGCAGCGCGAAAATCACTTCCATCGGCGTCCAGGCCCTGAAGGCGAGCCTCAACGATTCCTCATCCTCGAGCGGGATAGCCTCCTCGGTCGGGACAAGCACGACGACGGCCACCTCGACGACCGAGACCTTCATCCTCGCGGCGGCCAAGTCGGCCAACGGAGACATCAGGGACCCGCGGTTCCGCTATCCCTTCGCGGCCAAGAATCCCCGGCTCTACCTCCCCGCCTCGGGCGGAACCGAGGCCTTCGAGAGTCGCAAGATCCTCGCCGACGTCCTCAAGCCGGTGACCGCCTTCTACCTCGACAGCGACACCGTCGCGGGGACGATCAACGTGACCTGGAACGGCGAGACGGAAAAGAACTTCACCTACGACAAGAACACCCACGCCCTCAACTTCCTCCGCTCCGTCGGGTCCTCCGACGTGATCGTCGTCTCCTACCTCACGATCGATTCGGCGAGGACGGCCGGGAACATCGCCGCGGCCCTGGGCAACCGGTTCCAGATTTCGCCCGACACCTCGGCTTTCCTGGCCCTGGCGACCCGTTGGAACCTCGGAAGCTCGACCTACACGAAGTACGACGACGAGAGTCCCGGGGCCCTCACCCTGGCGGGAGGTGTGAACTGGGCGCCACCGGGCTACTCGGTCAAGACCACGGCCTACGGAACCTACGGGAACCCCGACACGACGGGGAAGCGCCGGCTCCTGGGCATGGAGGACAACGGCGTGGAGCTGAGCCTTTCGATACCGGGGCCGCGCTCGACCGCCGACACCACCGACGTCCCTCGCGAGGCGACGGCCATCCTCGACGACCAGGGGAAGTCCCTCACGACCGATACGCGGGGAACCCTGATCTACAAGGACTTCAGGTCCTACGACACCCTCGGGAACGCCACCCTCATGAGCCTGGGATGGTCGATACCCTCGAGCCAGGTCTACGATCCCTCGGTGCGCCGGGGCCCCTACACCGCCCTCGACAACGAGACCGACTCGAGCAAGAAGCTCTCGGGGGAGCTTATGGTGATGGACTACCAGGTCGCGGCCTCGGAGAAATGGGTCTCGGCCGTCAGGCCCCTCTCCACGGCCGAAGCGGCGACCCTCGCCGACACCCAGTCGATCGGGGTTTTCTTCAAGCTCGAGGACTCGACGGGGGCCTCGAAGGGGGACCTCGAACTCCACCTCCAGGCCGGGCGCCTCAACTACCCGAACATCGCCTCCTCCTTTACCGAGGACAGCGACACGATCCTGGACATCCCGCTCTTCACCGACTTTTCGTCCTCGTCCAGCGCCGAGAACGCCTGGCAGATCAACACGACCCCGCTTTCGAGCGCCGACCGCCAGAAGCTCGGCTCGGCGACGGCCCTGAGGTTCGTCCTCCTCCGCAAGGCGGGGTCCGTCGACGCCGCGGGAAAGATCCTCTTCAGCCCCGTTACGGTCAACTCGACCTCGTTCGGCCTCGCCTCGGCCCCCGCAGGCGCCTCCATCACCTCGAGGGAGATGAGCGAGAGCGAGATCGCCCTCTCGGGCGGCGCGGTACCGGTCGGGGGCTTCCTCCCGACCAAATTCCCGGACGTGTCGAAGGTGTTCCATCCCGACGGTTCGTCGAACAAGGTCCTCGAAACGACCTGGGACCTGCCCTTCGCCGGAAAGGTCTCGATGAGCCGCCTCATCACCTCGAGCAAGGTCGCCGACTACCGGGCCGTGAGCTTCTACCTGAGGCGGGACGCCACGGTTTCCGGCTCTCCCAACCTGACAGTCACGCTTTCGGGCGGATCGACGAAATCCACCGGGGTCATCTCCGTCACCCTGCCCCTCTCGAGCGAGTTCGACACCTGGAGGAAGGTGACGGCCGTCTACGCCGGGGGCAAGAAGACCGTCTACCTCGACGGCAACACCTCGAAAACCCTCGCCGGAACGACCGTGACGGATTCGGGGGCCGAAACGGCCACGGTCGTCACCCTGGCCGTCGCGAGCTCGGACCTTTCCTCCGGGAAGTTCTATATGGACGAGCTCTGCCTCGAGAGTTCGGCGGGCTACGTCGAGGCGGGGGGGGATGTGACCTTCACCCTCAACCGGACGGGCCCCCTGGTCAAGGTTTCAGGCTTTCCGGTCGTGTCGAACCTCGACTTCAAGGAGACGGCGGCGGGGGCCGTCCAGACCCCGGTCGGGGTCGTCGGAACCTCCATCCCCTCCTACAGCTTCGATACGAACACGGGGGCCGATCTCGTCGGCTCCCGGGTGCAGACGGACGTGATCCTCGCCGGCGAATCAGGCAGCTTCGCGCCGAGCTTCATCTCCCACCTGGTGCGAATCCCGTCATCCGCCCCCCTCCAGGTCCAGGACATCTTCCAGCTCGACTACCAGGCCTCGACCTACAATCGCGAGGACAGCCTGAAGCTGCCCCTCCTCGAAAACGGAAACCTGACCCTGACCCAGACCGCCAAATACGTCGACGAGGTCATGGCCCAGACCTGGAAAACCTCCTTTAGCCAGCCCGTGGCGGTCTCCTCCTTCTCCCTCGTCACCGATCTCGAGAACGACATTCCCGCGTCATTCGCCCCAAACGCCCAGGATTACGGGGCCTCGTGGAAGGATTCCTACTGGTACTTCCTCCCGAAAAGCGAGGCCGAGGCGACGCAGCGCTCCGGTGCGGCCCAGGCGGGCTTCAAGCTCCCGACGACGCCGGTCGGGTTCGCCATCGACTCCAAGTCATCCCTGCTCTACGACGCCTCGGCCACCCCGATCCAGACCGACTCGGCCGAATACAAGTTCTCCTTTCCCCTCCAGGTCGGGGAAGAGATGACGCTCACCCCCGGGTACGAACGGAAGCTCGACATCTCCCGAACGGGGGTCGGGCTCTCTTCCATCCGCTCGAGCCTCCAGGCGTTCTCGAGCGACCTCGCCGCCCAACCCTACTTCTACCGGTCGGTCCCGTTCGCCGAACTCTACACCTCCTCCGACCGGCTCGGCTTTTCCTCGGCATCGAGCGTGGCGAACTTTCCCGTCGCGACCGACGTGCTCTACGTCCCGAAGCTCTCTCTCGCCATGGACAGGCCCATCGGGTCCCGTCCCCTGGACCTCGTCGTTCCGGTATCCGGCACCGTTTCGGTCGAGCGGGATTTCGAGCGCCTCGACGACAATACCTCCACCTTCAACGCCTACCGGATCTCGACGAAAACGGGCGCCCTCAACCTCTTCGGCGAGCAGGGAAGCTACCCCCTCGTTTCCTTCTACAGCACCGACGAATTCTACTCCCTCGTGGACGCCGGGATCTCCGTGTCCACGGGCGGCTCGGTCATCGCGAGCGACCTCCTCCTCCAGGACATAGCCACCTTCTACGGCGAGGACGACGACAAGTTCACCTCGGACAACCGCCTCACCCTGAACTCGGACGGCACGGTCGCCGACACCCTCAAGCTCTCCCTTTCGCTCAGGGCGAGGAAATCAGCCATCGCCAGGGCGGCGAACGCGGCCCTCTCACCCCTCGCCAGCTCCATCGACGGCAAGACCGGCTCGCCCTACCTCGCCAAGATCTTCTCCGCCCAGCCCGTCCTTAAGAACATCGAAACCCTCGAGGGCGGCTATTCCAGGTCGACGAGCGCGAAAAGCGCGAGCCTCGGCTTCAAGCACGAGACCCAGCTCGGCTATACGGAGCGCTTCACCACCTCGGCCTACGGGCTTTTCGACTACGCCATCGCCCTGCCGCCCTCGGCGAGGGTGGCCACGCTCAACATCGAGGTCGGCCTGACGATGAAACTCAGCTTTTGACGAGTGTTATGAAGACTGCGCAGGGGCGAGCCTCTTCGGCACCCGGCTCGCTTGCAAGGAAAGAGCCGATCTGCTACCGTTGACCTGATGGAACCGAGAAAACCGACCGACGCCAGAATCAGGGTCCTTCCCCCCGCCGTGTATCGAAAGATCGCCGCGGGCGAGGTGATCGACAGGCCTGCGGCCATCGTCCGGGAACTCATGGACAACGCGATCGACTCGGGGGCGACGGAAGTCACGGTCAGCATCGAGGCGGGGGGCGTCGACTCGGTCCGGGTCGTCGACGACGGCCGCGGGATGGACGAGGATGACCTGAGACTCGCCGCCGAGCCCCACGCGACGAGCAAGATAGAGACCGCAGACGACCTCCTGAAGCTCTCGACCCTCGGCTTCCGCGGGGAAGCCCTCGCCTCGATCTCGGCGGTCGCGAGGCTCGAGATCGTCTCGAATCCGGGAACCGGAGCCTCGAGGCTCTCAGCCGATTTCGGCTCCGTCCCCGTCGTCGAGTCCTTTCACGGGGCGAAGGGAACCTCGGTCGCCGTATCGGCCCTGTTCGAGTCCTTCCCCGCACGCAAGCAGTTCCTGAAGCGGTCCCAGGCCGAGGGCACGGTGTGCCGCCAGGTTTTCGTCGACAAGGCCATCGCCTTCCCCGAGGTCGGCTTTCGCTATTTTTCGGACGGCGAGCTCAAGCTCTTCCTGCCGGCCCAGGACCTCAAGTCCCGGGTCGCGGCGGCCTACCACGACGCGGCGCCGGCGAGCCTCCTCTCCTCCATCGCGGCTTCCGGAAGCGGGTTTTCCTTCGAAGCCGTCGTCGCGGGACCGGCGATTTCACGAAACGACCGGCGCTACATCCAGGTCTTCGTCAACCGGAGGAGGATCAGCGAGTTCTCCCTCGTCCAGGCCCTGGAGTACGGCTACGCGTCCTTCCTTCCCGGGGGCAAGGAGCCGGTCGCCTTCCTCTTCCTGGAGGTGGACCCCGCCCTCGCCGATTTCAACATCCACCCCGCGAAAAAGGAAGCGAGGATCAAGAACATCCAGGACATCCACCACCGGGTTTCCGAAACGGTCCGAGCCTACCTCCACGACCTCGCGGTCGCCGACTTCTCCAAGCGCCGGGAGGCCGGTTCCGATTCCTTCAATCCGGAAAAATACCTGGCCGAGACCCCGGGGTTCTTCGCCCCTCCCCCCGGTCCGGCCTCGGGCCGGCCGGCCGACTGGCCGCGCTACGACCGGGAGACCGCGACGCCCCGGGAGGCCGCGACCTTCGCCGCCGAGACGGTGAGGCTGTCGGGCTCCATCGATTCCTTCCGGAACCCGGCCGCCGCATCGGGCGGGACCGCCGGGACCGCCCCCTTCCGCTATCTCGGCCAGGCCTTCAACCTCTTCCTCGTCTGCGAGGTCGGGGACGAGCTCTACCTGATCGACCAGCACGCGGCCCACGAGAGGCTGCTCTTCGAAAAGCTCAAATCCGCCCCGCCGACCGTCCAGGAACTCCTCGTTCCCGCCGTCATCGAAACGGACGGCCCCGACGAGGACGCCCTCCTGGAGGAAAGGAGGCTGGCGGCCGAAAAGGTGGGATTCAGGATCGAGAAATCGGGAGAGGGGCGATGGGCGGCGACGGCCGTTCCCGCGGGCTACCGGGAATCCTCGCGCAGGCTGCACGACGACCTCCTCGAGACGCTGAAGGACGACTCGGATTTCGAGACCGCCCTCTTCGCCACCGTCGCCTGCAGGTCGGCCGTCAAGGACGGCGAGCTCCTTTCGGCGACGGCTGCCTGCGCCATCATCGACGGGGCCCTCAGGCTCGAGAACCCCCGCTGCCCCCACGGACGTCCCATCTGGCACCGCATCAGCCGCGACGAGCTCTTCAGCCTCGTCCAGCGCACCGTCTAGCCGGCCGGAAGGGCCTTACAATGCGCCATCATCACCAATTCTCTGACAGGCTGTTGAATGCTGATGCATTTCAACAGCCTCTAGAGGCCGGCCAGGATCTTTTCCACCTCGGCCCTTTTATCGTAGTCGGGCTTCTTCTGGAGCAGGTCTGAGAAGGTCTTCTTCGCCGAATCGTGATCCCCCAGCGTGACGTAGACCTTGCCCAGTTCGTAGAACGCGTCCCACTGGCTCGGGCTCAGCTTCACGAGCTCGCCGTAGGTATCCCTCGCCTTCTCGTAGTTCTTGTTCCCGACGTAGGCACGGGCCAGAGCGAGCCGCTCGAGCGGGTCGCGGGGATTCAGGGCGAGGGCGTTTTCGTAGAAGGCCACGCTCTTGTCGAAGAGCTCTTTTTTCGCGTAGGCGGCGCCGAGGTTGTTGTTCGCCTTCAGGTTCTTGGCGTCGATCTGGTAGGCCTGGAGGGAGAAATCGAGGGCCTTGTCGATGAATCCCTCGTTGAAGTAGATCGTGCCCAGGTTGACCCGCGGATTCGCGTAGCCCTTGTCGAGGTTCGCCGCCTCGGTGTAGGCCGAGATCGCCCCGTCGGTGTTGTCGGCGACCTCGAAGGCGAGGCCGAGGGTGTACTGGTAGAGGGCCGAGGACGGTTTCTGCGAAACGGCCTTCTGGGCGAACTGGACGGCCTCCTTGCCC
Organism: Spirochaetaceae bacterium UBA1318; assembly: GCA_002307015.1. Taxonomy (GTDB): domain Bacteria; phylum Spirochaetota; class Spirochaetia; order Treponematales; family UBA1318; genus UBA1318. The sequence goes on from DBTK01000094.1 coordinate 65,215, forward strand.
TTGCCGAGATTGAGCTTGACCACGGCCATGTTGTAGTCGGTGGTGTCGTCCTCCCGGGAAACGAGGGCCCGCTGGAAAAGCCCCTCGGCCGTCTTGTAGTCGCCCGAGGAGCTGTAGGCGGCGGCGAGCTCCCTCATCGCGACGGGATCGTCCGGAGCCATCACAAGGGTTTTCTTGTAGGCGGCTATGGCCCCCGCGTCGTCGCCCTTCGCCTCCAGGAGACGGGCGACCTCGAGCTCGGCCTTCGCGTAGTCGGGCTTCACCAGGACCGCCTTCTGGAAGGCCTTGAGGGCTCCGGCCTGGTCGCCGAGCACCTTGAGGGTGCCGCCGAGGTTGACGTAGGCCGACTCGAACTTCGGGTTGAGGGCCGTCGTCGTTTCGAAGGACTGGCGGGCGTCGGGGTATTTCCGGGCGCCGAACTGGGCCTTGCCCAGCTCGAAGCTCACCAGGTAGTTCTTCGGGTCCAGGCGGGAGGCCTCGACGAGTTCGACGACCGCGTTGTCCCACTGCTTCAGGTCGTTGTTGATCTTCCCGAGGGTATAATGGGGAAGGGATATCGAGGGATCCTTCTTGACCGCGTCGCGGCTGTTCTTGATCGCGTCCTTGAGAAGATCCTGGCTCGCCGGGTCGTCCGGATTCTGCTTGTAGCCCTGGTAGAAGGAATCCCCGACGTCGGCGAGGACCGACGCCGATCCGCCCGACAGGTCCGCGGCATCCGCGAAGCTCTGCCTGGCCTCGGGGTATTTCTTGTCGGCGAGGTCCTTCTTTCCGAGGTCGAGCAGGCCCTGGATCTTCTTCGCCTTCTCCTGCTCGTCCTTGGTTTTCTTCGCGAGGTCGGCGGCTTCGGCCTTCTTCCGGGCCGAGGCCGCCTCGGCCTCGGCCTGACGCTGCCTGGCCGCAGAATCGTCGAGGGCGGCTGGCGCGGGAGCGGCGGGCTTGGCCTTGGCGGTTTTTTCGAGCTGGTTCCCGAGCTTGTTGAGGGACTGGGCCAGGCTCTGCTGCTGGTTCTTCTCCAGTTCGCTCTGCTTCTCCTGCTGGCCCGCCTCGAAGGTCTTTTTCGCCGAAATCGCCTCGTCGCGGAGCTTCTTGGCGTCTGCGTCGTCCGCGTTCTGGATCAGGAGCTTGTCCAGGAGGTCGAGGGCCCTCTGGTATTCCTGCTGGGATACGTAGTCCCTGGCGAGGGCGAGGGTGTTCTTCCGCTCCGACGAGCCGCCCTTCCCCCCGGTCGAGAGGAAAAACGCCCCGACAGCGATCGCAACGAGAACGAGAAACCCGCCCGCGAGGGCGAGGTACCGTGTTTTCCTTGAATCAATGCTCATGTGTTCCCCTATCAGGCTTTCGAACTGCCCGGGGCGTTCCGGCGCCCCGCTACTGTTCGAGCTGGAAATCCTCGTTGTAGCCCTGCACGTTCTCGGCACCGGCCGAAAGGCTCTTGGTGTCGTCCGCGGCGGCTTTGAGCGAGCTCGAGATATCGTTGAGCAGGGCCTGCTTCCGGTCGGCCTCGGCCTGCTTGGCCGCCTCGGCAGCCTGCTTTTTCTGTTCGGCCTCGGCGAGCTTTCCGTTGATGATCGCGACCACCTTTTCGATGGAGGGGCGCTTGGGAGAGGCCGGCTCGAGCGAGAGGTAGCGGGTATAGTCGGCGACCGCGTCGGGAAAGTTCTGGAGATTCACGCGGGTGTTCGCCCGGTTGAGGTAGGCGGGGGAAAAGGCGTCATTCGCGGCGAGGGCCTGGGAGTACATGTCGTCGGCGAAGTTGTTTCTCCCCTGGGTGAAGTAGACGTTGCCGAGGTTGTAGTAGAACAGGTGCCGGTACTGGACGGCCACCGAGGCGCCCTTCCTCAGGGCGGCGACGGCCTCGTCGTAGCGCTTGAGCTGCTGGTAGGCGATGCCGAGCTCGAGCCAGGCCTTTTCGTTCTGGGGATCCTGCTTGACCGCCGATTCGAGAAGGGCCGAGGCCTCCAGGGGTTTGTTCTGCATGAACAGCTTTTCCCCGTCGTCGAAGAACGAGGCGGCGGCCAGGGGCAGGCCGAGGAGCGAGGCGAGAACCAGAACGCGGAGCGCCCCGAGCCAGGCCTCGGGAAATCCCCCGGGAATCTTGATGGATTTGACATTTACCGTCAAAATAGCTACTCTCTTTAAGGAACGATACCATATCGCGAGTGAAAGGGCAACCGAAAGGGGTGCATGTCTGTCGTTACCATCGTCATAATAATTCTCGGCGTCGGCATCGGATTTCTCGCTTTTTTCCTGATAAAATCCGTCATTGCGCCCAAACAGATCGCCGCAGTCGGCGCCCTCATCAAACAGGGCAAGAACCAGCAGGCGGCGCGCCTGGCCAAGCAGATCATTACCAAGGATCCCCGGAATCCCCAGGCCCACTATTACCTGGGCCTCTCCTACCTGGCCGAGGGCAAACCCGAACTCGCGCTGATGGAGTTCAAGACGGTCAACCAGATCGGGGTTTTCGAGCGCGACCTTCCGGAGAAGGAATTCCGCCAGAAGATGGCCTCCCTCTACATCAGGTTCAACCAGAAGGAGGAGGCGCTCAAGGAGTACCTCGTCCTCATCAAGCTCGATCCGTTCAAGGCCGAGAACTACTACGAGGCGGGCAGGCTTTTCATGGAGAGGGGAAGGCTCGACAGCGCCGTCAACTACCTCCAGAAGTCCATCGAGGTGGACCCGCGGTTCGGAAAGGCCCATTTCGAGCTCGCCAAGCTTCTCTACAAGGACAAGAAGCCGGTCGAGGCGAAAAGCGAGATTGAGCTCGCCCTCAAGACCGAGCCGGACAACTACGAGGCCTACTTCTACCTCGGCAAGCTCCTGAAGGACGGCCACGATTATGTCGGCGCCCTCCTCGCCTTCGAGCGGGCGCAGAAGGCCCCCGACTACAAGGTGAAGTCTCTCATCGAGCGCGGCGGCTGCTACATGAGCACGGGAAGCCTCGACAAGGCCATCGTCGAGCTCGAGCGCGCCCTCAAGATCTCGAAGGACGACGCGGCCCCCGACATCCTCTACTGCCGGTACTTCCTGGCGATGTGCTACGAAAAGCTCCGCAACCTCGACCTCGCGATCGTCCAATGGGAAAGGATCTACGCCAAGAAGCCCGCCTTCAAGGACGTCGCCGAGAAGCTGAGCCAGTATCAGGAATTCCGGACCGACGACCGCATCAAGGACTACCTGACGAGCGCCCGCGAGGAATTCGTCGAGATCTGCCGGTCCATCGCCGAGGACGGAATCGGGCTCTCGATCCGGGACGTGAAGGAGACGGCGAACGGCTGCGATATCGTCGCGGTCGAGAACGAATCGATCAAATGGCGGAACACCAAACGGATGCCCCGCCTCCTCCGGTTTCTGAGGATACCGGACATGGTGGACGAGTCGACGGTGAGGGCCATCCTGGAGGACGTGAAGAAGCTCGGCGTCGTCAGGGGGGCCCTGGTCACGAGCTCGGGCTTTTCGCGGACGGCGATGGAATACGCCGAGTCGAGGCCCGTGGATCTGTTCAACAAGGAGAAGCTTCAGGAGATGTTGAACAAGGCGGCGTACTTCACGAAACCCGCCGGAAAGAAGAAATGAAGATCCTGTGCATCTCGGACCAGATCGATTCCCTGATCTACTCCCCCGCGATCAAGGAGCGGTTCTCGGACATCGACCTCGTCATCAGCGCCGGCGACCTGCCGATGGAGTACCTGGGCTACATCGTCACCTGCCTCAACAAGCCCCTGCTCTACGTGTTCGGCAACCACAACCTGAGCGAGTACACCCACATCACCGAGCCGAACCTCATCAGGACCACCATCTCGGATGAGATAGACGGCGTCGACCACTCCTTCGGTTCGACCCACATCGGATTCAAGATCATGCGGGTCAAAGGCCTGATCTTCATGGGACTCGGCGGCTCCATCATGTACAACAACGGGCTCAACCAGTACACGAATTTCCAGATGCTCCGAAAGATCCTGTGGATGACGCCCCATCTCCTCTTCAACCGCATTTTCTACGGCCGCTACCTCGACATCCTGGTGACCCACGCCCCGCCCCTCGGCATCCATGACAAGAACGACCCCTGCCATGTCGGCTTCAAGCCCTTCCTCTGGTTCATGCGCACTTTCAAGCCGAAGTACCTCATCCACGGCCACATCCACCTTTACGACTTGAACGACGTCCGCTCGAGCGTCTACCAGGAGACGGTCGTCCTCAACGCCTACAGCCACCATATCCTCGACCTGGGGGAGGCTCCATGACCGGATACTACGATTCGAGGGCGGAAGAGGATTTCAACAAGGTCAGGACCCAGGAGCTCCTGGGCCGGATCCAGAATTTCATGAACCCGGACAAGAGACGACTGCTCTCCCTCACCGAGGTTAAATCCCTCCTCAGGCCGAACTCCGAGTACTATAAGGGGATGCAGACCGTTCCGGTCGACCTCATCGTCGGCAGCGAGGGCAGGTACCGGGACTTCGACAGCCATTTCCTGCCCAAGCACGGCTATCTCCGCTCCCGCTGGCAGAGCGTCGACCAGGCGAACCTCAACGACACGATACTTCCCGCCATCACCCTCTACGAGATCGGCGGGGTCTACTTCGTCAGGGACGGCAACCACCGCGTCTCGGTCGCCAAGGCCAAGGGGGTCGCGGCCATCGACGCCGAGGTGATCGGACTCGCCTCCGAGATCCTGATCAGGCCGGGCATGACCATCGAGGACCTGAGGCGCGAGGTCCTGAACTACGAGAAGCGGGTGTTCTATAATGAGACGAATTTTGGGGAGCTGACCGACTACTGGGACCTGAACTTCTCATCCCCCGGCCGATTCGACGAGGTCTACAACCACATCCTGGGGCACAAGTACTTCATCAACCAGGGGAAAAAGGAGGAGATTTCCTTCGCCGACGCCCTCGTTTCCTGGTACCAGAACGTGTACCGGCCCATCATCGACGCGATCACGGAGTCCCGCATCGTTTCCCGGTTTCCGGACAGGACGACGGCCGACCTCTATGTGTTCATCGTCAAGCACTGGGACGGCCTGAAGAAGCAGTTCGGGGTGAACGTCAGGATCGAGGACGCGGCCAAGGATTTCTCGAGGCAGTTCGGGCTTCCCCTGCGCGTCCGCATCGTCAACGCGCTCTCGGGCATCATCCGGCGGAAATAAATTTCCGGCGGGCAATAATCCCGGCCGAAGTTCAGGCAGAAGCGACCTGCCTCGCGGGCGAGGGCCGGCACCCCTTCAGTCCCCGGGACCGTCCTCGTCGACCACCTCGGGCGAGGATTCCTGGACCGATTTGACCGCGGCCGCCGCCGCCCGTTTCTGGGAGGGCTTCCGCTGCGGGGCCGAGGAAATCGGCGGCTTCTTCTTCGGATTCACCACGAACTTCACCAGGCTCCAGTAGAGCAGGAAGGCCCCCGTCACGGCAAGAACCTGCCAGGACAGGAACACCTGCTTCAGAACTTCGATCAATTGGGTCGTATCCATGGCGCCTCACTTCATCCGGACGATGGTTTTGCCCGCCCCGCCCTGCTCGGGAAGGGCGAAGAAATACTCGACGACGCCGCGGTAGCCCTTCAGGTACTCGTGGACGCCCTTCATGAGGATGCCGTCCCCCTTGCCGTGGATGACGCCGAACTCCGAGAGCCCCGCCATCGCGGCGAGGTCCAGCTGGTGCTCGAGCATGGACATCGCCTCCTCGAAGCGCCGGCCCCTGAGGTCGAGCTCGAAGGCCGGGGCCTCGCCCGTCCCGACCCCGGTGTAGGTGACGCTCGCGCTCGGCTTCCGGCTTTCCCTCACCGCCGTCAGGCTCGATTCGGGAACGGTGACCCTGATCGTGTCGGTCTCGACGGTCCAGAATCCCTTCTTGGCCTTGCGGACCACCGTCCCCCGCCGCCTTCCCGGCTCGACGAGGACCTGGATACCCTCCCGTATCGGTTCGCCGGGAAGGGGCTTGGGTGCCTCGGCCTCCACCTCGGCGACGTAGCTCTCCTCCTGGACCTTGACCCTGGTCTCGAGCTCCTTGATGAACTCCTTCACCTTGACGGTCTTTTCCCGGGTCAGCTCGCCCTCCTTGAGCTCCCTCACCAGGTTCTCGAGTGAGCTGCGGGAATCGACGAGAAGCCGGTTCAGGTCGCTGATCCCGCGCTCGCGGAGTTCGAGCTCCTTCTGCTTGAGGCGGAGGGCCTTGAGGTCGGTCGAGCGGATATCCTCCATCAGGGTCGAGCGCTTCTTGAGCTGTTCGCGCTCCAGGTCCTCGAGCTCCCGGTGCTTGGTCTTGAGCCCCTTGATGAGCTCCGAGACGTTGGCCCGTTCGTCCTTGAGGTAGCTCCGGGCCCGGTCGATGATCGCCTTCGGGATATGGTTGTGCTCGGCGACGTCGAGGGCGTGGCTCTCTCCCGGGATGCCCATCAGGATGCGGTAGGTCGGCGAGAGGGTCCGGGAATCGAAGTCGACGGAGGCGTTCACCACCCCCGGCCTCGTGTAGCCGTAGTTCTTGAGGATGCCGTGGTGGGTCGTGATGAGGACGACCGAGCCGCTTTCGATGAAGCTGTCCAGCAGGGACATCGCGATGGCCGAGCCCTCCTCCGGATCGGTGCCCGAGCCGAGTTCGTCGAGCAGCACGAGGGAGTCCTTCGTCGCCCTCTCCACGATGGAGGCGATGGCCGTCATGTGGCCCGAGAAGGTCGAGAGGGACTGGCTGATCGACTGCTCGTCGCCGATGTCGGCGTAGATCCCGTCGAAATGGGCGATGGTCGATCCTTCCCGTACCGGGAGGGCGAGGCCGAACTGGTTCATGGCCGCGAGGAGGCCGGCCGTCTTCAGGGCGATGGTCTTTCCGCCCGTGTTCGGCCCCGTGATGATGACGACGCGGGTTCCGCTTTCCAGGGCGAGGTCGATGGGAACCGCCTTCCGCCCGAGGAGGGGGTGCCTGGCGCCCTTGAGGGTGATCCCGGATTCGGCGAGGGTGGCGAAGCTCGAGTCGTGGTCGATCCCGTACCTCGCCCGGGCGTAGATCCCGTCGAGGAAGGTGATCTCGTCCATCATGGGCCCCAGAGCCTCGGCATGGACTGAAACCTCGGCCGTGACCCGCCTCAGGATCTTCAGGATCTCCTGCTTGAGGTCGTTCTCCTCCCAGACCACGCGGTTGTTCTTTTCGAGCACGTCGTCGGGCTCGATGTAGACCGTCTGGCCGGTCGCCGAGACCTCGTGGACGACTCCCCTCACCCGTCCCTTGAAGTTCGCCTTGAGGGGGAGGACGGCCCGGCCGTCGCGGAGGGTCGTCGTGCCCGACTGGAAGAAGGACCGGGTCTCGTCCCCGAAGAGGTAGCGCGAGGTGAGGGTCTCGATGTCCCGCTGGAGGGCCCTGATCCGGCTTCTGATGTCGCGGAGCTCGACGAGGTCCCTCATGGTCCCGTCCCGCTCGATGACGGCGAACACCGCCCTGGGAAGCTCGGGTATGTCCGGTATCTTTTCGGCCTCGCCGGCGAGGGGGGCCGTATCGAGCCTCCCCCCCGACTTGGTCGAGGAGAGGTAGCGCTTGAGCTTGAGGGCCGACTCGACGTAGATCGCCAGGGCGAGAAGATCCTCCTCGTCCAGGGCGACGCCCTCCTTGCCCAGCTTGGGCAGGATGGAGGCGACGGCGGGGAAGCTCAGCTGGGGCATCTCCTCCCCCGACCTGAGGACGTCGGTGAAGCGGCTCGTGAAATCGCGGCATTCGGCGGCGGCCCCGGGGTCGGTGAAGGGGATCTGGGAAAGCACGAGGTCCCTGCCCTCCTCGCTCATGCAGCTCGAGGCGACCGTTTCGCGGACCGAGGCGAATTCGAGAAGCTCGAGGCTCCTCTCGTCAATAGCCATCTCCCAACTCCTCCCTGATTCTCAGGAAGCTTTCGTAGCGGTCCTCGTGGATGTAGCCGGCGTAGACCGCCTCCATGATCTTGCAGCCCGGCTCGATCGTGTGGCTGCAATCCGAATAGCTGCACTGGTTCGCGAGCTCCCGGAACTCGGGCATCAGCGAGGCGAGGGCCGACCTCGCCACGTGGGTCAGGGCGAGGTTCCTGATGCCGGGGGTATCGACGATCGAATAGCTCCTTCCGTCGACGCTCGCCCGTTCGAGCCTGGCGAGGGTCGTGGTGTGGGAGCCGCGGCCGTACTTCTCGACGAGGGCGCTGACCCGGTAGGATCGGCCGGGGCAGAGGAGGTTGAGGAGGGATGTCTTGCCGACCCCGGATTGGCCGACGAAGGCGACCGTCGATCCCGCTATCCTCGAGACGAACTCGGGGATTCCCTTCCCCGTCCTGGCTGATACGTAGTTCGTCAGGTAGCCGATCCTCTCGAAGTCGGCCATGCGCTCCTCGACGTCCTCCGAGATCTCGAGATCGGCCTTGTTGAGCACGATGAGGGGCCTGATCCCGGCCTCCTCGCAGAGGACGAGGCAGCGGTCCAGGAATCGCGGCCTGAACGGCGGCTCGTCCGGGGTCGCGACGCAGCAGAGCCAGTCGATGTTCGCCGCCAGGACCTGGGGCTTGTCGCCCTTGATGTTCCAGCGCGAGAAGGCGTTCCGCCTCTCCACGAGCGAGGTGATGAGGCCGGTGCCGGGACTGCCATCGTCGAGGGAAAACTCGACCGTGTCGCCCGGGGCGAGGGGATTGTAGAAGCCGACCGAGCCCTTGAGCACCTTGCCCTTGATCCCGCAGACCACGAGAGCGTCCCCGCACTCGACCGAGAACCGGTTCTTGGTTCCCGTAATGACCGTGCCGGTCACGGGAGGGTTCCCCCGATTTCCATGCCGAAGTAGCGGGCGAATCGATCGTAGCTCTCCTCGACGGGATCTGGGCCGGTCACGAAAAGCTCGGCCGAACCCCGCCCCGAAGCCCCCGATCGTCCTTTCTCGCCGAGAACGGCGAGGGCCCGGGAGCCGACGCCCTCACGCGAATCCATCACCTCGACCCCGGGACCTGCGAGCTCCCGGATCTCGTCGGCGAGGTAGAGGAAGTGGGTGCAGGCGAGGACGATCTCGTCGACCGAGGCGCGACCGAACTCGGCCGCCGCGTCGCGAACGATGGCGAGCTTTTCCTCGGCCCCCGAGTCGAAAAAGCGCTTCTCGACGAAGCTCACGATGTCGGGCCCGGCAATCCTGACGACCTCGCAGTCGCTGGCGAACTGCTCGACGAGGCGGTCGACGTAGGCGTCGTTCACCGTCCTCATCGTGGCCAGGAGCCCGATCCGTTTCCTTCGCGACCTGGCGGCGGCCGGCTTGATGGCGGGCACCGTCCCGACGATGGGGATGGAAAAGCGCTCGCGGAGCCGCTCCAGGGCGACGACGCTCGCGGTATTGCAGGCGACGATCAGGATCTTCGGGTCCGTCCTCTCGATGAGCTTCCGCGCCGTCGATTCGACGATGTCGAGAACGGCCTCCTTCGTCTTCTCGCCGTAGGGAAAATTCGCCCGGTCGGCGGCGTAGACGTAGCGCTCGGCGGGCGCCTTTTGGCGAAGCCAGGCGAAGTACGGCAACCCGCCGACGCCCGAATCGAGGAATCCTATCGGTTTTTCATTCATCCTTGAACAATCCGGAAAAACGCTCGCGCGCCCGGTTCTCCTTGTCACGGCCGCCGGCCTCGCCGGTCGAGGCTTCGTGGAATTTCGGGTTTACGGAAAAGCTGTCGCAGAAGTTGCTCCGCTCCTTGTCGACGACCTGTTCGTCGACGGTTTCAGCGCAATCCCAATGGACCCCTGGCGTATAGAAGCGGCAGTTCCGGCAGACGTGAAGATCCCTGCCGCACCCCTCGCAGACCGCGGTACGGGCTATCCCGGAGCCGCGGGCGATAGGACTTCCACAATGGTAGCACATGGTCCCATGATACCCCATATTGCCGATTGCTGCAAGAAAGCCCCTTTCCGAGCCGGCCCGAATCGCCCCGCTCCGACGAGGTTGCATTTTCGCATGTGGCGAGGTATTCTTTCCCCATGTACCAGCCCGTGCCCTGCTCGTCTCCCGGATGCAGCCGATACGCCCTCAGCGGAACGACATCCTGCTTTGAACACCTGGGCGATGGTGAGATAGGCATTCAGGGGGTCATCGACACGATCCTGATCGGCGATCCCTTAAGGGATTTCAACCTTTCCGGCACGACCCTCCTCGGGCTCGATCTCTCGCATCGGCATTTTTCCGGCTGCGTATTCTCCCACGCCGTGCTCAACGCCGTCCTGTTCACCGGATGCCAGTTCAGGGCCTGCTTCTTCGAGTTCTGCAATATCGTTTCCTGCGATTTCTCCAACGCCGACATACAGTTCTGCTCCTTCGCCGGCTCGAAGGTGCTCAACACGAGCTTCGAGAACTCCGAGGTCGTCCACGACAACTTCAACGGCATCTCGGCGTTCGAATGCACCTTCAACGAATCGAACCTCTACAATTCGAGGTTCATCAACTCGAAACTCGATACCGTCGATTTCGTCGACTGCGATCTCAAGAAGGCCTTCTTCCTCGGAGCGACCCAGAAGAACGTGTCGTTCAAGTCCTCCAATACCCAGGAAGCGATATTTAAAGAGGATACCCAGTACATATGAACGTCTACTTCCACTATTCCCTGTACGGTTTCTCGAACACCTACCTCGTCGGCGGGGATTCGGGCGGAGACGCCATCATCGTCGACCCGGGAAGCATGGATGCGAACCTTCTGGAGTATATCGAGGGGAACGGCTACAGCATCCGCGCCGTGCTGATGACCCACAACCATACGGCCCACGTGCACGGCATCAAGACCCTTCTCAAGATCTACCCGGCCGAGCTCTATTCCTCGAATGCCGAGATCTTCGACCTTCCCTGCACGATCCTCCACGACGGGGAGCACATCGAGCTCTGCGGACTTTCGGTCGACGTGTTTTCCGTTCCCGGCCATTCGTCCGACTCCCTCGCCTTCAGGATCGGGGACTGCCTTTTCACGGGGGATGCGCTTTCGGCGGGAAGGCTCGGATCCACGACCCATGCCCACGGCCTGACCCTGCTCTACGCGAACATCAAGAAGAAGCTGATACCGCAGTGCCAGGGCTGCTTCGTCTTCCCTGGTCACGGCCCGCCTTCCTCGATAGAGGCCGAGCTCGCGAGCAACCATGAACTCGCCTCCCCGCCGGCGGACAAGGTCCGTCGAACCTTCAGCGATGCTTTCTAGCCGGCTGTCGGAGGTTACTGGACGGTGCGGCCGTCGGGGAGCCCGTATTTTTTCGCCAGGAAGTCGCTCAGTTTTTTTTCGGCCTCGGGAAAAGCGTCGCCGAACTTCTCGGCGAAGGCGTTGAGGCTTTCGGTCCTGTCGGGATAGGCCTTCTCGAGGCGCTCGATGATGGTCTTGGTGAAGTAATCCTTGATCAGCGGAACCGGCTGCTGCATGAAGTAGGCCTGGAACTCGTTCACGATCAGATAGGGATCCGCGATATTGTACCGCATGTAGCTGAAGTAGTAGATGATAAAATCCTTGACCGCCGGATCGAGGGGTTTCCACACGGTCTTGCAGAAATCCCGATACTCGGGATCGATGAAGAAAATACCGTGGTAGGACTCGTGGCCGAGAAAAAGGGAGCGCAGGTAGTCGCTCGATTCCCGCGATATGGAAATGATGGCGCCCTCCCCCGCCGCGATCCCGTCGGCAGTCTTCCTGATGATCCCGGCCTTGATCAGGATGTCCCGGCACTCGAGCTCTTGCTCGTTCAGGGGGAATCTCTCCTTCTCGGCCTTTTCGAAAAAGGCGGCGAGGTCCTCGGAACGGTAGTCGTGGGCGTTCCATCCGTGCTGGGTCGCGATGTCGCTGTCGGCCATGAGCTTTCCGCTGTAGCCCTTTTTCTCGACAAAGAAGGCTATCCTTTTGAACAGGCTGTCCTGGATCGCGTAATCCCGCGTGTCGAAGATCAGGATCGACGGGAATCTCGCCCACCGATAGACCTCGAATTCCGGTCTCCGCCAGGAAGCCTCACGGTACCTGAGGATGGCTCCCGGGTCGATCGTCGGCGGATCGTCGGCGGAATCCATCTGTGTCACGTCGAGGGAAACGATCGTCGAGCCCGGCGGCGGTATGAGGTCGAGGGTTCTGGTTTTCTCGGGAAAAAGCCCGTTGTAGGCGACGGCCGTGCCGAGGCCGGCCGCGGCACGAAAGGGAAACACGGCGGTTTTCGTCCCGCCCCTGGCCTCGAACCGCCCCGGCGCTCCCTTTTTCTCCGCCCGGTAGCCGAATCGAACCTGGAAGGCCCCGTCCGCCCGAATCCCCGCCTCGCCGAGGTCGATGGAAACCCGGTCGACGACGGCGGGATTTCCGGCCGGCCTTACAATGCGGATTCCCTTCGAAAGCACGACCGATTTGCCCGAGGCGCTCAAGCCCACGAAGCGTTTCGCGATCTCGACAGCGGCGATCCGGGCGGAGGACGCCGGCCTGGCCTTTCCCGTGTCCTCGACGGAGAATCCCGTCATGGCGAAGCCTGAGGGCAGCGGGACGTAGTAGGAGAAATCCGAGTATTCCGAGGGCAGAACCTCGCGAAGACGAGTCCCTTTCCCCTCGATGGTGAGGACGAGGGAACGCAGGGTATTCGAGGAGACGTCGATGCGGAACGAGTAGCCCGCGGAGACGGCGGTTTCGCAGGCGAAGGCGAGGGAACCAGCCGGAGCGGGCTCGAGGAGCCCTTCCTTTCCCGCGGCCCTTTTCGTCTTCTGGTAGGCCGGCAAGGACTTGCCCGCGGCATCGGTAACCAGAAAATCGTGCACCGGTTCGGGGGAACAGGAGATCACGAACAGGACCGGGACAAGCACCGAAATGGCGCGAAAAAACCTGGACATTTTAGGTAAGCTGGATGATGCTGCGCGCTATCAGCTTGGCGACCTCGAATTTCCGCTCGGGGGGCAACTCCTTGTCCGGACGAAGGAAGCTTTCCCACCTGCCGAGGAACTCTTCGGGGAGTACGGGAAGCTCCTTTATCTGGGTATAGAACTTGCGGTGGGAGGGCTCGAATTTATGGTTGATCATGAAAAGGACCGTACACGCCTGTTTCATGAAACCGGAGGCCGAAACGAGGTAGAAAAAGCTGTCGCCCTGCATGACGGACTCGCCCAGATCGCTCAGGTAGTGCTCCATCTTGGCCTGGAAGGCCGATCGGAGCTGTCTCCAGAAGCTGTCGGGAAGGCCGGCAAGGTCCTTCCTCACCCCGTCGATCCAGGCGGATCGTTCGTACATCACGCTGCCCTTCATGATGCGATAGAAGGGATAGGTGCCGATATCCTTGATGAGCCAGATGAAGTCCTTCCGTTTTTTCAGGAGTTCCTCGATGCCCTCGATGCTTTTGTACTCGATTCTCACGGGGATGTCGTCGATGAGAAAGCGGTCCTTGCTCTGGACGGCCGAGGTTTCGAACGCCTGAGCCTCGCCATAGAGCTTCTTGCGTGCGTCGAGTTCGGGAAGGATGCCGCGATAGTAGACGTCCAGGATGAGCGCGAAGTAGGGATCGAAAACCTCGGTTTCCGCGGCTTCGTTGATCGCGATCGTTTCGACGCATTCTATCTTTGAAAGCTTTTCAACAAGGCTTTCAGCTGTTTTCCTGACTTTGGGCTTCATCGCTTCGATCCTTTGGAGTACTATTCTCTAGTCATGCTTGAGCGTATCGGTATCGATGCACTCTACCATGGAAAAACCGATTTGAAAAGAGGAATCGTAGCGTGGCAGATGGCGAGTTATACATCCTGGTCCTCGAGCCGCCCGGCAATATCCGCGCCGAAATCGAAACGGTGAAAACGGGGCTTTTCAGGAGGTACGGAACCGCATCGGTCCGTTCCCTGCCGCCCGTCGTCATCCTGGACCGCTCTTCCACCGAACCGGAAGGAACCGCGCTGGACGAAGCGGCGAGGCGATGCTCGAGGGCTTTCTCAACCGCCGGATGGGCTTGCCATGGGGGCTCCCTCTACCTTCGCATCGAACCCTCGCCCATCGGGGCTGGCCCCGACCTGAGCGACGGCCTGCCCGGACCCTTTCCCGGAATCCTCGTCGCATCGGAATGGGGAAACGCGGAAGCCCTCGGCGAACCCCCGGTGTTTTCCTGGGGGTTGTCGAGGATCCAGGTGTACAGGGTGCTCGCCTCGGGAAATCCCTGGTGGAAAAACGTCGCGTGGGAACTCCGTGCCGAAAGGCCCACGCGCCGGAACCGGAATTGACGGCAAATCCGCAACGCCCCGCGAGTCGGTTCAGCCCCCATGCGATTGTGGATCGAAACGGGTCAATCGGCCACCACGAGATTCCGGCCCCCATCCTTCGCCCGGTAGAGGGCGCTGTCGGCGGCCTCGTTCAGCCTGACCGGATCGGAGATCTTCGGGTAAGCCGCGATTCCGCAGCTGAAGGTCTGGATGAAGCAGCCGGCGTCGCAGACATGCTTGATGCGGCTGAAATCCTCACGGATCCCGTTCATGATGTCCATCGCGTCCTTGATCCCGGTATTGATGAGGATGACGCCGAATTCCTCTCCGCCGTACCGGCCGATGATGTCCGTCTTCCTCAGGCGTTCCTGCAGGAGCCGGGAGAGGCTTTTCAGCACCCGATCCCCGACGAGGTGGCCGTAGGTGTCGTTCACCGCCTTGAATTTATCCAGGTCGATCATCGCAAAGCAGAGGGATCCCTCGATGCGGTGGGCCCTCATCACCTCGTTCATCAGCCTTTCCTTGAGATGGGTGTGGTTGAGGAGGCCGGTCAGCGAATCGCGCTCCATGAAGTAGCGCATGCTCCTCGTCCTTTCGGCCCGAATCGAAACCGAGGTGATCAGGTGCTCGGGCTTGATCGGTTTCGTGAGGAAATCGTCGGCCCCCAGGCTGATCGCGGCAACCTGCTTGTCCCGGTTCGTCTCGACCGAGAGGTAGACGATCGGGATGGAAACGAAGGCCTCCTGCTGCCTGATGATGGCTGCGAGTTCGGGGCCCGAACAGTCGGGCATGTACATGTCCATGAGGATAAGCTCGGGCTTCGCCTCGATGAGGACCTTGATCACCTGCTTGGGATCGAGGGCGACCGAGGTGATCATTCCGGCCTGCTGGAGGATGAAGGCGTAGTAGGCGACCTGCTCGGGATCGTCGTCGACGATCAGGATGTGGTAGGGCTTCTGGATCCGGGCTGAAACGAGCACGTCGATCTTTTCGACCATCCTCGTCACCTCGATCGGCGGGGAGAAAAACGCGTCGGCTCCGGCCCTGACGGCGGCCAGCCTTTCCCCGAAGTCGTCCCCGTTGGAGGCGTAGAAACAGCGGAGGAACCCGCCTCTCGTTTCCTTGATCGCCTTTAGGGTCCGGATTCCTTCGGCATCCTCGAGAAAGGGGGCGTCCACGATCAGGATCTGGGGCTCGTCGCCCACTCCCTGGGGAAGATCGGAAACCGCCTGGAGGGTTTCAGGGGCATAGCCGAAAAAGGCCAGCTGGTTCGCAACCTCGGTCATGACTCCGCTTGAATCGCCCAGTATGTAAATCTTTTTATTCTTCGCTTCCATAATCCCGATTCTCCCCGTGATTCGATCGGCGTCTCTAACTATACGGTGCGAATCGGCTCATTTCAAGGGCATTAATCGGGGGAACGGATGCTGGCCCGGTTCCGCCGGAATCGATTGAAACATCCCTTCCAAACGCGCTATAGTGGGGAAAATGGATCAGAGCGTAAACGAGATCAGGCTGGCCTATATCGACCCCGGCATCAACGACCTGCTCGCGGGAATCCCTGCCGATACCGCCCGTCCCCTGTTCAAGAAAAAGTTCAACCAGAACGAGGAGTTTTTCCTCTCCCTGCCCGAAGAGTTCTACGTTCCCCATTTCCCGATCCATCACGACGTTCGGGCTGACGTTCCCCGGGCCGATTACATCGCTTCCATGCGGGACCTCGTCGCCCAGCTCGTCGTGGCCCTGCCCGCCGAATTCGAGGGACTCTCCTATTTTTTCGATCCGGCCGAGGTTCTCAAACCCTGCTTCTACCGGATCTACCGCGTCCAGGACTCGCTCTTCCTCTACCTGATGAGGGTCGATCTCCTGTTCCGGGCGAGCCACGGCGAGGTGGTCCAGCCGGGAACCAACGACCTCACCCCCGTCTACCGCTCGCGGAACCTCTTCCTGGAGAGCGATCTCATCCCGATCGACGCCGTCATGGCCGAGATGGGACGCACGAAAGGCTTCAAGGTCAGGCAGACGATATCCCAGACCTGGATCGGGGAAACCGGTCAGGGCTACATGGTCAGGGGAATCTGGATGGACAGCGAGCTGACCAAGTTCTTCTCCAAGCTTTTTCTCCCCGCAGGGAAGCGGACCTACCCCTTCTACCCCTTCTCCTGCAAGTACAAGACCGTGTGCATGACGGTGGCGGAGCCCGACGCCGAAACCCGGAAGCGCCTCCTGCCCTTCCTGCATCGGGCCGTGGAATTTCTCGTGCCCGAGATGGAAACCATCCAGAATGCCCTCAAAGGTAGGACCTTCGCCGAGGACATCGGCGAGTTCAGGGAGATCAAGGCGAGGGTCCCGGCGCTTTGGGACGATTTCATGAAAAACCTTGCGATAGCCCCCTATTTGAACGAAAACGGCCTCAAGGAGTACGACATTGAGTTCTAGAACCCTCTCTCTCGCCGACATACCCGGCCTCAAGGTCACCGTCATGGGCCTGGGCCTCAACGGGGGCGGTCTCGAATCGGCCCGCTTTTTCGCCTCCCACGGGGCTGAGGTCACCGTCACCGACCTCCGCGACGAAAAGGTCCTCCGTCCCTCCATGCTCGCCCTGGCGACGTGGCCGATCCGGTACGTCCTCGGCAGGCACGAGATGCCGGACTTCGCCGGCGCCGACATCGTCATCAAGAATCCGGCGGTCAAGCCGACCTCGCCCTACCTGAAAGCGGCGCGTCGGATCGAAAGCGACATCTCAGTTTTTCTCGGGTTGTCGGAGAGCCCGGTCATCGCCATAACCGGCAGCAAGGGGAAATCGACGACCGTCTCGGCCATCAAGCACGGCTTCGATTCGGCGGGGATGAAGAGCCTCCTCGGCGGGAACATCACCGTCTCACCCCTGTCCTTTCTCGGGGAGACCGGCCCCGACATTCCGGTGACCCTCGAGCTCTCATCATGGCAGCTGGCCGACCTCAAGGGCCTCGGGGTCCTGAAACCCCGGATCTCGGCGATCACCTCGATCATGCCCGATCACCAAAACTACTACGGCTCGATGGAGGCCTACGTCGCCGACAAGAGGATCATCTACGCGGAACAGGGAAAGGGCGACTTCACCCTCTGCTCGAGGGACGACGGGTGGGGGCTTTCCTTCGCCTCGGAAACCCCCGCGAAGCCGGTCTTCTTCTCGGGAGCCACCCTGCCGGGGGGGATGGACGGGGCCTTCCTCGACGGCCGCGAAGGCTTTTTCCGCTCTGGCGCCTCGAAGGTCCCGATCGTGCCCTCCGAGCTCCTCGTTCCCGGCGGCCACCAGAAACGGAACCTCCTGGTGGCGGGCGCGGCGCTCTACCTCTACGGCGTGGCCCCGTCGGCAATCGCCCCCGCCATGGCCTCGTTTCCCGGGGTCGAGCATCGCCTCGAGTTCTTCGCCGAGCGGGACGGCGTCCGATGCTACAACGATTCGGCCGCGACCATTCCCGAAGCCGTCGCCGCCGCCATCGAAGCCTTCGACCGTCCCCTCGTCCTCATCACGGGAGGCACCGACAAGGACCTCGACTTTTCGCCCCTCTCGGCCCAGGTGGAAAAGCCGAAGGACATCATCCTCATCGCGGGAAGCGGGACCGACAAGCTCATTCCGATACTCAGGTCGGCGGGCCGTCTTTTCCGCGGCCCCTTCGATTCCCTCGAAAAGGCGGTCGACGAGGCCTTCGCGTCGGCGAAGCCCGGGGACGCCATCCTGCTCTCTCCCGGCTGCACCTCGTTCGGCATGTTCCTGAACGAGTTCGACCGAGGGACGAAGTTCAAGAACCTCGTCCTTTCCCGCTAGAGGGCTGCTGCAATACTCGAAGCATCTCAACAGACTGCGGGCTCAGACGGCCCCGGGAACCGGAAAGGCGTCGCATTCGGCCGCGATGGGGCAGGAAAGGCAGCGTGGCTTTCGGGCGAAGCAGGCTTCCCGTCCGTGGCGGTTGAGAAGGTCCGAGCATTCCGTCCATCTCCCCTTCGGAAGGGCCGCGGCGACGTCCCGCTCGACGAGAATCGGGTTCAGTCCGTTTTTCCCCTTCGCGGTGAGGCCGAGGCGCCATGCCACGCGGGCGAAATGAGTGTCGACGATGATGGCCTGGCCCCCGAAGCACCGCGCGAGGAGAACCCCGGCCGACTTCCTCCCGACCCCGGGGAGGCTCGTGAGGTCCTCCATCGTTCCGGGAACCTTCCCGCCGAAGCGCTCGACGATGATCGCCGCCGCCTCCCTGATATGCCTCGCCTTCGTTCGGTAGAACCCGGTCCGAAACACGAGGGCTTCCAGCTCCGCCGGCGAGGCGTTTGCGAGGGCCGCGGGGTCGGGATAGGCCGAGAACAGGGCCGGGGTCACCTCGTTGACGCAGGCGTCCGTGCACTGGGCCGAGAGGACCACGGCGACGAGAAGCTGGAAGGGGGTTTCGTAGTCGAGGAAGGATTTCCGTTCGGGGTAGAGACGGGAAAGCGTGTCGAGCGCCCTTTCGAGACTGCCCCTCACCCGTTCACCCTAGAAAAGGACGATGAGATCGACCCGGCGGTTGAAGGACCTGCCCTCGGCGGTCGAGTTCGATTTTTCCGGCTTCGCGCTGCCGTTCGCGACGGCTATCATCCGCTTCCCGTCGACCCCGATCATCTGGAGGTACTTGAGCACGTTGAGCGACCTTGAGGCCGAAAGGTCCCAGTTGAGGTCGGTCTGATCGGTACCGTAGTTGGCCGTATCGTCGGTATTCCCCTCG
The DNA here is from genome assembly GCA_002307015.1 of Spirochaetaceae bacterium UBA1318. Lineage (GTDB taxonomy): Bacteria > Spirochaetota > Spirochaetia > Treponematales > UBA1318 > UBA1318. The sequence goes on from DBTK01000094.1 coordinate 84,098, forward strand.
ATCCTGACCTTGTTGTCGATCTCGCTCAGCATGTCGGCGATCTTGGCGAGGGCCGGAGCCGCGTCGTAGGAAAGCTCGGCGCTCCCGGTCTTGAAGAACACGTCCGAGAAGAGGGTTATCTTGACCCCGTCGGCGTATTCGCCCACCGCCATCTCGTTTCCCTTGATGAAGTCCTTGAGGAAAACCTGGGTCCGCTTGATCAGTTCCTGCCGCTTGAGCCTCGGCACCGTGATCTTGGTCGCGCCGCTTTCAAGAATGCCCTTCGCGCCGGGGGACATCCCCTCGTAGAGGCCGAAATTGCCGCTCGAGAAAACCTCCTCGAGGGCCTGGGAGAGTTCCTGATACTTGGTCGGGTTGACGTTGCTCATGGAGTAGAGAACGATGAAGAAGAGCATGAGCAGCGTGATCATGTCAGAATAGGTAAGGAGCCAGCGCTCGGAGTTCTCTTTCTCGGGCTCTTCCGGCTTGTGCTTTTTGGCCACTACCGGGCCTCCAGCAGGTACCCTTCAAGCTTCTGCTTGACGATGGTCGGGGATTCCCCGTGCTGGATGGAAAGGATGCCGGTAACGACCATCTTGCGGGCCTGGATCTCATACTTGAGCTTGTTCTTCAGTTTGACGCCGACGGGAAGCCAGATGAGGTTTGCGAAGCCGATCCCATAGAGGGTGGCGATGAAGGCCGCCGCGATCGAGTGGCCGAGTTCGGAGGCGTCTCCGCCGAGGTTTCCGAGGACGAGGACGAGGCCGGTAACCGTACCGATGATGCCCATCGTCGGGGAGTAGCCGCCCGCCGCCTCGAAAAAGGCGACAACATGCTTCTGCTTCATCTCGAAAAGCGAGATGTCGTTCTCGAGCATCTCCTCGATCGTGTCGGATTCGACGCCGTCGATGACGAGCTTCAGGCCCTTTTTCAGAAAGGGGTCTTCGAGTTCCTCGACGATCTCTTCGAGGTTGAGCAGCCCTTCCTTCCTGGCCTTTTCGGCGAGTTCCGTGATCTTGTCGGCCATCTCGGCCGAGGGCATCTGGGCGGCCACGAGGGCCTGGCTGAAGTACTTGCCGACGCTGGTGACGTCCTTGACCGAAAACGAGATCATCAGGGCGCCGAAGGTTCCGCCGATGATGATGACCAGGGCGCTCAACCCGATCAGCGAGGCGGGATTCCCCTTCTCCATGATGAAGCCCATGAGAATGCCGCCGAAACCGACTCCCATGCCTATGACGAGCGAAAGATCCTTTTTCATACAGAATTCCCCACTTACTCTTTTATATTATATCGGCGTTCAGGGGGTAGAACCTTTCGCTATTTTCAAACGAGTTTCGGCGCGCAGCAAGGCGGCCTTGGCGCGGTGGGCTTCCCAGACGACCGTCGTGTCCTTGAGCCTTTCGAGGGCGCGGGCGCGCGACCGTTCGGCCCTGGCCACGTCGATTTCCTCGGGCCATTCGGCCGCGCCGACGAGCATGGTGACCCGTTCGTGCACGACCTCGAGGATGCCGTCGGAAACGGCGGCGTTTTTCCATTTACCGCCGATTTTCACCTTGATGGGGCCGATCACGATCGGTGCGGCTACGGGCTCGTGATCCGGAAGGATGCCCAGTTCCCCGTCGATCGTGTTCACGATGATCATCTCGGAGGCTGTCCCGACGAAAACGCGGTAGGGAGTGATGATTTCAAGGTTGAAGGTAGGTTCCATACGCCGCCCTAAAGGTTTTTCGCCTTTTCATGCACTTCCTCGATGTTTCCCGCCATAAAGAAGGCCTGTTCGGGCACATCGTCGAGCTTGCCGTCGATGATTTCCTTGAAGCCGTGGATCGTCTCGGCGAGGGGGATGTAGCGTCCCTCGATGCCGGTGAAGGTTTCCGCGACATGGAAAGGCTGGGAGAAGAAGCGCTGGATCTTCCTGGCGCGATAGACGGTGACCTTGTCCTCGGGCCCCAGTTCGTCCATCCCGAGGATGGCGATGATGTCCTGGAGCTCCTTATGCCGCTGGAGTATCTGCTGGATTCGCCGCGCAACCTGGTAATGCTCCTCGCCGACGACGGCGGGATCCAGGATACGCGAGCTGGAGGCGAGCGGATCGACGGCCGGGTAGATGCCCATTTCGACGATCGAGCGCGAAAGGACTGTCGTGGCGTCGAGATGGGTGAAGGTGGTCGCCGGCGCCGGGTCGGTCATGTCGTCGGCGGGGACGTAGACGGCCTGGACCGAGGTGATGGAACCCTTCCGCGTCGAGGTGATCCTCTCCTGGAGAGCGCCAAGTTCGTTCGCCAGGGTCGGCTGGTAGCCGACCGCCGAGGGGATCCGTCCCAGAAGGGCCGAAACCTCGGAACCGGCCTGGATGAACCGGAAAATGTTGTCGATGAACAAGAGGACGTCCTGCCCCATCTCGTCCCGGAAATGCTCGGCCATCGTGAGGCCCGAAAGGGCGACCCTCATACGGGATCCGGGCGGCTCGTTCATCTGGCCGAAAACGAGTGCCGTCTTGTTGATAACCCCCGATTCCTGCATTTCGTGCCAGAGATCGTTGCCCTCGCGGCTCCTCTCCCCGACTCCCGTGAACACGGAGTAGCCCGCGTGCTCGGTGGCGATGTTCCGAATGAGTTCCTCGATAATGACGGTCTTGCCAACGCCGGCGCCGCCGAAAAGCCCGATCTTTCCACCCTTGGCGTAGGGGGCCATCAGGTCGATGACCTTGATGCCGGTCTCGAAGATCTCGGTGACCGGCCTCTGATCCTCGAATCCCGGGGGGGCCCGATGAATCGGCATCCGCTTGGCGTTCGGCACTGTACCTCGACCGTCTATCGGCTCGCCGACAACGTTGAACATCCGGCCGAGGGTTTCCTCGCCGACGGGCACGGTAACCGGATTCCCCGTGTCGATGGCCTTGGCGCCGCGCATGAGGCCGTCGGTCGCCGAGAGGGCGATGCATCGGACGAGCTTGTCGCCGAGGTGCTGGAGCGCCTCCGCGATGATCGTCCTGTCGCCGAACTCGATCCTGATCGCGTTCAGGATGCTCGGTAGCTCTCCTTCCGAGAACCGTATATCGATGACCGGTCCGATAACCTGTACCACTTTTCCGTTCTTTTCAGCCATGCTTTCCACCTTGCCTTTACTCGTTGAGCGCCATAGCGCCGGCTACGATTTCCGTCACTTCTTGGGTAATCGCGGTTTGCCGCGCCCGGTTATAGGTCAGCTGTAACACCTCGAGCATCTCCTGGGCGTTCTTCGACGCGCTGTCCATCGCGGTCATGCGCGCGCTCTGCTCGCTCGCGAAGGACTCGACCATGGCGCCGTAGACGACCCCGCTCAGGTACTTGGGAACCAGGGAGTCAAGGACGGCCTCGGGAGACGGGATGTAGGCTATCGTCGTCTCGGCCAGTTTTCCCGTCGGCGGGGCGAAGTCGCCCAGCTCGAGGGGAAGGACCTTCAGGACCTCGGGAACGAGCTTGACCGAGGAGTACATCCTCGTGAACACGATATGGAACTCGTCAATCGCCCCCGAATCGAACTGTTCGAGCACGTAATCCGAGATTTCCTTCGCCTCGTAGACCGTCGGTACCGACGTGGAGAAATGGAAACTCTCCAGGATCGGATAGCTTCTCCTGAGAAAATAGCGCTTGCCGATGTTCCCGATCAAAAGGAGGAAGCCCGTACCGTCGGAGGGACAGCTTTCCTCGGTCAGCTTGATGATGTTGTGATTGTAGCCACCGGCGAGTCCCTTGTCCCCGGTGATGACGAGGTAGGCCTTGTGCCGTTCCGGCTTCGCCAGCCTCTTGTCGAAATACCGGTACTGAAGATCCTGGCTCCGCCTGACGATATCGCCCATCGTCTCCCTGATCTTGTTGAAGTAGGGCTCCGTCTGCTCGAGCTGCATCTTCGCCCGCCTCAACTTGGAGGTCGAAATGAGCTTCATCGCGTTCGTGATCTGCAACGTCTGCCGGATGCTCTTCATCCTGAGGCGGATGTCCCTCATGTTCGCCATGCGGAGCCTCCCATGGATAGCCTGCCCATCAGTCCCAGCTCTCTTTGAAATCGACGATGGCGGTCAAAAGCAGGATGTCGGTTGCCTCGTCGATGATGCCGGCCTTGTTGATGGCTTCCTCGATCATCGGACCGTTCAGGTCGAGGTAGTCGAGCAGGGCCGCCAGGAACTCCCTGATTCGGGCGGTCGGAATGTCGACCAGGAACTGGTTCGCCGCCGTGAAGAGCATGATGACCTGCTTCCCCATCGAATAGGGCCTGTACTGGGGCTGCTTCAGGACCTCCATCAGCCTCTCGCCGTTGGCGAGCTTTTCCTGGGTCGCCTTGTCGAGGTCCGAACCGAAGGAGGCGAAGGCCGAAAGCTCCCGGTATTGGGCGAGGTCGAGACGGAGACGACCGGCGACCTTCCTGATCGCCTTGGTCTGGGCCGCGCCGCCGACGCGCGAAACGGAAAGACCGACGTTGACCGCGGGGCGGAAGCCCGCGAAAAACAGTTCGCTTTCCAGGAATATCTGCCCGT
>DBTK01000017.1:0-3594 GCA_002307015.1 Spirochaetaceae bacterium UBA1318
GCCTTGCGGTAGCCCTCGGGATTGGCCATGCCGAAGTTCCGCTTCATCGCCTCGGCCATGTTCCGGCCCTTCTGGTTTCCGATGAAGGTCACCGGAATCCCGCCGACGAGGGCGACCCCGCCCACGAGGGCCGGATCGTCCCCGTAGAATCGGTCGCCGTGGAGCTCCATGTAGGAATCGGCGAGGAGGCCGACGTAGTCCAGGGTCGTCGGGCGTTTCGCCCCTCGGGCGGCCTCGACGATCTTCCAGGCATCCCCCGCGTCCTTTTTCGTTACGACGACGTCGCTCATTCTCCGCCTCCTTCCCTCATCCGTTTCATCAGTTCGGAGACCGAGTTCCCCTTGGTCCTGTTGCGGTGGGTATCGATCAGAAAACTCAAGGTGGTGCGCTGCTCGGCCCTCGGCACGATGGCGTCGACGAAACCCTTCTCGAGCTGGAACTCGGCGGTCTGGAAATCGACGGGGAGGCGCTGGTTGATCGTGCCCTCGATGACCCGGCGGCCGGAGAAGCCGATCAGGGCCTTCGGTTCGGCCAGGATCACGGAGCCGAGGGAGGCGATCGAGGCGGTGACGCCGCCGGTGGTCGGATCGGACTGGACGATAAAGAGGGGCGAGCCCTTCTCCTCGAGGAGGCCCGCGGCGGCCGAGACCTTCGCCATCTGCATCAGGGAAAAGACGCCCTCGTGCATGCGCGCCCCTCCCGAGGAGGTGTAGATGATGGCGGGGAGCCTCTCCTCGCCTGCGTACTCGAGGGCGCGGGCTATCTTCTCGCCGACGACCGATCCCATCGAACCGCCGATGAAGTCGAAGGACATGACCGCGATCACCGTCTGGCGCCCGTTGATCGAACCGACGCCGGTGACGATGGCCTCGGAGAGCCCGGTCTTCCGCCTCTCGGCCGAGATCTTCCCCGCATAGCCCGGAAACTCGAGTGGATCGGCGCTTTCGATCCTGTCGTCGAATTCGCGGAAGCTGTCGGGATCGAGGAGGAAGCCGATCCTCTCCCGCGGGGAAATCCTGAAGTGGTGGCCGCAGGAGGAGCAGACGAAGAGGTTCCGCTCCAGGACATCCGCCTCGGCATGGGTATGGCAGGAGGGGCAGGAGTGCCGTTCGGTCAGATAATGCCGGTCATCCTCGTGCGCGGGTCGGGGACCGGAGTAGGACAGGATGCCCTTCTGGCTCTTGAAGAGCCGTTTCCTGAACAGCAGCGTTTTCATTTTTTCTCCTCGAAGAGACGGCGGTAGAGCTCGGTTCCGTACTCGCCCTTCCTGAAGATCGGCGAGTCGAGGATGGCGAGCTGCTCGTCGCGGTTCGTCCTGACCCCCTCGATCCTGAGCTCGCCGAGAGCCCGCTTCATGCGGACGAGGCCCTCGGCCCGGTCAGAGGCCGAGACGAGGACCTTGGCGATCAGCGAATCGTAGTAGGGCGGAACCATGGCGCCGGTTTCCATATGGGTATCGCAGCGTACGCCGAAACCGCCCGGCGGCGTGAAGCCGGTCACGGTTCCCGCCTCGAGGGCGTTGATCCGGCACTCCATCGCGTAGCCGGCGGGAACGACCCTCTCAGCCGTGGATCCGAGTCCGTCGCCCGAGGCGATGCGGAGCTGGGCTGCGATGATGTCGATGCCCGACCTCAGCTCGCTCACCGGGTGCTCGACCTGGACCCTGGCGTTGACCTCCATGAAGAAGTAGCGGCCCTCGGCGACGAGGAACTCGACGGTTCCCGCCCCGGAGTACTTCAGTTCCCGGAAGAGGCGGACGGCGTCGGTTTCCATGGCCGTCCTCATCTCGCCCGAGAGGGCTCCCGAGGGGCTTTCCTCGATGAGTTTCTGGTGGTTCTTCTGGACGGTGCAGTCCCTCTCGCCGAGGGACACGACGTTCCCGGCCCCGTCGGCCAGGAGCTGGATCTCGACGTGACGGGGGGATTCGAAATAGTGCTCGAGGTAGACGGTGTCGTCGGCGAAGGAGGCCTTCGCCTCCCGCTTCGCGATCGGGACGGAGGCGAGGAGTTCCGCCTCGTTCCGGGCTATCCTCATCCCCTTCCCTCCCCCGCCCGCCGCGGCCTTGATGATGACCGGGTAGCCGATGGTTCCGGCCGCCTCGGCGGCGGTCGATTCGTCGACGGCGCCGCCTGAACCCGGCGTGCAGGGAACGGAGAGGGAGGTTGCCGTCGCCCTCGCCCTGATCTTGTCGCCCAGAAGGTCGATGGTTTCGGCGGCCGGTCCCACGAAGATGAGCCCCGCCTCGGTGACCGAACGGGCGAAGTCGGCGTTCTCGGCGAGGAAGCCGACCCCGGGATGGACGGCGTCGCACCGGGAAAGGACGGCCGAGGCGATGATGTTGGGGACGTTCAGGTAGGAATCCTTGGCGAGGGGAGGCCCGATGCAGATGGCCGAGTCGGCCATGCGGACGGGAAGGCTCCCGGCGTCGGCCGTCGAATGGACGACGACGCTTCTCACCCCGAGCTCGCGGCAGGTTCTGATGATGCGGACCGCGATCTCGCCGCGGTTGGCGATGAGCAGTGATGAGATCATACGCGGCGAACCTCGAAGAGCGGGGTGCCGAACTGGACCAGGGCCCCGTTTTCCGCGATGACCCGGAGGACCTCGCAGTCGAACTCGGCGTCGAGCTGGTTCATGGATTTCATCGCCTCGAGGACGCACAGGGGCTTTCCGGCCCTGATGACGGAGCCGGGCTGGGCAAAGGGAGGGGCATCGGGAGCGGGGGCCCGATAGAAGGTTCCCACGATCGGCGAGGTGACGATCTCCTCGCCGGCCTCGGCCTTGACCGCAGGCGCCGGCTCGGCGACGGTCCCGGCGATAGTCTCGGCCTGGCGTTCAGGCGCACGAGAGGAGGTCTTCTTGAGAGAAAGCGCGAAATCCCCTTCCCGAAGCCTCATCTCGGCAAGAGAGCCTTTTTCGAAAATCCTGATCAGAGCCTCGATATCCTTCAGTTCCATTCGCCGCACTCCTTGGGTCGACCAACCGAGCCGCTGTCGCGGCCATGATGGTAAATTTGTACGCCATGAGGACCGGGTTGTCAATGAAAACGCGGTCGCACGCGGCAGGGAAGCCATGAGGCTAATTGTGACAGTTTGAACTTTTTTGTCAAGACAGGGGTCGAGCGGGAGCCCGGCGGTCCCGAACGGGAGGGCCGGGCTGGAAGGACGGAAAACCGCGTTCGGGACGTAGGCCCCAAACGCGGCGTCATCATTTGCCGGTCCGAACGAAGGCGTCGGGGAAACCGGCGGCCCTGAAGCCGACGAGGATGACCCCCGCTTCATCGGCGGAGAGGGGGCCGATCAGGACCCTGTAGACCGTCCCCGTTCCCACCACGACGCTCTGTACGGCGATCGGATAGGCTGGCTTGATGGAATCGATGAGCCTGGTAACCGACTCCGATTTCGAGAAGGTGCCGATCTGAAGGTAGTCCTTTCCCTTTTCGAGGGCCGTGATCGTCGGGGCCTTGAAAGTCACCGCGGCCTTTTCGGGAGCCGGGGCGGTCGCAACCGCAGGAGCGGCGTTGGCAGGGGCCACGGCCGTTTCCTCGGGAGCGGCAGCAGGGGCGGCCTCGGCAGGGGCGGGGGCGGGGGGGGC
>DBTK01000017.1:3871-13760 GCA_002307015.1 Spirochaetaceae bacterium UBA1318
TCGGCGCCACGGCGGCCTCGGCGGGAGCGGTTCCCTCTTCGGCAACCTCGGGAAGGACCGGTTCGGCGGCGGACCCGGCCGGGGTCTCGAGGGGGGCCGGGGTCGATTCGACGGAAAGCGGCGCCTCGGCGGGAGCGGCTGCGGGGGCCTCGGCGGGAGGCGGATTCGCGGCGGCCGGTTCCAGGGTGACCACGCTCGAGCCCGGGGTCGGTTCGGCCGGGGCTGCTTCGGCGGGAGAGGCCGCCGGCGCTTCGGGAGGGGACGGGGTTTCCGTCGGGGCGAGGGCGACCTCGGTGCCGGCGGGGGCCTCAGCCGGAGTTTCTGCGGCCGGACTCGCCTCAGCGACGGCTGGTGCCGCCGGCTCTACTGATGCCGCCGGCACTACTTGTGCCGCCGGCTCGGGAGCCGCCGGTTCCGGCGCGGCTTCCGCCACCGGCTGGGAAGCCGGCACTACTTGAGCCGCCGATTCAGGGGCGGGGGCGGGTGCAGCCGCGGCGGCCGCCGGTTCCGGAGCCGCCGGTGCTGGCAGGGGGGCGGCGGCGGGAGCCGCGGAAACGGCCGGAGCCGCGGGCACCTCGGAAACCGCGGGCATCCCGTCGGCCTCGGGCTGGGCCGTGCCGGCCTCGTTCCCGGCAAGGAGGGCCGGATTGGTATCGGGATCGGCGGCCTTTCCCGATTCGCTCGTTCCCGAAGAGTCGGGAAGGGCCGAGACCTCGTTGGCCTTTCGGGGAATCGAGACGCGGACCCGGGCGATCGCATTCTGCACGACGCCGAGGGCCTGGGCGGCATCGGGCGAAAGCATCAGCAGGATGCCGGGGGCGTCGGTTCCCTTCGTGATGATCACTTGCACCGTCTTCCCGTTCTCGAGGTTCTTGACGTCGACGATCGTGTTGCGGGGAAAGGAGATGGACGCCGCGTAGTAGCCGCCCGAGGGAAATTCCCCGAACGAGCTCATCGCAGCCGAACCCTCCCAGACAGAGGCGGCCATCAACGGAAAACAGGAGAGCAGCACAAGGGCCAGAAAAATCATTCTTCGTTTCATACGTACCTCTTTACCTGATCGCCCTGCCATCCAGCAGGGTGAGAACATCGGCCGCGATCGCCTTTCCCAGTCCGACGCAGCGCGTATCGGCATGGAGGATGTCATCCTCCAAATCGTTCATTCCCGTCATGTCCCTCGTGACGATCACCTCGTTCGCGTCGAGATCGACGACCTTGTACGAAAGATGGGCCGGATAGAGGAATCCGGATTTCACGGAACTCGACGCGTAGCTCATGAACACGACCACGGCGGTTCCGGCTCCCCCCGCCCTCGCCTCCTGGAGACTGAACTCGGCGTCCCTGAATTCCCGGACCGAGGAGGCGGCGATGCGGTCGTTGGAGACGATTCCGCCCCCGTCGAAGAAGCCGTCCATCACCCCGTCCTCGAGCTTCGTCGCGAGGGACATGGCCGCGTCCCCGGCCGTCGCCGCGTCCCATCGGACGGAAACGGCGATGGTCCCGCCGCCGGCACAGAAAGCGCTCGAGGCGAGAACGGTGAGGAACGATAGGACGAATGCGAATCTGTTCACGCGAAGCCCCCCTTTTAGTATCGGCAGCTTCCTTCCCGGCATTAGTTCAGTCGGCCCTGTTGCCATGAAGAAATCTTAATGCTACTTTCACGGATACTCACAGGGACATCCACCCGGACGGAACGGACGATATGAACTATTATGTAATTCAGGTTCGGACGACTGCTGAAGAAAAATTCATGGCCCTCGCGCGTACCGTCCTTTCGAGTTCAGACGGCCGTCTCATCTTCCCCCGTAAGCTCATGAAGGAACGTGTCAGGGGAGGTGGGTTCACCGACCAGGTGAAACCGGTCTTTCCCGGCTACGTCTTCTGGGAATGCGAGGAATGGTCCAAGGAAACCTACTGGCTCCTCAAACGGATCGACGGTTTCTTCCGGTTCCTGAAAAACAACCATGACATACGCCCCCTGTCGGGGGATGACCGCGAGGTTCTCATCCACTTCATCGGCTTCGGGGATGTCGCGGAAAAATCCAGGGTCGTTTTCGACGAAAACGACCGCATCGTCGTCCTCGCAGGACCGCTGAAAGGGCTTGAGGGTTACATCACAAAGGTCGATAAGAGAAAAGGGAGGGCGAAAATTCGACTCACCCTCGCCCAGGAAAAATTCTCCATCGATCTCGGTTTCGAGGTGATGGAACGACTCTCGATGGGGCCCGTCAATGGAACAACTGCGAAAAAGTAGGATATACGTCATCGGCGCCGGATTCGCCGGCACCACCATCGCGCGGGAAATCCGGGAAAAAGGGAACCTCGGCGAGGTCGTCGCCTTCCTCGACGACGACCGGGCCAAGATCGGGCGGGCGATCGACGGCATCCCGATCCTGGGGCCCATCCGCGAGGTGGTCAAGCTTCTCCGCCAGACCCCGGCCGACGAGGCCCTGATCGCCATCCCCTCGGCAACGAGGGAGTTCCTCGCCGAGCTCTACCGCCTCCTCGTGCAGGCGGGATTCACCAAGATCCGGATCGTGCCCGGCATCGCCCAGATCGTCGAGGACTCCGCCCACCTCATCCAGGCCCGTGAGATACGCCCCCAGGACCTCCTGGGCAGGAACCCCATCGTCATCGGGCTCAGGGAAAGCCTCGCCTACCTCAGGGGCAAGCGGGTCCTCATCACCGGAGCCGGCGGATCCATCGGTTCCGAGCTCGCGCGCCAGCTCCTCTCGGGCGGGGCCCAGCGGCTCTACCTTTTCGGCCACGGCGAGAACTCGATCTACCAGATAGACCGCGAGCTCCGCCTCCTCCAGGAGGGCGGCGTCGGGGAGAAGGCGACCATCGTCCCCGTGGTCGGGGAGCTCAAGGACAGGGAATACGTTTCCTTCATCCTCAAGCGCCTGAAGGCCGACGTCATCTTCCACTGCGCAGCCTACAAGCACGTCCCCATGATGGAGGCGAACCCCGTCGCCGCCATCGAGAACAACGTCTTCGGCACCAGAAACCTCGTCGAGGCGAGCCTCGAGGCCGGGGTCAAGCGCTTCGTCCTCATCTCGACCGACAAGGCCGTCGAGCCGATATCGGTCTACGGCGCCTCGAAGTACCTGAGCGAGAAGATCGTCCTCTCCGCCGGCGCCAAGGCGGGAGCGGGAAGGGAGTTCATGGTCGTCCGGTTCGGTAACGTCCTCGGATCCCGGGGAAGCATCATGCCCCTGTTCCAGCAGCAGATCGAGCGGGGCGGACCGGTCACCGTGACCGATCCCGCCGTGAGCCGCTATTTCATGACGATACCCGAGGCCTGCTCCCTCGTCCTCAAGACCGGAGGGGTCGGCCGGTGCGGCAACCTCTACCTCCTGGACATGGGCGAGCCCCTCCTCATCCGGGATCTCGCCGAGCAGATGATCCGCTTCTACGGCTACGAGCCCGAGAAGGACATCAAGATCGAGTACGTGGGCCTGAGGCCGGGCGAGCGGCTGACGGAAAGCCTCTTCGCCGACGGCGAGGTCCCGGTGCCGACCGAGTATCCGAGGATCAACCGCATCGAGAGGACGAAGGCCGAGCCGATCGACGTCGAGGCCCTGCTCGCCGAGCTCGAGCCCGTCTGCCTCCCCATCGCCGGGAGGGAATCCCGCTACCGGAACCGGAAGGCCCTCCGTTCGGCGCTTGAAAAATACCTGCCGACGGTTACAATACCTGCAAATGAGCCAGAATACTGATTTCATCCCCTTCGCCTTCCCGTCCCTCGATTCCCGGGAGGAGGAGGCCGTCCTCCGCGTCATGCGCTCCGGCTGGCTGACCACCGGCACCGAGGCCCTCGAGTTCGAGAAGGAATTCGCCGCCTACGTCGGAAGCCCCAGGACCCTCGCCGTCTCGAGCGCGACCGCCGGCCTCCACCTCGCCTACGAGGCCGTGGGCGTCGGTCCGGGGACCAGGATCGTCACCTCGCCCTACACCTTCACCGCCACCGCCGAGGCCGCCCGCTACCTGGGCGCCGAGGTCGCCTTCGCCGACGTCGGGGATGACGGCTACAACATCGACCCATCCGCCGTCGAGGCCGCCGTCTCCTCCCCCGGCGACCGGATCGCGTCCGTCGTGCCGGTCCACATCGCGGGCCGTCCCTGCGACATGACGTCGATCCTCGCGATCGCGAAGGAGGCGGGAGCCGCCGTTGTCGAGGACGCGGCCCACGCATTCCCGGTCTCGACGGCCGACGGGGAAGGCAAGCGGGCCTTCGCCGGAACGATCGGCGACATCGGCGTCTACTCCTTTTACGCGAACAAGACCATCACGACGGGCGAGGGCGGCATGGTGGCCGTCCGCGACCCGGTGATGGCCAAGCGCATGTCGACGATGCGCCTCCACGGCATGGATCGGGAGGCCTGGGACCGCTACACCGCCAAGCGCGCCGCCTGGCGCTATGCCATCGTCGACGCCGGCTACAAGTACAACATGACCGACCTCGCCGCGGCAATCGGGAGGGTCCAGCTCCGAAAGGCCGCCGATTTCCTCGCCAAACGGCAGAGGATAGCCGCGGCCTACGACTCGGCGTTCGGCGGCCTCGATTTCATCACCCTCCGCTCGCCCTCGAGCGACGACGCCCTCTACCTCTACATGATCCGGATCGTGCCGGAGCGGCTTTCGATCGGCCGGGACGAGTACATCGAGGAGCTTGCGGCCCGCGGGATAGGCACCTCCGTGCACTTCATACCCCTCCACGTCATGCCCTACTGGTCCTCCCGCTACGGCCTCAAGCCCGGGGATTTCCCGAAGGCCCTTTCCACCTTCGAGAGGACCATCAGCCTCCCGATCTTCCCGGACATGACCGATACCCAGATCGAGCGCGTGATCGAGGCGGTGGCCGGGATCGGCAAGGAAAAGTCCCTTCCGAGGGGCCGGGGCCTTCCCGAATCCGTCGGCACGGTCGCGACCGGCACGGTCGCGGGATCCTCCCATGGCCGGTAGGCTTTCAGGCGGTACCCGGTTCATCGACGATATCGCCGTCCCGGGCCTCGCCCTCGCCCTCGTCCTCCGCGCCGATTCCCCCCGCGGCAGGATCAAGTCGCTGAGGCTCCCGGATCTTCCCCCCGGCTACGCCGTCGTCACGGCGGCCGACATCGGGGGAACGAACCGGCTTTCGGCCCTCGACGCCTCCCTCCCCCTCCTCGCCGACACCGAGGTCAGGTACTCAGGCGAGCCGGTTGCCATCATCGCGGGCCCCGACCCCGTCGTCCTCCAGAAACTCCTCGCCTTCTCCTGGGTTGAGATCGAGGAAGCGGTCCCTGCCCTCGACTTCGAGAACTACATGAACGACCAGGTTGCGCGCAGACGCTCCCTCTCGCTCGGGGATCCGAAAACCGCCTTCACCCAGGCGTCGAGCGTGATCGAGGGCACCTACCGGACGGGACCCCAGGCTCACTGCTATTCCGAGCCCCAGGGGGCCATCGCCGTGCCGGGTTCAGGCGGCATGATCGTGCATTCCTCGACCCAGTGGCCCTACCATGTCCGGGACACGGTCGCCTCGGCTCTCGGGATCGACGCGAAGCTCGTCGTCGTGAAAACGGCCGACATCGGCATGCACATGGACGGGAAGCTCTGGTATCCCTCCCTGGTGGCGGCCCACGCAGCCCTCGCCGCGGCGAAGCTCGGCAAGCCCGTCAAGCTCCTGCTGACGCGGGAGGAGGATTTCCGCTTCACCCCCAAACGGGCCCCCTCGGTCATCCGCCACCGGACGGCTCTCGACCAGAACGGGGACATCCTCGCCGCCGAGGTGAAGATCCTCGTCAACGTCGGGGCCTACGGCCCCCTCGCCTCCGAGATCCTGGACCGTATGTGCATCGGGGCGATGGGAGCCTGCGCCTGTCCCAACCTGACCGTCGAGGCCCTCGCCGTCACGACGAACATCCCCCCGCTGGACGCCTTCAACGGCATGGGACTGAGCCAGGCCTTTTTCGCCGCCGAAAGCCAGGCCTCCCGCATCGCCGGCTTCGCCAGGCGAAACCCGACGGAATGGAAGCTGCGCAACCTCCTCTCGAAGAACGCCATCCTCGCCACCGGCGGTTCGATGAAGGAGGACGTTCCGGCCGAAAAGATCCTCCAGCAAATCGCCTCGGCCTCGGACTTCGACCGGAAATACGCGGCCTACGAGCTCCTCAAGAACACGAGAAAGGACTTTTCCGACGGTCCCCTCAGGGGGATCGGGGTTGCCTTCTGCTACCAGGGAAACGGGTTTTCGGGCTCGGGGGAAGAACGGGAAAACTACTCGGTCGAACTCACCCTGGACAAGGATTCGAAACTCTCCATCAGGACCTCGGCCAATTCGGGCAGCGCGATGACGGTCCGGATCTGGAAGGAGCTCGCCGGCTCGATCCTTTCGGTTCCGGTCGACCAGATCTCGCTCGAACCGGTCTCCACCGACCTCGTCCCCAACTCCGGGCCCTCGACCCTTTCGAGGAACATCGTCGTCATCACCAGGCTCATCGAGCGATGCTGCCACGCCATCCAGAAGCAGCGCTTCAGGGATCCCCTGCCGATCACGGTGAAGCGCGTCAACAAGCTTCCGAGCGCCCTGCACTGGAACGCAGCCCGGCTGAGCGGCGACCCCTTCGCCCAGTACTCCTGGGCGGGCGCCGTCGTCGAGGTCGAGATAGACGCCGTCACCATGGAATCGAGGGTCAGGCACGTATGGCTCTGCGTCGATGGCGGCAGGATCCTGTCGAGGGACAGGGCCAGGCAGATGCTCGAGGCCGGCTGCGTCCACGCGGTCGGCTGGGCCTCGAGGGAGTTCGTGTCCTTCGTCGATGGCAAGATCCCGCGGGACCTGTTCTACCGCTACCATGAGCTCGCCCTCGACGAGGCGCCTCCCGTTTCGGTCGAATTCGTCGAAAACGACAAGGACCAGATCAAGGGCCTCGGCGACCTGCCCTACAACTGCGTCCCCGCCGCCTACTGCGCCGCGGTTTCCCAGGCGACGGGGGGAAGCTTCGAGCACATCCCCCTTCCCGAGGACGCCCTGCCCATCCACATGGAGGAAGAATGATCATCGGCTTCATCCTGAACGGCGACGACGTGAGCGCCAGGGTCGAGCCGGGCGACCGCCTCGTGGACGTGCTCCGCGAGCAGTTCAGGCTCATCGGCGCGAAGGCGGGCTGCTATGCCGGCCGCTGCGGGTCCTGCACGATCCTCCTCGACTCTCGGGCCGTCCCCTCCTGCATGGTGCCGGCCTTCGCCGCCCGCAACACCGAGATCATCACGATCGAGGGCTTCTCGCAGACGGTGGACTACCTGGACATCGAACGGGGCTTCCAGCGCGCAGGGATCGAGACCTGCGGCTACTGCACCGCGGCGAAGGTCCTGACCGCCCACGCCCTGCTGGACAAGAACCCCGATCCCGACGACGAGGCGATCCGCGCGGCGCTTTCGGGGATCCAGTGCCGGTGCAACGAGCCTTCGGGCCTCGTCGCCGCGGTCCGGGAGGCGGCCGTCGCCCGCCAGAGGAGGATCTATGGCCGGTGAGTCGGTCTTCATCCCCGAAACCCTGGCGGAATTCTTCACCACCTCGGCAAGGCTCCCCGACGCCCTCATCTTCGCCGGCGGGACCGACATCCTCAGAACCCAGGCCGGACGGATGATCGTGTTTCCCCGGAACGTCATCTCCATCCGGGAGATAGACGAGATCAGCGAGGCTTCGAGAACGGAACGCTACCTCGACCTCGGCGCGGCGATGACGATAGCCGAGGTGGCCGACCTCGGCGAGAAGGTGGTGCCGCCCGTCCTCTACGAGACCCTCAAGCTCTTCGCGGTGCCCGGGATCCGGAACCTCGCGACCGTCGGGGGGAATCTCCTGTGCACGGAGCGGCGAATGGACCTCTTCGTCCCCCTTTCCATCCTAGACGCCCGGGTCGAGGTCCGCCGCGCGACCGGCTCCCGGTGGATCCCCCTCTCCAGGCTCGTCGCCCCCGACGGCAGGATCGGCATCGACAAGGGCGAGATCGTCGCCCACATCCGCATACCATCGGACCTCTTCGAACTCAACCTGGCACGCAAGGTGGGCAGCCACCATTACCCCGATCCAGCCACGGGGGTGTTCTGCTGCTGCGCCAAAACCTCGAAGGGCATACTCTCCGATTTCAGGCTCGCCTTCGCCGGCGAGCGCTACTTCCGCTCCCGGGACATCGAGAACGTCATCAACGGCAAGAACCTGCCGCTCACCGACCGGGACGTCGAGACGGTTCTCGACGCCTACCGCGAGGAGCTGGCCGAGGATCTCGGGCCCACCCTCAGGCAGCAGTTCGTGAACCTGACCGGCTGGGCCCTCTCCTACCTCACCGAAAAGGGATACGAATGACCCCAACAGCACCCTCGCGAGAGCCATCCCCCGGACCGAACGACCGTCCCCCCCTCCCCGATTTCGCCAAGTCGGGCGGCCTCGTGCCGGCCATCGCCCAGGACTGGGCCACCGGCGAGGTCCTCATGCTCGCCTACATGAACGAGGAAGCCTACCTTCTCACCCTGGAAACAGGCTACGCCCACTACTTCTCCCGATCCCGGGGCAAGCTATGGAAAAAGGGCGAAACCTCGGGCCATCTCCAGGAGGTGGTCGAGCTGAGGCTGGATTGCGACGAGGACACGGTCCTCCTCAGGATCAGGCAGAACGGCGCGGCCTGCCACACCGGGAACCGGAGCTGCTTCTACCGCACGGTCGAAGGGAAGGCGCTCGCCGATTCGTCCGACATGAAAACCGCCGCGACCGAACCCGTCCTCTACCTCATCCCGGTGCCCCTCGCGGACGAGCCGATCGGGGCGGCCCTGCCGCCGGCTGTCTTCTCCGCGGTGAGGTCGACCGATTTCTTCATCGTGGAAAACGAAAAATCCGCGTGGAGGTTCCTGAGCCGCGGGAGACCGAGGGGAAGCCTCGGCACCGTCTCCCTCCGCATCCTGGACGAGCACACCGATCCGGCCTCGGTTCCTTCCCTTTTCGACGACGTCCCGGAGGGAGCCCCGATCGCCGTCCTCTCCGAGGCCGGCCTTCCCTGCGTCGCCGACCCGGGCGCCCTCGCCGTCGCCGAGGCCCACCGGCGGGGCATCAGGGTCGTCCCCCTCGTCGGACCGTCGTCCCTCATGCTCGCCCTCGCCGCCTCGGGGATGAACGGCCAGAACTTCGCCTTCCGCGGCTACATACCCGCCGACAAGGAGGGCCGCAGGAGGGCTATCGCCGCCCTCGAGGCCGAATCCGGCCGGACGGGTGCGACGATGGCCCTGATCGAGACACCCTACCGCACCGACGCCCTCACGGCCGACCTCGTCTCCGTGCTCTCGCCCTCCACGAGGCTCTGCGTCGCCGCCAGCCTCCTCGGCCCGGGCGAGAGGATCAGGAGCGCCCCGGTCTCCGAGTGGAGAACAAGCCCGGAGACTCCGTTCGGGAAGGCGCCGGCCGTCTTCCTCATCCAGTCGGGCAAGGGCGCCGGAGTGGGATGCGGCCGACCTTCAAGCCGGCAAAGAAATTTCCCCACTGAGGCACAGAGAACTCAGAGGAAGAATCAGAAAGAGTAACCACGAAAACTCGAAAGCACGAAAGAAATCAACATACCCCGAAGCAAGCTCTGAGGTATGAACCCGCCTGCGGATCAGAAAGAGTCTTTGCTTTTCGTGGCTTCGTGCTTTCGTGGTAAATTCTTCCTGGTGCGAGATATCCTTAAGAATTTTCGCGCAAAGACGCGGAGAACGCCAAAGAAGAATAAGAAAGAGCAACCAAGAAATTAAAAAGCACGAAAGAAGAAGAAAAGGAACAGTGTTTAGATAGCTGTCTCATAACTCCCTGAGTTACGAGACAGCCTCAATTTCTTTTCGTGTTTCCCTTCGTGCTTCCTATGTATTAAGTCAAGCCGCG
>DBTK01000045.1 GCA_002307015.1 Spirochaetaceae bacterium UBA1318
CCTCATCGACAACGCCATCAAGTACTCGGCCGACGAGCACCCGGTTTCCGTCAGGGCCCTCGAGGAGGCGGGAGGCCTCCTCATCGAGGTCGAGGATTCGGGCGCCGGCATCCCGGCCCGCGACCTCCCCAGGGTATTCGAACGCTTCTATCGCGTGGACAAGTCGAGGGACAGAGCCAGAGGCGGGACGGGCCTCGGCCTCGCCATCGTCAGGCACATCGCCCTTCTCCATTCGGGGGACGTGTCCGCCCGAAGCGTCGAGGGCTCGGGCAGCACTTTCTCGATCCATATCCCGACGCCCGGCAGCGACTGATCAACGAGCTCACGAACGGATGGAAAGCTTGCATATTTCCGGGAAAGGGCATAGGCTTCCCCCATTCGTGAAGGAAAACCGATGAGAACGAACCCCCTTTTCCGCACCGGCCTCGCATCGATCCTCGTAGTTACCGCCTCCCTCGCCTGGGCCTCGGGGCCCGTTGACTCGAGCATCACCTCGCCCCTGAGCGGCCGCTGGGACGGCTCGCTTTCAACCGAGGGACGGGAGCTCGTGATCACGCTCGATTTCGTCGAGGGGGGGGCCCTTCTCGACGTTCCGGCGCAGATGCTTTTTGGCCTCCCGATCACCGGGATCAGTTTCGCCCCCGAAAACAAGGTCCGGATCGAGTTGCCGAACACCGTTCCTCTCGTCATCGACGCGACGTGGACGGCCGACGGCATTACGGGGAACTTCACCCAGGCCCTGACGACGGGAACCGTTTCCTTCAAGCCGGTCGCTCCCGACGCGAACGATGGCGCGCCCTACGCCGTCGATACCGGCCGCGGAAAGCTTCAGGGCAGCCTTCTCCTGCCCGCCGACATGACGAAACCCGTCCCCGTCGTTCTTTTCATCGCAGGGTCAGGCCCCACCGACCGGGACGGCAACAATTTCAGCGTGCCCGGGAAGAGCGATTCGATGAAGCTCCTCGCCAGGGCTCTCGCCGACCGGGGCATCGCGAGCCTCCGCTACGATAAACGGGGATCGGGCGAGAGTTTCTCCCTCGTGAAATCGGAGGCGGACCTCGTCTTCGACGACTACATCGCAGACGCCTCGGTGCTCGCCAGGACGCTCAAGGCCGACAAGCGATTCTCGAGCCTCACCATCCTGGGACACAGCGAGGGCGCCCTCGTCGGTGCCTGCGCCGCCCTGGATTCGGGTGCGGACAGGTTCGTCTCGCTCGCGGGGGCGGGCTTCCCGATCTACGACGTGCTCAAGAGGCAGCTCGAGAGTCAATCCGCCGACCAGGACGAAACCAAGCGGGAGGCCATCCTCAAGGAGAGCGACGCCATCATCGACTCGCTGAAAGCGGGAAAGACCGTCGACACGGTGAGCGACGACCTCCAGGAACTCTTCCGTCCCTCGGTCCAGCCCTACTTCATCTCCTGGTTCAAGCACGATCCCAAGGCCGACCTCGCCAAGCTCGCCATCCCCGTCCTGATCGTCCAGGGTGACGCCGATCTCCAGATCTCGATCGAGGACGCCGAAGCCCTCAAGCAGGGGAAACCAGATGCCGGATACGCCGTCATCAAGGGCATGAACCATGTGCTGAAGACCGCATCGGCCGACGATGTCGAGGGAAACTACAAGACCTACTCGGATCCGGCGCTGCCGCTCGCAGACGGGCTCGCCGACGCGATCGCGCAGTTCATCGGGAAATAAGTCCGTGGGTGGGTTCCCGTCCGTGGGTGGGTTCCCGTCCGTTTAGGCGGGCGGGGATTCGTTTCATGTTTTTCAGTTTTTCAGGGCATCGGCCAGACCGTCCGGAGGTTTCGCCTTTTTCCTCGGCCTGGAGCCGCGTTCGAGCTCCTCGACGTCGAGAAGGTCCTTTTTCCGGCCGAAAGCCCTCTTGTTCCGGAGAAGCTCCTCCCGGCCGATGAAGAATACCGGCTCGCCTCCATAGCTCCCCGCCATTCGCCCCGGCCATGCCTCGTCCCAACTGACCCCGTCTATGCCCGTGACGAAATCGACCCGCTCGGGCGGGTAGCCTAGCTGGATGATCTCGTCCGCTTTCTTGAAATCGTCTGCGGAAATGCCGAGCCCTCCGAAGCCGAAGGCCTCGAGGGCTTCCATGATCCGATCGGCATTGTCCGCACGGGGATTCGTGAAGATATCGATGTCCCCGGTAAAGTGCGGATAGCCGTAGAAGGCCACCGCGTAACCGCCTACGATGAGGTACTCACAGTGTCTTTCGTTCAACACGTGAAACAACTCGACGAAGTCCTTGCACGCTTCCACCATAGAATTCGGTCCTCAGGAAATCGACGGCCGCGATCCGTTCATCCGGACTCCGTGACAGCCAGTAGGCGAGGTCTCGATCCCGGGAATCCCTGAGCTTCCCGATCGAATACACGTTCCGTATCATGGGCTCAGTATAGTCCCAAACGAGATGGCTTTACAAGCGAGGGAAAACTCCCGACGCCAGCCGTTTGACGAGCAAGTTCCGAACAGGTACAATACCCTTATGAGCGACGAGGTCCGGCGGCTTGAAGAGCGGATACGCTACCATCAGGAAAAATACTACAACGGCGAGGCCGAAATTCCGGACGAGGAATTCGACGCCCTCTGGGACACGCTGAAAACCCTCGACCCCGGAAACCCCGTTTTCCAAAAGGTCGGCGAGGACGCGGCCGACGGCTACCCGAAGGTGCCCCACGTCATACCGATGGGGAGCCAGGAGAAGGCCTCGGATCCCGACGAGTTCCTCAAATGGGCCACGAAGATTGCCCATCCCGCCTACATCGTCCAGTACAAGATGGATGGCGCGAGCATCGAGCTGGCCTACGAGAAGGGCCGCTTCGTCAGGGGCGTCACCCGCGGGGACGGTCTCATCGGGGACGACATCACCGCGAACGTCGCCAGGATGAACGGCTGCGTGAAGCGGATAGACCCCGGCTTTTCGGGGGCCGTCCGCGGCGAGGTTCTCATGTCCCACGAGGTGCACGACGCCCATTTCGCCGACAAGGCGAACTGCCGCAACGCGGCGAACGGCCTTATGAAGCGGAAGGACGGCGAGGGGGTCGACAAGCTGGACATCATCGTCTACGACGCAGGGTCCTCGGATCCCGACTCCCCCCCGGGCGGTCTTTTCGGCCCCTCCTTTTTCACGAGCGAACTGGAGAAGCTCGCCTGGCTCGAAAAACAGGGCTTCACGGTCGTCGAGTACCGCGTTCTCGCGACCCCGCAGGAGGTGGTCGAGTACCGGGCGGCGGTCATGGACAAAAGGGCCGGCCTTCCCTACGACATCGACGGCCTCGTCGTCAAGGGAGATTCGATCGACGCCGAGGACATGAAGAGGGCCCGTCCCGAAAAGCAGATCGCCTTCAAGTTTTCGCTCGAGGAGGCGATCTCGACCCTCCGTTCGGTCGAGTGGAGCGAATCCGGCTCCCTCTACACCCCCATCGGCGTCATCGACCCGGTGCGGCTAGCCGGCACGACGGTGAAACGGGCGAACCTCTGCAACCCCGCGATGCTCGAGTCCCTGGACCTCAGGATCGGGAGCCGCATCGTCATCACCAAGCGCGGCGAAATCATCCCGAAGATCGAGTGCCTCGTCGAAAATCCCCCCGGCTCGACCCCCATCGAGCTTCCCTCTGTCTGCGGAAGCTGCGGATCGGCCCTCGTGAACGAGGGGACGAGGCTCTACTGCCCGAATCCGGCCTGCGACAAGAAGCTCCTGCACCGCCTGGAGAAGTGGGTGGCCGTCCTCGGCATCATGGACTTCGGGTCCGTCATCATCGAAAAGCTATTCTCCTCAGGGAGGGTCAGGCAGATCGCCGACCTTTACACCCTCACGGAATCCGAGCTCGCCGAGTACGACCGCATGGGCGAGATCCTCGCACGGAAACTCCTCAAGAACCTGTTCGCCGTCTCCGAGATACGGCTCTCCCGCTTCGTCGCCGGTTTCGACATCGAGGGCATCGGAGAGCTCATGGCCGAAAAGGCCGTCGCCGCGGGCTTCTCGACCCTGGAAAAGCTGCGGGGCGCGACGGTCGACGAGCTCGCCGCCGTCGACGGCTTCGGCGAAATCTCCGCCAAGGCCGTTCTCGAGGGCCTCGCCGCCGTTTCCGGTCCCATGGACGATCTCATCGCCACCGGCAAAATCGCCGTAATCCAGGGTGGATCGGGCGGCCCGCTTTCGGGGGTTTCCTTCTGCTTCACCGGAGAGCTCACCGCCATCAAGAGACAGGACGCCGAGCGTCGGGTCCGCGACCTCGGCGGCACTGCGAAGAGCTCGGTCACGAAGGACCTGAGCTACCTTGTGACGAACACCCCGAACTCGGGTTCCGGCAAGAACAAAAAGGCTCGGGAGCTCGAAGTCGCCATCATCGACGAAGCCGCATTTCTCGCGTTGCTTGAGGAAAAAACCAGATGAAACGAACCCGTCTGCCCTTTATCGCGATCTCGATCATCCTCCTCGTGGCGATGGCCTGGCTCTCGGTCGTCCGCATGAACGTCAACCACCGGGTCGGCTTTCTCGACGAGGACCAGGGCTCCGTGCCCGAAACCCTCGTTCCGGTGCGGTTCACCGTGCTCAACAACGCCCAGGACGTGATCTCCGCCAGAATCACGATCCTGGATCTGGACGGCCGCGAGGTGACGACCTTCGAACGATCCCTGAACGGGTATGACCTCGTGTTCGAGTTCGCCGAGCTCAAGGTGGGGGAACGCTACCTTCCCTTCCTCGAACGGATATCCACGGATACCGGCGCGAGCTTTTCCGCCTTCCGGTTCTACGACTCAGGCGGCTTTCCCCTCATCTATCGCGCCGGGACGACGACAGCCAGGCGTACGAAGGAGTTGACGGCAGCCTTCGTAGCCGCGAAGACCCCCCTCTTCCTCAATTCCTCGAAGGAGAGGATCCACCATGTCTCGTGCAAGACCGGCGGATTCGAGCCGGATTCCTCCTATTCGGTCGTGTGCACCTCGGACGGTCAGGTCCGCATCGACAAGGATCAATGACGGGCTGCCGTGACGTGTCGGCTTATTAACTGCATTCCAGGGGGATACCATGATTGAACGGGATTCTACGTTTTCTCGGCTCCTCAGGGCCGCCTGGAACGAGGCCCTCGCGCCGGAGGCGGAAAAGCTGCTCGGCGAGGTTTCCCCCGAGGAACGGAGCCGCGCGGCTTTCATGATCGCGAACCTCTGCGGGGTGGAAGCCCCTGCCGGCTATCCGGAAACCCTGTCCTCAGGCGAGTGGGCCAGGGCCCTGGCCGAGGCGGTTTCCTCCGATTCGGGACGGGAAAAGACCGTCGTCAGCTGCGGAAGCTGTTCGAACCACGAATGCCGGGACGCGAAAATCGGCGCCCCCTGCGCATCCTCCTGCCCCTTCCACGCGATTATGATCGACCGGAAGACCGACGGACTCTCGATCGATCATGAAAAGTGCGTCGGCTGCGGGCTCTGCGTCGAGGCCTGTCCCGACGGAATACTCCAGGACCTCGTCGAGTTCATCCCGGCGACGAACCTCGCGAAGAACGGCCGTCCGGTCGTCGCCGCCGTGGCCCCGGCCATCGTCGGCCAGTTCGGCGAGGCCGCGACGATCGAGAGACTCCGCGCCGCCTTCAAGAAGCTCGGCTACGTCGACATGGTCGAGGTGGCCTTTTTCGCCGACATGCTCACGATGAAGGAGGCCGCCGAGTTCGACGCCCACGTCCTCGACAAGGATGACTTCCTCATCTCCTCCTGCTGCTGCCCAATCTGGGTCGCTATGCTGAGGCGGGTGTACCGGGAGCTGGTCAAGTACGTTTCCCCCTCCGTCTCGCCCATGGTCGCGGCCGGGAGGGTGCTCAAACGCCTGAGGCCGGAGTGCTCCGTGGTTTTCGTCGGCCCCTGCATCGCGAAAAAGGCCGAGGCCAAGGACCCGGACGTCGCCGGGGCGATAGACCACGTCTTCACCTTCGCCGAGATCCGGGAGGTTTTCGCCGCGGCTGGTATCGATCCGGCATCCCTCGAGGGCGAGTCCTCGTTCGAGTACTCGTCGCGGGGAGGAAGGCTCTACGCCCGCTCAGGCGGCGTTTCGATCGCGGTGACCGAGGCTGTCGAGGCCCTCTACCCCGCCAAATCCCCCCTCATGAAAACGGCGAAGGCGGACGGGGTTCCCGCCTGCAAGGAGCTCCTCGACCGGATCAGGTCGGGGGACGTGACGGCGAGCTTCATCGAGGGCATGGGCTGCGTGGGAGGCTGCGTCGGCGGCCCCAAGGCCATAATCGCCAAGGAGGCAGGCCTCGGCTTCGTCGACCGCTTCGCTGAGTCGACCGAGATCAGGGTCGCGACCCAGAGCTCGTGCATGGAGGAAATCCTTCGGAGAATCGGGGTGTCGGACGTGAAGAATTTCAGGGATCCTGATACGGCCAGGCCCTTCGAGCGGGAATTCTGAACCCATCGACGGGACTGAGGATTCGCGGTACGGTAGATTCCATCGTATTTCGTTTTTTTCTATCTTTTTCATCGTTTTTCCTTGTGCGGCAATCCTTCAGCTTGACATTTGGGTCCATTAGCGATATTTATTGGTTTGGGACGCGTGGCGCTCCTATCCCTTCAAGAGGAGGACGAAAGAATCCATGGCTGATTCATCTGGCAGTAGTTGCTGCCCCGAGCATTTATGTGGTTTCCCGTACCGGAAATCACTACCCAACAAGCGCCTGCGCTTAGCCTGACGGTTCCCTTCGTCCACCGTTCCTAGCGAACGGTAACCAGCGAGACCTTCCGGCCGAACCCGGGCCGCGGAGGTCTTCATGAAACTCCTTCAATTCATCGCAGCGGCCGCGCTCCAGTCCGTGAACGGTTCCGGCACCAAGGGTTCCGCCGTCTCCGAAGAGCTCGTCCTCTCCGCCCGCGCGGACACCGCGAAGGTCCTCGGCATGACGGAAAGCCGGGCCGAAGGCCTCGGCTCGGCCGAGGTCGAGGAAAGGCTCGAAAAATTCGGACCGAACGAGGTCGGCAAGGTCAAGCGCTCGAGCCTCGTACTCCGGTTCCTGTCCACCACCAAGAATCCCCTCGTCATTCTCCTCGCCGTCCTCGGCGCCATTTCCTACTTTACCGGGGACCTGCGCGGCACCATCGTCATCGTACTGATGATACTCCTCGGCGTCGTCCTCCGCTTCGTCCAGGAGGAGAAGGCCGACGACGCCGCCGAGAAGCTCACCTCCATGATCTCGACGACGGCCACCGTGATCAGGGAGGGCGAAAAGCGGGAGATCCCCTTGAAGGACATCGTCCCCGGCGACATCGTCCACCTTTCCGCCGGGGACATGGTCCCGGCCGACGTCAGGATGCTCCAGGCGAAGGATCTCTTCCTGAACCAGGCCGCCCTCACCGGGGAATCCCTCCCCATCGAAAAGACGGCCTTGAGCGCCAGCGGGGATATCAAGAACCCCTTCGACTTTCCCTGCGTCTGCTTCATGGGCTCGAACGTGGAAAGCGGCACCGGGATAGCCGTGGTCGTGCAGACCGGCTCGAGGACCTTTTTCGGCTCCATCGCCTCGAGCCTTTCCGGCCGGCGCCAGCTCACCGGTTTCGACAAGGGCGTCAACAAGTTCACCTGGCTCATGATCGGCTTCATGGCCGTCATGGTTCCCCTCGTATTTCTGTTCAATGGGCTTTCCAAGGGCAACTGGATCGAGGCCTTCCTGTTCGCCCTCGCCATCGCCGTCGGCCTCACCCCAGAGATGCTCCCGATGATCGTGACCGTCAACCTTTCCAAGGGCGCCCTCGCGATGGCCAAGAAGAAGGTCATCGTCAAGCGGCTCAACTCGATCCAGAACTTCGGCGCGATGGACGTTCTCTGCACGGACAAGACGGGAACGATCACCCAGGGCCGCGTCGTCCTTGAACGTTACCTCGACATCGAGGGAGATCCGGACGAGAAGATCCTGCGCTTCGCCTACCTGAACAGCTTTTTCCAGACCGGCCTCAAGAACCTCCTGGACGTCGCCATCCTGAATCACGCGAGCCTCGAAACCCAGTTCGTCTCGCCGAGGGGATTCAAGAAGGTCGACGAGATCCCGTTCGATTTCGTCCGCAAGCGCATGTCGGTCGTCGTCGAGGAGGGGGACCAGCACCTCATCATCTGTAAGGGCGCGGCCGAGGAGATCCTGTCCATCGCGAGGACGGTCGAGGTCTCGGGCGAGATTTCCCCGCTTTCCGACACCAAACAGGACAGGATCTCGGCCCTCGTCCGGTCTTTCAACGCCGATGGTTTCCGCGTCATCGCCCTGGGTTACCGGGCGGTCGCGAACGGCGACCTGAAGTCGGTCTACTCCGTCGCCGACGAGAAGGATCTCACCCTCCTCGGCTTCCTCGCCTTTCTCGATCCCCCCAAGCCCTCGGCCCGCGAAGCGATCGAGGCCCTCCACGGCCACAGCGTCGCGGTCAAGATCCTGACCGGCGACAACGAGCTGGTGAGCGCGAGCATCTGCCGCCAGGTCGGCCTCGACGTCGGCAACATCCTCCTCGGCTCGAACGTCGAGGGGATGACGGACGAGGAGCTCGCCGAGGCGGCCGACGGGGCCGAGATCTTCGCCAAGCTCTCGCCCCACCACAAGGAAAGGATCATCCGCGCCCTGCAGAGCCGGGGCCACGTCGTCGGCTTCATGGGCGACGGGATCAACGACGCCCCGGCGCTCAAGGCGGCCGACGTCGGCATCTCGGTCGATTCGGCCGTCGACATCGCGAAGGAATCCTCCGACATCATCCTGCTCGAAAACAGCCTCCTCGTGCTCGAGGAAGGGGTCCTCGAGGGACGGAAGGTCTTCGGCAACATCACCAAGTACATCAAGATGGCGGCGAGCTCGAACTTCGGCAACATGTTCA
>DBTK01000121.1 GCA_002307015.1 Spirochaetaceae bacterium UBA1318
GGCGAGAACGGCGCGGGGAAGTCGACCCTCATGAAGATACTCGCCGGTTCCTTCGACGATTACACCGGGACGATCGCGATCAACGGCAAGGTCACGGCGCTTTCGAGCCCGTCGATCGCCAAGAAGAACGGCATCGGCATGATCTACCAGGAGCTGAGCCTCGCCCGGCCCATCAGCATCGCCGAGAACCTCCTGGTCGGAAGGCTCCCCCTGAAAGGGCCCCTGCTCGACCGCAAAAGGCTCCAGACCGAGGCCGCCTTCTGGCTGAGCCAGGTCGGGCTGAGCCTGGATACGACCCTGCCGATCGAGGACATCAGCCAGCACGAGGCCCAGCTCGTCGAGATCGCCAAGGTCCTGAGCAACCGCCCCTGCATCCTCGTGATGGACGAGCCGACCTCGGCCCTCTCCCGCGAGGAGGTCGAGCGGCTCTTCGGCATCATCGAGCAGCTCAAGAGCCAGGGACTCGCGATCGTCTACATCTCGCACCACCTCCCCGAGGTGTTCCGGATCGCCGACCGCATCACGGTGATGAGGGACGGCAAGAAGGTCGCGACCCGGGACAAGGCGGACGTCACCCGCGAGGAGGTCGTCCAGATGATGGTCGGCCGCTCGGAAAAGGAATTCTACCGGGAATCGAAGCGCGAACGGGGCAAGGAAAGCCTCAGGGTCGAGCGGCTCACCCGCCGCGGCTTTTTCCACGACGTTTCCTTCACCGCCCACGAGCGCGAGATCCTCGGGATCTGCGGGCTCGCCGGCGCCGGGAGGACCGAGCTCGCCAGGGTACTCGTCGGCCTGGACCGGAGGGACTCGGGGAAGGTTCTGATGGAGGGGAAGGAGATCGATCCGCGGAACATGGCCTCAGGGATGAGGCTCGGCATCTCGTACATGACCGAGGACAGGAAGTCCGAGGGACTCGCCCTCAGGCTCTCGACCAGGGAAAACACCCTGGCGGGCCTCATCAGGCGGCATTCCCGGCTGGGGGTCTACCTGCCACGGCTCGGGAACCCGGTCTTCGAGAAGCTCGTCGCCGAGCTTTCGATCTACCCGGCCGATCCCTTAAAGACCGTCGCGAACCTTTCCGGCGGAAACCAGCAGAAGGTGCTGCTCGGGAAATGGATGGCCTGCGAGCCCAAGGTCCTGATCCTGGACGAGCCGACCCGCGGCGTCGACATCGGGGCGAAGATGACCATCCACCGCTCGATCGAGCGCCTCGCCGACGAGGGCCACACGATCATCCTGATCTCGTCGGACCTGCCCGAACTGGTCGGGCTCGCCGACCGGGTCCTGATCATGAGGCAGGGCCACCTTACGCGTGAAATGCACAAACGGGAATGCACCGAGGAATCGGTGCTCCTCGCCGCGAACACCGAATCCGGTTCGGCTCAGGAAGGGACCACGTGATGGAAGACAAGCTAAAGACGACGGACGGGCGCTCGCTGAGGTCCGGTTCATTCATGAGATTCATGATCGTGGTGGGCATCTACTTCGCCGCCGCGCTCTTCATCCTCCTCGGGGCCGTGCTCCAGGCGACCGGCGTGATCAGGGGATTTCTCTCGGTCCAGAACTTCATCAACATCATCGACACCGTCTCGATGCTGGGCATCGTGGCCGTCGGCATGGCCTTCGTGACCTACTCGGGCAACATGGCCGACATGTCCGTCCCGACCACCATGGCCCTGACCGGCATCGTCGCCGTCCAGATGCTCCAGTACGGATTCTGGCCCGCTATCGGCATCGCCATCGTGACGGGCCTCATCATCGGCATGATCAACGCGATCGTGATCGGGCGCTTCAGGGCGAACCCCATCATCTGGACCCTGGCCGTCAACTACGTGACGATGGGCGTGATCCGCCTCGTCTGGGTGAACAAGCAGATCTACCCCGACACCGTGGCCTCGACCGCCGGGGTGAGCCAGTCCTTCGACTCGATCTACCGCCTCAACGTCGTCCAGCACATCGGCGGGAACGATCTTCTGAACATCAGGCTTCCCATGCTCATGATGCTGATCCTGGTCGTCATCGGTCAGTTCGTGCTGAGCCGGACCTCCTTCGGGGGCCAGCTCAAGATGACCGGAGCCTCGTTCCGGGCGGCGAAGTTCACCGGCGTCCACGTCGAATCGGTGATAGGACTGGCCTTCGTGGTCTGCGCCTTCACGGCGACCCTCGGAGGCCTGGCGGTCACCTCCCTTTCGCGGGTCGGCGCCTGGTACAACGGGGCCGGCTACGACTTCCGCGCGGTGACCGCCGTGGTCATCGGCGGGATGACCCTCGCGGGGGGACGGGGATCCATCGTCGGGGTGCTCGGGGGCGTCCTCATCATCGGGCTGATCAACAACATCATGACCCTGCTCGGAATCCCGACCCTCTCGCAGGACATCATCCGCGGCGCGATCTTCATCATCGTCGTGGGAATCAACGCGAAATCATTAAGGAGCCTCGGCCGTGACGACACCTAACCTGAAATCGAACCGGAGCCAGGTCCTGCCCTGGATAGACCGGAACCGCATATTCCTCCTCTTCTTCGTGATCCTGGCGTTCATGACCGCCTTCGCCCCGCGGTTCTTCAACCCGTTCAACCTCACGACGATCATGTCGACGACGGCGATGAACGCCTGCGTGGCCATCGGCTTCTCGATCGTCATGATATCGGGCCAGCTCGACCTCTCGATCGGGACCGTGATAACCCTGGCCGGCATCATCGGCCTCGGGCTCCAGCCCCGGTTCGGCTATGCGGTGAGCGTTCCCGTCGCGATCGTCGCCGGCTGCCTCGTCGGCCTCGTCAACGGCCTCCTCGTGACCAAGGCGAAGATCAATTCCTTCATCGTGACCCTGGGCACGATGACGATACTCCAGGGGGTGGTCTACCAGTCGACGGGGGGAAACTCCATCGCCCTCAGCACGCCGGTCGCCTTCTCGACCGCCGACTTCCTGGGCAAGAAGCTCATGCCCCTGGTGACCCCCAGGATCCTCGTGACCCTCGCCCTCGTCGCGGTTTTCGAGCTCGTGATGAGGAAGACCAGGTTCGGCCGGAACTTCTACATGGTTGGCGGCAACCGGAACACCGCATGGCTCGCGGGCATCGGTTCGGACGCCTACATCATCGGCGCCTTCATGCTCTCGGGCCTGACCGCGGCCGTCGGCGGGGTCTTCTTCGCCATGGAGAGCGCCGCGGCGACCCAGAACCTCGGGACCAACTCCCTCATGTACGTCATGTCGGCGACGATCATCGGCGGGACGGCCATGTCCGGCGGGAAGGGCGGGGTGTTCCGTTCCTTCGTCGCCATCCTCACCCTCGAGATCCTGTACGACGGGGTCATCCTCTTCGGCCTCGGGAACGAGGTGAAGATCTTCCTCGCGGGGCTGATACTGGCCCTCGTCGTTCTCTACGAGGCCTACGCGGTCTACAAGCACGACAAGGTCGTCGGCCAGAGGCCCTACCTGCTGAAGGAGCTCGCCGAGGCCGGCGTGAAAAAGGGCTAATCGGGTGTTGAAAAGGCCGATGAGGCTTTTTCAACACTCCCTGTGCGTTGCAATTGCACAGCATTTCGCTAGAAATGCGAGCAATTGCAGTGCAGGCTGTGGAAATGCTTCGAGTGTTTCCACAGCCTGCACCATTGCTGTGGAATCCTGCCGCAGGCCGGACACCGGCCGCGGTAAAACGATAAAGGGGGCTACCATGAAGAGACTGTTGCTGTTGTTCGCCGTTCTCGCGCTCGTCGCCGGAACCACGTTCGGCCAAAGCGCCGCGGCGAAGAAGAACCTCGAAGATTCGCTCAAGGTGGATGTTTCCGTCCTCAAGGCGGCGGACAACCAGCCGCTCATCGTCCTGTCGACCGAAAAGAAGGTGATTCCCGCCCGTCCGGCCAATCCCGAGGCCCTGCCCGAGACCGATCCCCTGCATTGGTACGACATGGAGTACGCCGGATGGAACACCAAGAAGGTCAACCAGCCCAAGTCGCCGGGAGACGGCGCGATCGGCAAGAAGATCATCTTCATCGTCCACGGCGACCATCCCTGGACGACCGCCTGCATCCTCGGCGCGAAGAAGGTCGCCGACGCCTACAAGATCCAGTTCAAGGCCCTTTCCCCGAACTGGGACCTCGCCGTCCAGAACCAGATGATCGATCAGGCCATCAACGAGAGGCCCGATGCCATCCTCCTCATCCCGCTCGACGCGAAAACGGCTCCCCAGCAGGCCCGCAAGATCAACGAGGCGGGGATTCCCCTGTTCCTGTTCAACACCCTGCCCTCAGCCGAGGCCATGAACTACTGCATCGCCTGGACCGGCCCGGATGATTTCGGCCAGCAGCGCAAGCTCGCCCGGGTCTGGGCCGACGAAATGAAAAAGCGGAATGCCGACGCCAAGTCGATCGGCGTCGCCTACGTCCAGCACGCGCCGGGCGGAAGCCCCTACTACGCACGCTGCTGGGGCCCGATGTCCGAACTCTCCGGCTACGCCCCCTCGGTCAACACCCTCATCAAGGACGCCCCCGGTTTCGACGCGGACAAGGCGAGCCAGGTCGTCGGCGACTGGCTGACCCGCTTCGGTCCCGACCTCAAGGGCATCTTCGCCGCCGACGATTCGGCCCAGGCCATCGGCATCTTCGAGGCCCTCAAGAAGGCCGGACGGAACGACGTCGTGGTCGTGGCAGCCGGCAACAGCCGCCAGGGCATGGACCTCGTGAAGCAGGGCAAGCTCTTCGCCATCACCTACCAGACGGCCGAAGGCGACGGCGCCCTGGCCGTCAAGACCGCTTCCGACTGGTTCAACGGCAAGCCGGTGCCGCCGGTCAGCTACATTCCCCAGAAGATCATCACCAAGGCGAACGTCGACCAGTTCTACCCCGCCCAGTGGTAATCGTTTAGGGACTTCGGTCCGTTTCGCATGACATCCCGGCCGGATCGCCCGATGGACGATCCGGCCCTTCGAATTCCCTTCCCGCTGCTTTCCTAACATGATGTTCACTTTATCCCGAAAAACGGCTATCATGTACCATCACCCGGTCGCCAAGCGAGGAACATTGAACAGAAATCAATACAGTGGGAAAAAGCGCCAGCTGGAACTGGAGCGGAAGAAGAAGGCGGAAGAGAAGGCCAAGCGAAAACTCGATCGCAAGAACGGGATCATCGCGCCCGACGGCTACAACGATGTACCGGAGGATGCGTCCGACGAGGAACCCGCCGAAGCCTCCGACGGGGAACCGACCCCGGAATCCCCCGACGAGGGGCAGATCCCACCGGTCTGAACCCCACCAAGGCCGCGCGGGAAACCCGCGGCCGATCCGTTCCCCGATTTCCGTCTCCCCAACGCTTCGAACCAACAAGCTTCGAGGAACTACTAACATCTTTAAACCAACAGGCTTCGAGGAACAATGAACCGTTGCCGCATGGGCATTGAATATCCAGGCCGCCTCGGATAGTTTCAACCCATGAAAAGAATCAACACGGTCATTTTCGATCTCGGCAATGTCCTCACCAAACCCCAGGATCTCGAGTTTATCGTGAAGATGAAGAATACCGTCCGCTCGGACCTCTCGATCGAGGTTTTCATGAAGGCCTACATGGAAAACCGGCTGAAATACGATCGCGGCGACATCGACTATCGCGAGTACTGGCGCCTTGTCGCCGGCGCTCTCGATACCGCCCTGACCGATGATGAAATGCTCGGACTCCGTGACGACGACCTGAGGAGCTGGTTCAACATCAACGACGCCATGATCGACCTCGTGGCCCGCAGCAAGCGGGATGCGCGGCACGTCCTCCTCCTGTCGAACATCCACTGGGACGGCGTTTCCTACCTGGAGGAGCATTTCGAATGGACGAAACTTTTCGACTCGCGGATCTACTCCTGCGAATGCAAGGTCAATAAGCCACGGAAAGAGATATTCCTCATCGCCCTTGACCGGATCGGAGAAGCCCCCGAACGCTGCCTCTTCATCGACGACATTCCGGAAAACGTGGAGGGTGCCAGGGCCGTCGGCATGAACGGGCTGAGGTTCCAGGACCTCGAAACCCTGGAACGGGAAATTCGCGCCGAGTATCTCATCGAAAAATGAAACCGGGGCCTGAACCGGCGCGCCCGGCGTCGCCGAATAGGAAAGCCTTCGAGCACGAGATACCGGTAAACATCGGGGCAGCGGCCAGAACGAGAATCACCGGAACAAGCCGAATTCGACCCATCCATTACTCCGAAGCCTTGCCTCGTGCTCTCGGTCGGCGGTGAACATGGCGAAATCCTCCACTTTGTCAGTTTTATGTGATATGACGATAATAATAAAAATATTGCCAGTAAATAAATGTGATCGCTTCATTGTTTTTGTTGAGTGTTCGAGATAGACTCTTTTTATATCAATTGGGGTAGGGGGAATCCGTATTCGAAAAGGGGGACGTCCATGAAAAAGTTGTTTTTATTGGCGCTCGCCGTCCTGGCCATAGGCCTGGTGGCCTGCAGCAATCCTTCGTCATCCGGTTCGAGCAAGAAGAGTTCTGGAATTACGGTCAACGCGAAGTGGTTCGTCCAGAAGGACGCGCCCGGTACCGGTTCGAACGGGGATCTCTGGCTTGATCCAAGTACGACCATCCTCTACGTGAACGTAAACGGGACTTGGACGACGGTCGCGACGCTGAAGGGGTCCAACGGGACCAACGGCTCGGGCTGGACTGTCGGAGCCGCACCTCCTGCCGCAGGTGTTGGAAGCGACGGCGACCTCTGGCTGGACAGCACCTCGACCATAGCCTACCAGAAAATCAGCGGTACGTGGACGGCCCTGTTTACGCTCAAGGGAACCAACGGGACCAACGGTACAAACGGAAGCAATGGGACGAATGGAACCAACGGCGCGAATGGAACGAACGGCACCAACGGCACAAATGGCGCGATGTGGTGGACGGGAAGCTCGGTTCCGACGTCAAGC
This sequence comes from Spirochaetaceae bacterium UBA1318, assembly GCA_002307015.1. GTDB lineage: Bacteria > Spirochaetota > Spirochaetia > Treponematales > UBA1318 > UBA1318. Next base: position 6,915 of record DBTK01000121.1, read on the forward strand.
AACCCATCGGGAGCCGTCGCGGGTGACCTCTACCTCGATACGGCGACCGCGCAAATATACACCAAGTTATCGAATGGGGGCTGGAATGCCGGAGTATCGTTTCAGTCCTTGTCGGCGCCCCAGTATATATTTACGCCGTATATGCCAAGAGGAATCGGTATCAACGCGGTGGCCTACGGAAACGGGATCTTCGTCGGGGTCGGGGATTACGGGAACATCATCAGAACCACGGACGGGACGAACTGGACCTGGGTCGCGTTCGATGGGGAGAGACAAATATTCTTTGGTATGGATGGAGATTCAGTATATATAAATAGTGATTACGACGGATCCATTTATTACACGACCGACGGATCTACGCCGACGTATCCGCAGTCAGGAACTACGCTATCCTATATCGAGGTTGGAGCGCCTAAAGTTGTTTCGGGAAATCCACCTTTAACGGTAAAGGCCATCCTGGTCGTCGACAATTCGGTAGCAAGTCCGGTTTATTCTGGAACCTTCGTTTACATGAACGATCTTGGCATTCCCCGTCCCGGTACCCATGTCGGCCATACGGTTTTCGGGACCTCAAAGAGCAGGACAGGGGAAACGAATAATGCCAAATTACCAATAATGTCAGGCCTTAAAATCCTCAAGGGACAGAAGGGCTTGGTGGACGCTGATGCAACTTATGAAGTTACCCCATATTCTCTCAATGGCATCGCCTACGGGAACAATATCTTCGTCGCGGTCGGTGAGTACGGAACCATCATACGATCTACAGACGGAATTTCATGGACCTATGCGAATGTCATACACACTGACATCGATTTTACCAATGTCGCGTATGGGAACGGTTATTTCGTGGCGTATAGTGGGGCTCAAATATGGTCAAGCCCAGACGGCCAGAACTGGAAGAGTGTTAACGGCGCCCCGAATACTACGGGCAATCAAACCATCGCCTACCTGAAAGATAAATGGACTTTATTCGCGAGTACCGGAATTGGTGGAACTGGTCTAGCGATTTATTCGACAAGCGATGTTTCTTCGACAAGCGATGTTGCTTTCGGTTGGGCTGGTCTGACGGCTTCAGCTACGTTTTCTTTTCAGTGTGAAATATATGGGGCCGCGTACGGGAACGGCATGTACGTCGCCGTAGGATATAGGAACGGCATGTACTCCCCGTTGATCCTGACCTCCGGCGACGGCACCACCTGGTCGACGCAGGATCTTCCGATAAACAATGGTTATTATTATCCTTTATTCGGAATAGCCTACGGGACGGGCGGATTTATCGCGGTGAGTGGTTACAGTTATTATTCCGGTAGTTCTGTTTTGACCAGTTCCAATGGCAAGTCCTGGGCGATACAGGCATGGAACGGCGGATCTGGTACTTCCTCGTTTAGTTCCGTAGCAGGGGGTACGCTCGAAAACGAACCGTTCTATGTGATCGGATTGAGGCGCGGAGACAGCAGGGGTTAGTACCGGCTAAATGTCGCCACTCGGTCTGATTTTTCCGGGTCGGTGACATCCATAAATAAACGACTTATATAAGCCGGCCCGTCCAGCAGGATGGACCGGCTCGTTTTTTCTCACCTCCTTGACATCCTTATCCCCCGCCATTTACCCTGTTGATGGAACGGAGGCGAACATGCCGAAACCGATTGTCGGAAGCTCAGCCCTGAAAAAGGAAACCTATACCGTCGCCGACTGGCTGAAATGGGGGGATGAGGAGCGGTGGGAATTGATCCACGGCGTTGCCTATGCGATGAGTCCCGCGCCGAAACTCCGTCATCAAGGTATTGTCGTCAATCTCATCAATGAACTTGCCACCTTTCTGAAAGGCAAACCCGGCGAACCTTTTGTAGCCCCGGTCGACGTTTTCCTCCCCGGGGTGGAACCTGGAAATGAAGAAGAAGCCGACACGGTCGTCCAGCCGGACGTCGTGGTGGTCTGCGATCCGGTGAAGCTCAGGGAGAACGGCATCCACGGCGCTCCCGATTTCGTCGCCGAAATTCTTTCCGATTCGACCGCCATGAAGGATCTCTCCGTCAAGAAAAAGCTGTATGAGGAGAACGGGGTCCACGAATACTGGATCGTCAGTCCCGAGGATGGCTCCGTTTTCGCCTATCGGCTCGAATCGGGTCGCTTCGGCCTTGTAAGGGAATACCGTCGCGAAGATCCCGTCGAATCGACGGCACTGCCCGGTTTCGTCTGGCCCGCCCGTGGATTGTCTTGAGGAAGTTTGATGGCGTTTTTTCAGAGATCACGAAACACAACGGAGCGGAATGAGGGGTCGGAGGAAGGACACGCCGATCGGGAATCCTACCGCGCCGTGGGTCTGCGCTTCATCCCGGCCGGCGGCGAAAATGTCCTGATCGTTCCCTCCGATGGTGACCCCGGCCTCATTCCCGCCTACACGGCCGAATGCCTCGCCCGATGCCAAAGCTTCATAACACTCCGCGAGCACGCCGAAAGGATCGGCCGGGAGATGGACCTCGGCGCTGAGGAGCGGGACGGCCTTCTCGAACAGCTCGGGGACTGTGCCGCCAGGGGATTTCTGAAGCCGCTTTCGGCGGTGATCGGGGACTGGCCCGAAGCCCAGCCCGGGACGGGAGCGGGCATCTCCACCCTCGGAACGGTGACGAAGGACCGTCCGGCATCGGCGAAACGCGCCCTGGAAAGCTACCTGGGAAACGCCGAACGCTTCGGCCGGAAACCGGACTGGGTGGTGTACGACGACTCCTCCGCTGCCCAGGTCAAGGCCGAGTACCGCGAGGCGGCGGCCTCGATCGGAAACGTCTTCGATGCGCAAATTTTCTACGCCGGTCTCGAGGAAAAAAGGGCCTTTGTGAATGAGCTCATCGCTTCGGGGTTTTCCCGCGAAATTCTCGAGTTCGCCCTCTTCGGCCTGGAGGGCTGCGGCCCGGCCTACGGAGCGGGCCGCAACGGCTCCCTCCTCGATACGGCGGGGGAGGCCGCGCTCTTCTTCGACGACGACACGATCTGCCGCATGGGCCGGCCTCCCGAACCCCTCGAGGGGCTCGAGCTCAGAACCGGCGATCCGACCGAGTTCTGGTTTCATGCCGACCGCGATTCCGCGAGGGCAGGCTTCGTGCCCGAGGACCTGGACTTCATCGGCCTTCACGAGGCGACGCTCGGACGGCGGATACGGGATTGCATCGGCTCGGGGGGAACCGGTACGCACGGCCTGGTCCTCGACCGGGCGAGCGACCGCCTGATCCGGGCGTTCTCGACCGGATCGGGCCGGATAGCGGCGAGCTCGATGGGAATAGCGGGGGACTCCTCTATGGGCTCGACGCGGTACTATCTTTCGCTTCACGGGGATTCGCGGAATCGCCTCCATGAGAACCCGGAAACCTACCGGGCCTTCATGACGAGCCGCGCGGTCGTCAGGTCTCCCTTGAGGACAACGATCGGCGACGGCTCTCTCTTCATGGCCTACGCGATCGGCCTCGACAACCGGTTCTTCCTGCCTCCCTTCTTTCCGGTAACGCGGAACGAGGACGGGGTCTTCGCCTCCGTGCTCGCCGCCATCGATCCGGAGGCATTCTTCTCCCATGCGCCGTTCGTCATCGAGCACGATCCGCCCGAGAAACGGGAGCAATCGCTGGAATCCATCCGGAACGCTTCCCCCGGTCCCGGTATTGCGGATCTGGTCATCATGCTCGTCCATTCCTTCGCCGCCACGTTTCCCGTTGCGCTTTCCGTCGTGGATCGGACCCGTGCCCTCGGTCGGTATCTTCAAACGACAGGCAGGCTCGACCCGAAGGAATTCGAGGATTTCTTTTTTCCTTTCGTATCGCGAGGAAAGGCGGACTCGATCGGGAAGATGGAGGCGCTGCTCGCCGAGTATGACGAAAAGCCGAGGGCGTGGGCCGACGATGTGCGCAGCGGTCTCGAAGCCCTCCGCGAGGCGCTTTCGTCCCGTGAAACCGTCCTCGCCCGCGACTTGGGAACAGGTCGTACCGCGGAGGAGACGCTCGCCCTCACGCAACGGCTGATCGTGCTGTACGGGGAGCTCCTCGAGGCATGGCCGGACATCGTCGAGGCGACGAGGAACCTGAAGGCAAAGGGGAAACGGCTCTCTATTCGTCTGAAGCGTTGATCATTCCATATGAATGGACATTATTTAATATCTCCATAGTGTCCTTTGTCTAAAATATGTGGATAATTATTTAGAAAACTGAACTTGTTTTTCGGAAATAGTTAATAGAAATCCTCATTTCGTTCCGATACACTCACCCACATCAATTAGGACAGGGTCTTTCCTCTTCCTGAAATTGTTCTGACTACTCGATTAACGGAAAAGTCCGAAAGGACTTTGCGTTGGAAGTATGCGAAAGTGGAGGTTTGTATGCCGAAAGTCGGCAAACGTTTTTTTCTCACCTGGGGCGCGGTCCTTCTCCTGGTTATGCTCTGTTCCTTCGGCTGTACCCAGGCCGCCGGCGGATCGACGAATTCCTCCTCGAGCGGCGATTCCATCGCTTCGCTGACAGTAAACGGCGGCCAGGCAATCACGCCGAGCGGCACCGTCTATACGGCCAACGTGACAAGCGAAACGGCGACCGCCGCGATCCTCCTGACCCTGTCGACGGGAGCGGGCGCAACCCTGAACGGGACGTCCGGAACGAACCAGACCATCACGCTCGGCGCGGCCGGAACCACGACCCTGGTCGCCATCGTCGTAACCGCGGAGGACGGCACGACGGCGACCTACACGCTCAACATCGTCCGTGCCGCCGCAGCTTCGAGCGACGCGACGCTCGGTTCCCTCAGCGCGAGTGGAATTACCGTCAATTTCAGCTCCTCGGTCACCAGCTACACGCCGATCGTGCCGAACGGGCTCGGCTCGACGACAATCACCGCCGCCGCGAGCGACTCGAACGCCCAGGTGGCCGTGAAAATCGACGGTCAGGCGCAGAGCACGGCAACCCTGACCCAGGGCACCCACGTGGTCCTGGTTACGGTCACCGCACAGGACGGGACGACGACCATGACCTATACGATTACTCTCGATGTCGCGGATTCGAATCTTTCCGTGACGGTCGACTGACAAGGAGATGGAAACAATGAAGCGATACTTCCGGGCGGCCTTGGCACTCTCCCTCCTCCTCCTGCTCGCCGTGGGATGCGGAAGCCCGATAGGCTCAAAATCGGCGGTTGCCGAGAAATCGGGCGGGTCAACGTTGACCATTACGATACAGAAACCGGATTACGCAGCACTCGCCGTCTCCCAGGCGAACGCGAGCGGCACGACCTCGGGATCGTCGTGGCGGTCGACCTCGTCCATCCGTCTCCAGGCGTCCTCTACGAGGCTGGCCGGTGCGGCGGCGGAAACCTCGGGATCCCGCGTCGTCGATCCGGGTTCCTCCTCCGTCGATCTCTATCTCGTCCCTGATGGGGGGCCGACCACGGTGCCGCCGGATGCGGCATACAAGGTTGGAAACGTGGCGTTCACCGCCTCGGCCACCTCGAGCGACTCGATGCCCGCCTCGGGCCAGTCCGCCTCCTTCACCGTCAATTCGGGAACCTACGCGCTCGCGTATTTCCGGATACTCGACTCGAGCGGCACCGTGCTGACGAAGGGCGGGCTCGCCAAGGGCGACGCCTACGGAAATGGCACCTGGGACGGTTCCATCGCTTCCGGGAGCGCGAGCCTCGCGTTGACCGGCTTCCCCGCGACCTGCACGGTCCTGACGCCCGCCAATCCCACGACGGCAAGCGTCGCCTCGGGCCAGGTCAAGTACTTCAGCTTCACTCCCGAATCCGGGAGGATCTATCAGTTCGTCATCTGGGGACCACCCGTGAGCAAGGCGAAGATCGCTTCCGCTTCGTTCCAGCCGAAAGGCTCCGCGCCGGCGGCGGCCGGCGGAGAACTTCTGGTGCTCTACGGGTCGAATGGGAAAAAGGCG
>DBTK01000108.1:0-4962 GCA_002307015.1 Spirochaetaceae bacterium UBA1318
CTTTACGCCCAATAATTCCGAACAACGCTTGCACCTTACGTGTTACCGCGGCTGCTGGCACGTAATTAGCCGGTGCTTATTCAAACGCTACCGTCACCGCACTGCCATTCCCTGCAATGCTTATTCCTCACGTCCAAAAGTACTTTACAACCTTTCGGCCTTCATCATACACGCGGCGTCGCTCCGTCAGGCTTTCGCCCATTGCGGAATATTCTTAGCTGCTGCCTCCCGTAGGAGTTTGGGCCGTATCTCAGTCCCAATGTGGGCGTACACCCTCTCAGGCCGCCTACCCATCATCGCCTTGGTGGGCCCTTACCTCACCAACTAGCTAATGGGCCGCAGGCTCATCTCCGGGCGGTCCCGTAGGACCTTTCTTTTCCAAACCTTAGCCTGGAAAACGTATTCGGTATTACCCACTATTTCTAATGGCTATCCCCATCCCATAGGTAGATCACCCACGTGTTACTCACCAGTCCGCCGCTCTAGGGAGTATTGCTACTCCTTGCCGCTCGACTTGCATGCTTAAGACGCGCCGCCAGCGTTCGTTCTGAGCCAGGATCAAACTCTCCATCATATATTCTCTAACGTCCCCGAAGGGACACTAGATATCACATGACTCAGAGCCGACCCCCGTACAGTTTCGAAACGCTAGTTTCTTTCCTGTTCGGAAATCTTTTCTTTCCTATCCACACCGTTCTCTCGGTGTTTCCTCTTCTCCCCTTCCCTATGCACTCTTTCAAAGAACCTTCCCCTACTCCAGGTTCGCCGTTCCCAGCTCCCCTCTTTCAGGCGCCGTACCTTCTACCATGCCACCCCTCGGCGTGTCAAGCTCTTGGTACTTTTATTCAAACTTCAATCAAACATCAAAGTTTTCATATCTTTTCAAGGATCACTCTATCAACCGAAGCGAAAAAAAATCCGAACGATTTCTTTCAAAACCGTTCATCGCTCTTCAAGCGTCCGGGCCTCAAAACGTTGTTATGCTTTTCTGAAGGCTTTGCTAATCTAATACAACGACGTTTTCCTGTCAATAGATTCGGGAAAACTTTTTACGCTTTTCTAACAGAGAGCAGATAATCCACCCCTTCGGCGAATCCGAGGGCGCCTTCCCCGTTCGCAACGAAACCGGGAAGCGATGTCATGATCGCTTCATACCGCCGTACGTTCGCGACTCCGCAGCTCATCGGAAAATGGGAAAACATCGGCTCGTCGTTCGGAGAATCCCCGAAGAACATCACCGAGCGGATGTCCTCGACGGATCGATAGGAAAATCGTTCCGCGAGGAATCGCTCGGCCATGGAAAGCTTGTCGAAGTCGCCGAACCAGGTGTTCACATGAATGGAACTGATCTTTGCGCGGGCGCCGAAGCCCTCGCAGATCGTCTTGATTCTCCCCGCATCCGACAGGGGCAACACGGGGGCTTCCTCGGCGAAATCGATGGCGAGGTCGAAAAGCCTCGAGAATTGATCCTTCGAGACCCGGCTTTCCGGTACACCCTCAAGAACGGCCTGGCGCATTTCGGAAAAAACCGCGGCGTCGTTCCGGATCGTGGCGGCGGGATGGAAAGACTCCCGGCGGTGGCCATCGTCGAGGTAATAGGCGAAGGCGCCGTTCTCGCCGACGACCCCGTCGACCGGCCATTCGCGCACGATAAGATCGCACCAGCCGGCGGGACGGCCGGTGATCGGTACGACGACGAGACCCGCATCGTGGAGCCTCCAGAGTGCGCCGTAGGACTCCGCGAGGAGCTTTCCGCCCGTCGTGATGGTATCGTCTATATCCATGAGGACGAAGCGAATCGCCTTCGCCTCGTCGGGACCAAGCGTCGAGATCGGGCGCATCAGGCTTTCCGGAACTGGATGAAGTAGTCCACGAAGGAAAGGACGGCGAATGCGACGGAAAGGATGTAGAGGCCCTGCGTCGCGATCCAGACGGGATCGTGGAGGGAGGCGAACAGCCCCAACCTCGTCATCGTGACGAGAGCGAGGGACGAGAGCCCCGCGAGCATGTAGACGACGGCCTTGAGCTTGCCGCCCTTCCGGGCACCCATCGCGATCCCCTTCTGGAGCATCAGGAGGCGCAGGAAAAGCTGGCCGAACTCTCGATAGAAAATGATCAGCAGGGCCCAGACAGGCATGATGCCGGAGAAGGCGAAACAGATGAAATAGGTGAGGCGCGCGATCACATCCGCGAACGGATCGAACAATTTCCCGAAGGGGCGAACCTGATTGAGCCCCCTGGCGGCGCGGCCGTCGAACAGGTCGCTCAATTCTATCACGGTAAAGAGGATCCAGAGAAAAATGGTTGTCGGGAGTATGGCGGTTCCAAACCAGACCGGGATGAAATAAAGAAGGAAAAACACGGGTGCCAGGACGATCCGGCTGAAGGTGATTCTATCGGCAAGCGTCATGAACGCAGTATGGGATTTGACATTGGCATTGTCAATAGTTAATATGGGGTGGTATCTCAAGGAGCCGAAATGCCGAAGAAGGGTAGCGCGCGGATCGTCCTGTCAATCATCACGACCATCGTCGTATATGCAATATTCCAGATAGTCCTGTTTTTCGTCATCCTGATCGTCAATCGCATCCCGTTGCGCAACATCATTCTTTTCAGCGTCGTGACCCTCTTCGTCCATGCCGCGCTCTTGATGTTTCTGTTCATGTCGCGCGAAAGCTTCTATATAGAAGAAACCAAGACAAAACTCGATTCGGTGAACATAGCGAACCGGATTACCCTCGCGCGGATCTCCACGCTGCCGACCATCCTCTTCCTGATCATGATGCTCAGGGAATACCGCCTCCTCGTTTGGGTCCTGGTCATCATCGTGCTCGCCTTCCTGACCGACCTCCTTGACGGGAAGATTTCGCGCAGCCTCCACCAGGTCACCAGGATCGGAAGAATACTGGATTCGGTCAGCGATTACAGCCTATTGACGGTGATATCCATCGTCTATTTTTACTTCGACCTGCTGCCGACCTGGTTTTTCATCATCGTACTGTTCAGGCTCTTCTTTCAGGCGACCGGCATGGCCGTCTTCCTCGTCATCGAAAAAAGGGTGAGGCCCGAAACCTCGTTCATGGGCAAGGTCGCGATCGCGACCACGATGATCCTCTACGCGATCGAGCTGTTCCGCTTCATTCCCGTCGCAGGGAGAATCACGGAGATTGCGGTCAGCGTCTGTGAGTACGCGGCCGGCGCAGTCCTCGTCGCTTCCGTCGCCGACAAGGCCTACTACTTCTACCGCAGGGCCCAGGGCCTGCTCGCCGAAAAAAAAAATCCGTCGGCCTGAAAAGCCCGACGGATCCCGACCTTCCCCATCGCCCGAAATAAGGATGCCCGCCTGGGACGACGGGGAACAATGCTAGAAATTCACCGCCGCGCCGAGCGGAGCGATCCCGTCATCTTCTCGGGGGGACTTCTGGTGGATCAGCTTAAGGACCGCGTCCCTCGCCCCCGGCCTCATGAAGGCGTAGAGCACCCGATAGCCGCCTCGGAACTTCCGGCGGATGATGGCGACCAAGGCGGCGTCCATCGCGTCGGCAGCATCGAAGGTATAGAGCCGCTCACGGGATGAGCTTTCGCCCTTCGCCGCCACCGCCGTAAAGGCGAAACGGGTAAACAGCATGGACTGCCTGTCGTGGAGGGTGTAGTACCGGAGCGATCCGTCGGCGCAGGGGCGAAAGAGGGTAATCATCATGATGCTCCATTATCGGAAGGTCGGGCCGTCGGGTCCAGCCGTTTCCTTTCGAATTCCGAAGATCCGGAAGCGACCCGCTTATTGAATAAAACCATGAGAAACGATAGGGTATTTACGCGACATTCGATGGAATCGACTTCGTTTTGAAACGCGATTCCGTATCGCACGAGCGACAGGGGGACATATGGTCGAGGCATTGAAGAAAAATCCGTCATGGAAGGGCCGAAAGGGGCCGGTGGTTCTCGTCATCATGGACGGAGTCGGATACGGAGAGTTCAAGGAAGGCGACGCGGTCGCCGAATCATATATGGTCACCCTGCCGAAGCTGACGGAAGGGAACCCACACACGAAGCTGAAGGCCCATGGCCTCGCGGTCGGCCTTCCCAGCGACGACGACATGGGAAACAGCGAGGTCGGGCACAACGCGATCGGCTGCGGCCGCGTCTATTCCCAGGGAGCGAAGCTCGTCTCCCAGTCCATCGAGACCGGGGCGATGTTCGAGGGCGAAACCTGGAAGAAGCTGATCGGAAACGTGAAGTCCCACGGTTCGACCCTCCATTTCATCGGCCTCTTTTCGGACGGGAACGTCCATTCCCACATCGACCACCTGAAGGCCATGCTCGAGCGGGCCGCCTCCGAGGGCGTCAAGAAAGCCAGGATCCATACCCTCCTCGACGGCCGGGACGTGGGGGAAACGAGCGCCCTCGAGTACATCGACCCCTTCGAGAAATTCCTCGCCACGCTCAACGCGAAGGGCGTCGACTACCGCATCGCCTCGGGCGGAGGACGCATGTTCATCACGATGGACCGCTACGGGGCCGACTGGTCCATGGTCGACCGGGGATGGAAGATCCACGTCCTCGGCAAGGGAAGGCTTTTCGCCTCGGCCCGCGAGGCCGTCGAGACCTACCGGAAGGAAAAACCCGGCGTCATCGACCAAGACCTTCCCTCCTTCGTGATCGGCAAGGACGGCAAGCCCGTCGGCACGATCGAAGACGGGGATTCTGTCGTCTACTTCAACTTCCGCGGCGACCGGGCCCTCGAAATGACCGCGGCCTTCGAGAAGGATGATTTCACCAAGTTCGACCGCGAGAGGAGGCCGAAGGTCGAGTACGCGGGCATGATGCAGTACGACGGCGACACCTTCGCCCCGAAGCAGTTCCTCGTCACCCCGCCCTCCATCGAGCGGACGATGGGCGAGTACCTCGCGAAAACCGGGGTCAGGCAGTTCGCCATGTCCGAGACCCAGAAATACGGCCACG
>DBTK01000108.1:5221-15202 GCA_002307015.1 Spirochaetaceae bacterium UBA1318
TACGGCCACGTCACCTACTTCTTCAACGGAAACCGATCGGGCAAGTTCGACGAGAAGCTCGAGGACTACTTCGAGGTCAAGTCCGACGTCGTGCCCTTCGAGCAGAGGCCCTGGATGAAGGCCGCCGAGATCACGGACAAGCTGATCGAGGTCATCGAGGGCGGGAAGTACGGCTTCATCCGGATCAACTACCCCAACGGCGACATGGTCGGCCACACCGGCGTCTACCAGGCGGTCATCTGCGCGATGGAGTCGCTCGACGTCTCGCTCGGTAGGGTCGCGAAGGCAGTCGAAAAGGCCGGCGGCATCCTCGTCCTCTCGGCCGACCACGGCAACTCCGACGACATGTTCGAGCACGACAAGAAGACGGGAGCCGTGCTTCGCCATCCCGACGGAACCCCGAAGGCGAAAACCAGCCATTCCCTCAACCCCGTGCCCTGCGTCATCTACGACCCCGACTACCAGGGCGAGTACGACAAGAAACTGAACGAGGGGCTGGGAATCTCGAGCCTCGCGGCGACCTGCATGGAGCTGATCGGCTACCTTCCGCCGGCGGACTACGACAGGTCGGTCATCAACCTGAAGAAATAACCAAGGGGCGAACCGTGGCGACAGAAGTCGAGCTGAAAGCTCATATCGAGGACCCCGAGGCCGTCGAGGCGAGGATACGCGCCTTCGCCCGATTCTCGAAGGACTACGATCGCCGGGACATCTATTTCCGGGTCGAGGGGCTCGACCCGACGACGACCGACTTCAGGCTGCGCCGCGACACCGGCGCGGCCGTCGTCACCTTCAAGAAGAAAAGCATCAAGAACGGGGTGGAGGCGAACGAGGAGAGGGAGTTCGAGGTTTCGGACCCCGACGCCTTCGCCTCCCTCGCCGAGAGGATAGGCTGCACGGTTTTCGCGCGCAAGCACAAGACCGGCCGGTCCTACCGATCGGGACAGGCCACGATCGAGATATCCTCGGTCGAGGGCCTCGGCCATTTCATCGAGATCGAGATACTCCTCCCCACCGCCGATCCGGCGGAGATCGAAGGCGCCGACGCCGAGGTCAGGGCCATACTCGAACGGGCGGGCGTCCCCTCGGCCGCCATCGAGCCGCGCAACTACATAGACATGCTGATATGACGGAACGACGGGAATGAGCTTTCGCAGCCGCTTCCTCAGAATGTCCATCGCCTGGAAACTCACCTTCTTTTTCACCGTCTCGAGCCTTGTCGTCGCGTACGGGATGTTTCTCGTTCTCGGCGGGATGGTGACGCAGCGGATGATGGACCTCACCGCCAATTTCACCTATGCGGCCGCGGAAAGTTTCCTGCCGGACCGATCCGTCGGCTACCTGGACGGACTCGAGACGGTCAGGGGAACGGGGCTCGAGCAGGTCTCGAACGTCATCGGCCGAATCTCGACCAAGAGCATCCGCGGGTTGACCCTGTACTACCGGAACGCGACAGGCGGAGAGTGGAAGGAGGTCCGCTTCGGCAAATCGGGGACGGTCTACCGGGAAGCCGTCGACGGAGCCATGTCGGGGCACCTCGAAAGGACCCTGGGCAAGAGGATCTATTTCCCCCACCCGAGCAGGTACTTCGGCCAATCCGACACCTTCCCGATCATCATCGACCTGGCCAGGCCCGGCGACGGGGTGCTGATCGAGGTCGGACTGAGGATCGATCGCTTCGGGATCATGAACATCGCCCGCGAAAACCTCGCGGACTTCCTCGCCTTCATACTCGCCTCCCTCGTTTTCACCATCGTGATCGGCCACCTGTTCGCCATGAGCTTCTCGAAACCGATCCAGAGGCTGGCCAAGGAAGCAAGGGACTTCGCGGCGGGCACCCGGGAGACCCCGTTCAGCATTCCTTCGAGGGACGAGATCGGGAGCCTGGCGGGAACCCTGAACACGATGAAGACCAGGCTCGACGCGCGGGTTTCCGAAGTCGAGGAAAAGATCCGGGCGATGGAGGCGATGAACGGGATCGACCGGGCCGTCCTTTCCTCGATCTCGCGAAAGCGGCTGATGAACAAGGTGGTCGAAATCGTCTCCGACTTCCTGAACGCCAAGAAGGTCACGGTCATGCTGCGAAACACGGAAATGACCGGGTTCGACATCATCGCCTCCGTGACGCGGAACGGACCGGCGGATGAACGCGTGTTCATCGAAGACGCCGAGCTCAATTCCACCTTCTTTCTCAGGATCCAGGATTTTTTCGAGACCGATAGAGGGGAGGCCGAGCGGGTCTTCATAGACGAAAAGGCGGGATCCCCTATGCCGGCCGACGCGACCGTCATCAACGCTCCCCTGTTCAAGGGCAAGGACTACCTCGGCTCGATGATCATCGTCACCGGGAAGCGGCTTTCCTCCGACGAAAAGAACTCCGTCCGGATGCTCGCCGACCAGGCCTCCGTCGCGCTCAGGAACGTCGAGGAATTCGAGGAGAACGAGAGCACCTCGCTCGGCATCCTCGTCGCCCTGACCCGGGCGATCGACGCGAAAAGCCGTTGGACGGCCGGCCACAGCCAGCGAGTCGCTGGCTTTTCCGTCCGCATCGGCATAAGGCTGATGATGGAGGAGAAGGAGCTCGAGGAGCTGCGCATTTCGGCCCTGCTCCACGACATCGGCAAGATCGGGGTACCGGAATACATCCTCGACAAGCCGGGTCGCCTGACGACGGAGGAGTTCGAGAAGATCAAGCGCCACCCCCGGATGGGCGTCGACATCATCGAGGACATCCCCTCCCTCGCGAGGATCCAGCCGGCGGTGCTCTACCACCACGAGCGGTGGGACGGCTCCGGCTACCCCGAGGGGATAGCGGGAGAGTCCATCCCGCTTTTCAGCCGGATCATCACGGTTTCCGACGTCTACGACGCCATCACCTCCGAACGGCCCTACCGTTCGGGCATGGACGAGGCGACGGCGCTGGCTTTCATGAAGGAGAATGCGGGGAAAATCTTCGATCCCCGCCTCGCAAGGCTCTTCCTCGAGACGCTCGAAGAAGCCTGACCGGCAGGGGCCGAGCGGCGGAAGATCGGGTGATTTTCCTTGCCCGCCCGGTCGATAGCGTGTAGGTTCCATACGGGGGTTACGAAGCATGGAGAAGAAATCCGACACCAAGGGATCGACGGTCCGCGCCGCGGAGAAGGTGCTGGAGGGAAAGAGCGTGAAAGGGCTTTTCGCCCGAGTCCTTCCCTTCCTCGGGCCGGCCTTCATCGCGAGCGTCGCCTACGTCGATCCGGGCAACTTCGCCACCAACATCGCGAGCGGCGCCAAGTACGGCTACATGCTCCTCTGGGTCATTCTCCTGAGCAACGTCATGGCGATGGTCATCCAGACGCTCTCGGCCAAGCTCGGCATCGCGACGGGAAAAAACCTCGCCGAACACTGCCGCGACGCCTATCCCCGGCCCGCCGTCATCGCCATGTGGATCGTGATGGAACTCGTCGCGATGGCGACGGACCTCGCCGAGTTCATCGGCGCGGCGGTCGGGTTCACCCTCCTGTTCGGCTTCCCGCTCTGGATGTCCGGGCTGCTTACGGGCGTCGCGACCTTCATGATCCTGGGCTTCGAGCGCTACGGCTTCAGGCCTCTCGAGGCCGTGATCACGGGCCTCGTCGCCATCGTCGCGATCAGCTACGTCATCGAGACCATACTCGACCGGCCGCCATGGAGAACGGTCCTCTATCATTTCGTCGTCCCCGAGCTTTCGGGACCCGACAGCGTGATACTGGCGGTCGGCATCGTCGGGGCGACGGTCATGCCCCACGCCATCTTCCTCCATTCGGCCCTCACCCAGGGCCGGATCGTCGTCAGGGAACCCGCGAAGATGAAGCGGCTCTTCCACTACGAGCTCGTGGACGTGCTGATCGCGATGGGGGTCGCGAGCCTCGTCAACGGGGCGATGCTCGTCATGGCGGCCTCGACCTTCCACGCGAACGGGATGACGGCCGTCGGCACCATCGAAGAGGCCTACCGGACCCTCGAGCCCCTGCTCGGCAAGGCCTCCGGCACCGTCTTCGCCGTCTCCCTCCTCGCCTCGGGGCTTTCCTCGGCGTCGGTCGGAACGATGGCGGGACAGGTCATCATGTCGGGCTTTCTCGACCGGGAGATACCGGTCTGGCTGAGAAGGCTGATCACGATGGTCCCCTCCCTCGTCGTCATCATGATCGGCCTCGACCCGACCCGGACCCTCGTCGTGAGCCAGGTCGTCCTCAGCTTCGGCCTCCCCCTCGCGGTGATTCCCCTCGCCAAGTTCACCTCGGACAGAAAACTGATGGGGGTTCTCGTGAACCGGAGGGCCACGACGGTCGCCGCTTGGACGATCACGGCCTTCATCCTCGCGATGAATATCTTCCTCCTCTATTCGATCTTCACGGGAGGTTCCGTATGAAACGCACGATCCTGGTCCCGCTCGACGGGGCCTCGGCCTCGGAAGCGGCGCTACCGGTTGCGGAGATCGTCGCCAAGGCCCTCGGCGCGGATCTCTTCCTGCTCCATGTGATGGAGGAAAGACCGCCGGAACTCGTCCACGGCGAGCGCCACCTGGGCACGGTCGAGGACGCCCGTGCCTACCTCGCCGAAACGGCCGACCGTCTTTCAGGCTCGGGCCTTTCGGTGGAGTTCCATGTCCACGAGGTCGGCACGGCGGACCTGGCGAAGAGCATCGTCCTCCACGCGGGCGAAAGGAGCTTCGACCTCGTCGTCATGAGCGCCCACGGGCGGGGTGGATTGAGACGGATGGTCCTCGGAAGCATGGCCCAGAGGCTTATCGCCGACGGAAGCTGCCCTGTCCTCCTGGTGAACCCCAACGGAAAGCCCTGGCCCGGCCTCAAGCGGGTGCTCGTCGCCCTGGACCAGAACCCGGCCCACGAGGCGCCGCCCGGGATCTTCGAGGAGTTCGCCGCCGGAGCGAAGCCCGCCATCCGGCTCCTGACCGTCGTCGACACCTACGCGACCCTTCCCGACCGCCGGGGGGCGGTGAGCGCCCTCCTCCCGGGCACGACCCAGGCCGTCCTCGACCTCATCGAGGTCGAGGCGAGGGAGGGGATCGAGCTCCGCGCGAAATCCTGGCGGGCCCGGGGCTGCCCGGTTTCGGTCGAAATCAGACGGGGCCACCCCGCGACCTCGACGATGAAGGCGGCAAGGAGCTTCGACGCCGACCTGATCGTCCTCTTCACCCACGGGAGCGCCGGAACCCAGGCTTTCTGGAGGGGAAGCGTCACCGCCCGGATCGTCTCGAAAAGCCGCGTTCCCGTCCTTCTCGTTCCCGTCGGCAGGCACTGAACCGCCGATTTGTGAGCGCTTCGTCAGGATATCGTGAGGACCGTCCTTGTCTCGGGGCCCTCCGCCGTGTATAGTAGGGTGCTGTCGTTCACGACCAGTCAGCCTTGCACGCGAAGGAGTCCCCATGGCATTCAATCTTTTTCCGAAAGAGGACAAGTTCTTCGACCTGTTCGAAGCCCAGGCGGAATCCATCCTCAAGGCGGTGCGGTACTACAAGGAACTGACCGAACTCGGCCGATTCGACGAGATTTCCGTCCAGAAAATGCACGATTTCGAGCACGAGTGCGATTCCAACACCAGGATGATGCTCGAGCTCCTGAACAAGACCTTCATCACCCCGTTCGACCGCGAGGATATTCACGAGCTCGCCGACAAGCTCGACGACATCATCGACCGGCTCTACTCGGCGGCCAAGCGCCTCAACCTCTACAAGATCACGGGGGTCCACGAGGACCTGATCAGGTTCGCCTCCTATTTCGAGGATTCGGTGATCGCCGTCGGCAGGGCCCTCAAGGGCCTCAGGTCCCTCAAGCAGAAGGCCGCCATCTACCAGGCCTGCGCCGAGGTCAAGCGGATCGAGAACCAGGGCGATCAGCTGAACGACGCCATCATCGGCAAGCTGCTCGAGTTTCACGGCGACGCGATCGAGTTCATCAAATGGAAGGAGATCATCAGCGACAACGAAAAGGTCCTCGATGACTGCAAGGACAGCGTCAAGGTGATCGAATCCATTCTGGTGAAACAGGGCTGAGCATGAGCTTCTACATCATATTTCTCGTCGCCCTCGCCCTCGTCTTCGACTTCATCAACGGATTCCACGATTCGGCCAACTCGATCGCGACCGTCGTGTCGACGAGGGTCCTTTCCCCCGGCCTCGCCCTGATCTGGGCGGCCTTCTTCAACACCGTCGCCATCTTCGTGTTCGGGCTCCACGTCGCGGGAACCATCGGCAAGGGGATAGTCCAGATATCGGTGATCGACACGAACGTCGTCTTCGCCGCACTCGTCGCCGCCATCATCTGGAACCTGATCACCTGGTACCTGGGCATCCCCTCGAGCTCGTCCCATGCCCTCATCGGGGGACTGATCGGCGCGGCCGTCGTCAAGGCCCGCTCCCCCTCCGTCCTCCTCTGGGACGGGATAGGGAAGACCGTCGCCTTCATCTTCATTTCGCCCCTGCTCGGCCTCGTCATCGGACTTTTCGTCGGCTGGGCGGTCAACTGGATATTCCACAAGTCCTCGCCCTCCTCGGTCGACCACATCTTCAGGAAGGGCCAGCTCGCCTCGGCCGCCCTCTACAGCCTGGGCCACGGAGGCAACGACGCGCAGAAGACGATAGGCATCATCACGAGCCTGCTTTTCAGCGCGGGCCTCCTGGGAACGGAGTTCAAGGTGCCTATCTGGGTCGTCGTCGCCTGCTACCTGTCGCTCGGGCTCGGGACGATGTTCGGGGGATGGCGCATCATCAAGACGATGGGCCAGAAGGTCGCCAAGCTCAGGCCCGTGGACGGGTTCTGCGCCGAGCTTGGGGCCGCGGTCACCCTGTTCATCTCGACCTCGATGGGGGTGCCGGTCTCGACGACCCACACCATCACCGGCTCCATCATGGGAATCGGCTCTCTCAAGCGGATCAGCGCCGTGCACTGGAACGTGGCGGGACAGCTCATGTGGGCATGGATACTGACCATCCCCTGCGCCGCAGCCATCTCGGCCCTCGCCTACCTCGTCGTCGGCCACATCCCGGTCTGAAGCGGATGAGGGGCCGGGGTCTCACCCCTCACCCCTCACCCCTCACCCCTCACTTCTCACTTCTTAATCTTCCCGTTCACCGTTCACCGTTCACCCTCCCCCTTTCAGATACCCTTCCATCAGCGTCGTTTTCAGCCTCCTCAGGTCCTCCGTGATCGAGACCTTGTAGAGGTGGGGATTCAGGATGCGCTTGTAGGTGCCGTCGAACTCGGCGAGGTTCGCCCTGACGAGGTCGCGGATCGCGGACAGGGGCCCTTCGGCCGCCGTCCTTTTTCCGGCTTTCATCGCTGGCACGAGCTTCGCCTCGATCCTTTCGGTCGGGACGAAGCGGAACTGCCGGTAATCCATGGACGGGTGGTGGAAGATACGGGGAACCCCCGGGACGATCGTCTCGCCTTCCATCGCGAGGATGTCGGCCGCGGCGAGGCCATCCTCGCCGTAGAGCCTCCACACCTGCTTCACCCCGGGATTGGTCGATTTTTCGGGATTGTCCGATACCTTCATCGTCGGCTCGAGGCCCCCCTGACCTTCCTTCGCGGCGAGCTTGTAGACCCCGGTGAACGAGGCCTCGTCGCCTCCCGTGACCATGTGGGTGCCGATGCCCCAATTGTCGATCGGCGCGCGGGAACTCCTGAGCTGCTGGACGATCTGTTCGGTCAGCTCGTTCGAGGCCGTTATGGTCGCCTTGGGGAAGCCCTCCGCGTCCAGCCTCTCCCGAACCCGCTCGCTCAGGTACTGCACGTCCCCCGAGTCGAGGCGGACTCCGAAGTTCCTGCCCTTGGCGGCAAGCTTCCGGCCGGCTTCGATCGCGTTTCCGATCCCGGACTCGAGGGTGTCGTAGGTATCGATGAGGAAAACCGTCTTGTCGGGATAGAGCCCGGCGTAGGCATCGAAGGCCTCGAGCTCGGAGGGGAAGGACATGACCCAGGAGTGGGCCATCGTGCCCATCACCGGGATGCCGAAAGTCCTGCCGGCCAGGGTGTTGGAGGTTCCCGCCGCCCCGCCGATGTAGGCGGCCCTGCTCGCCGACAGGGCCCCGTCCTGGCCCTGGGCCCGTCTCAGCCCGAACTCCATGATGCCGCCCCCGTTCGAGGCGAGGGCGATCCGGGCCGTCTTGGTCGCGATGAGGCTCTGGAAATTGATCGTGTTGAGGACGAGGCCCTCGACGATCTGGGCCTGGATGAGGTCGGCATGGACTCGGAGGAGGGGCTCCTGGGGAAAGACGACCGAGCCCTCGGGAAAGGCCCAGACGTCGCCCGAGAACCTGAAGTCCGCCAGGTAGGCGATGAAGCCCCGGTCGAAGATCCCGAGGCCCTCGAGGTAGGCGAGGTCCTCGGCTTGAAACCTGAATCCCTCCAGGGCGTCGAGCAGGGTCCCGAGCCCGGCGAAGACGGAAAAGCCGCCGCCGAAGGGCTGCCTGCGGAAAAACATGTCGAAGACGGCCCGATGGTCCATGCCGAGCTTCCAGTAGCCCTGGGCCATCGTGAGCTCGTAGAAATCGGTGAAAAGCGCGGAAACCTCGCTCATCGCAGCCCCCCCCCGAGGAAGGAGAGCTCGGATGAGCCAGCGATCCTCACCCCGGCCTCGGCCATGGAGGAAAAGGCCCTCTCCACCGAACCCTCGGGAACGCCGACGCCTCGGACGCCGTCGCGGATGACGACGGTCGAGAACCCGAGCCTCGCCGCGTCGAGGGCGGTGAAGAGCACGCAGTAATCGGTGGCGAGGCCGCAGAGGAACACGGTTTTCGTGCCGAGTTCCCTCAGGAATCCGTCGAGGCCGGTCGGGGTGCGCCTATCGTTCTCGAAAAAGGCCGAGTAGGAATCGAGGCCGGGGGACCTTCCCTTCCGGACGACGAGGCCGACGGGAATCAGGTCGAGGTCCTTGTGGAAGGCGGCGCCCGGGCTTCCCGCGAGGCAGTGCTCGGGCCAGAGCTCCTGCACGAGACCGCCGATCTCGACGCTCTCGTAGGGTTCCTTTCCCGGATGGGCCTTCGCGAACGAAACGTGGTTTTCCGGATGCCAGTCCTGGGTCGCGACGACGGTCGCGAACGAGGGGGAAATCGCGTTGATGACGGGGATGACGGAATCCCCGCCCTCGACCGCCAGCGCGCCGCGGGGGCAAAAATCGTTCTGGACGTCGATGATGATCAGGACGTCGGTCTCGGGATGCACAATCATATGATCCTCCTCATCGATACGGGATGCTGCGCACGCTGAACCTTCCGGGTGGGATTACCGCCCGCCGTTCCAGGCCTCGAGGGAGGCCATGACGATCTCCTCGACTCCGGTCCAGGTTTCGGCCCGGCGGCCCGTGAGGTGGCGGTTGGTCGAGTTCGAGAAGATGATCGTCTCGGCACCCTGGCTCCCGAGCCTGAGGATGTTCTCGGGGCTGTCGTCGATGTAGAGGTTCGCGCCGACCGCCTCCTTGTCCCTCATGAAACACAGGTCCCAGTAGGGAAAGTCGTGGCGATCGAGCCACTCGATGGTCTGCTGGATCGAGGTCTGGTGGAAGTGCTTGATCACGAGCCTGTTGGTGATGACTCTGATCCTCACCCCCCTCTCGGAAAGCTTCCTGAGCACGGGGGAGGCGTTCTCGATCGGCTCGAGGTCCCGAAAGAGGTTCCGCTGGGTCACGGCGAACCGGTGGAGCTTCTCGTAGCCGCCGTAGGGCTCGATGCCCCACTCGGAAAGTCCGTAGGAAACGTCCTCGGTCAGGGTCACGAGCGGGACGTTCATCCATTCTGCCGCGATCTCCCGTATCTTGCCGTAGAAGTCCGCGCATACCCCGTCGAGATCCACCCCGAAAATAAAGGATTCAGTTCCCATGCTCCCCCCTCCCGGCATCCGGGCTCATTCAAGGCGAATCATAAACCGACGCTCGGGAAGGGTAAAGTGGCGGGGGCGGGGCGCGGGGCTGCCGCGAGAGAGGGCGCCCCCGGCGGGGGAGGGGGGT
>DBTK01000108.1:15410-15682 GCA_002307015.1 Spirochaetaceae bacterium UBA1318
TAAAGTGGCGGGGTCGGTGCGCGGGTCTGCCGCGAGAGAGGTCGCCCCGGGCGGGGAAGGAGGTTCCCCACCCGCTCAGGATGAGCCGATGAGGCGGCGCCCGGGCGCGCCGGGAACGGCCCGACGCTCGACGGCCAGGTTCCTCGCGGCCAGGGCGTCGAGCTTGAAGAACGAGATCATGTCCGACAGGGTCCTGGCCTCCTCCGAAAGGTCCTCGGCCATCGAGGCGATCTGCTCGGAGGAGGAGGCGTTCTGCTGGACGACCTGGTCGA
>DBTK01000113.1:0-1503 GCA_002307015.1 Spirochaetaceae bacterium UBA1318
TCGTCTGCGACGGGGTCGGCTTCGGGGATGCTGAAATCCTCGACCTCACTCAGGGCGGGCATGGAGGCGGATTCGGCCGGACCGTCCCCGGTTTCGGCGGATTTTTCCTGGGCATCCATGTCGATCGCCAGATCGAATTCGGGAACATCGTAGGTTTCGGCAGAGGAGAGTGATTCGAGCGATACGGAAAGGCTCATGTGGGCGCCGGTGGATTGCTCGACGGCGCTCGCATCGACGTTGCCATGATCGTCGACGCCCATCGTGAGCTCGATTTCGGGAACGCCGCCCGGCATTCGCGGTATGTTTTCTATGAGGAGACTGCCGACGTACTCGTTTTCGCTCGCGAACTGTCCCAAACCGCGGTATAGATCGATCTGTACGTTCTCCTGATCCGCCCGGGCGGTCGTGAGGACGAGCCGCTTTTTCTTCGGTACGTTCTCGCCGAGGACGGGGTAAAATCGTCCATCTGCGATCTTGATGCCGATGTTGCTGGTTTCCACTGGAATTCCGCCTTGAACAGCGTCGCCGGATTTCGAAAAAACGCCAGTCCCGCTGAAATCTTAGTACCCCGGTACGAGAATTGTCAACCTGCCCATAGTTTTCACGTTTCCTTGACATAATTTGATGGGGACAGCATACTTACAGCCATGACGGGTTTCCTTCCTCTGGTTATTGTCGCTATTTTCCTTTCTATTGTCGTACTTCTCATCGTTGCCGTTGCCGGAAAAAAGAACCGGAATCCCGGCAAGAAAAAGATGCGCACGAAGGATCGTGACGCGATCATCAGGGAGTCCAATCGGCGGCTGGCGCAAAATCCCAAGGATCCCGATGCCCTGCTCGCCCTCGCCGACCTCTACTACCGGGAACAGGCCTGGGAGAAGGCGATGAAGACCTACGAGGTTCTCATCGAGGTTTGCGGCTCCAATCCAGATCTCAACGAATTCGAGATCAACATGAGGTATGGCCTTTCGGCGGTCAAGCTGAACCGCCCCGAAGAGGCTCACCGCGGGCTGCTTATCGCCAGAACCCTCAGGGACGACGATTTCGAGGTCAATTACAATCTCGGCTACCTGGAGTATCTGAGGAAAAACTTCGAAAAAGCCGTCCAGATCCTGCAGGCGGCGCGCAAACAGAATCCGGATCATGTCCAGACAAACCGCTATCTCGGTCACGCCCTGTTCAAGTCGAAAAATTTCAAGGAATCCCTCTCGGCCCTCAAGCGATCCGTCGACCTCGAGCCGGACGACAAGGAATCACTTTTTCTGATGGGACAGTGCTACTTTGAACTGGGAAACCTCGACAATGCGATCAAGGTCTTCACCCACCTGAGGGCGGATCCCGTCATCGGTCCTTCGGCGGCGCTTTTCGCCGGAACTATCCACCTCAACCAGAGACAGTACGACAAGGCTTCGCTCGATTTCGAAATCGGGCTCAAGCATAAAGAGGTGAAGCAGGAAACCTCGATCGAGCTCAAGTACCGGCTCCCCGCCGCGGGCCTCCAGC
>DBTK01000113.1:1743-1981 GCA_002307015.1 Spirochaetaceae bacterium UBA1318
AAGTACCGGCTCGCAGCCGCGAGCCTCAAGCGGCAGGAAATATCGAAGGCCCTCCTCCTGCTGAACGACATCCAGGCCAATTACCCCAACTACAAGGATGTGGTCGCCCAGATCCAGAAATACCAGGAACTGAACGCGAACAAGAACCTTCAGGTTTTCCTGCTTTCCCAGACGAGCGATTTCGTCGTCCTCTGCCGGAAGATCGTCGAATCCTTCTTCCCGAAGGCGAAGGTCAAGA